>JBKPCD010000123.1:0-18705 GCA_046727175.1 Acidobacteriota bacterium | reverse complement strand
CCGTCTGCCTCCTCCACACCGTAGATCGCGCCGATGTGTGGGTGATTCAGGGTGGCGAGTAACCGCGCCTCACGTGCGAAACGCGCGCGACGCTCCGGTTCGGCGATGAAGTGCGGCGGCAGGAATTTGAGCGCCATCTCGCGATCGAGCCTAGTGTCACGAGCTCGGTAAACCTCGCCCCTGCCCGCTTTGCCGAGCGGCGCCAGGATCAGGTACGGGCCGAAGTCGCGGCCCGGCATCTGACTCATTCCATCGAGGCGGCGTAGCGCTCCGACGAGCGCCGCTGGGGGCGTCTCGAGGAATAGATGCGAGTCGCTCTCAGAACTGCAGCAACGACTCGACTTCCTGCCGCACCGCCGCGTCGTCGCCACACCCCTCGTGCAAGAAGACAGCGCGTTCGTCGGGTGGGCGCGCTAGCGCGGCGCGCTAGAGCGCCGAGATCCGAGCGGCTCGTCCAGATCCCACAATCGTCCCAAGGGGTTAGTGTGCTGTACCCGCGCCCAGTCCGCCCGCCCACGGCTGGTGCACCAGCGACTTGCCCGTGAACGCCACTGCCCCGTCGTCGTTCGACGGCTCATGACAGTTCGCGCCCGCATTTCTCGCCTCCTGTAACGCACTCACACAAAGGAGTGCGGAGGCTCTCTGGACGCACACGTGTATCTGCTGGTCGCCAGTGTGCTCGTAGCTTACCAGACTCCCGGCGCCGAGCCTTTAACCCTTAACGTCGAGCTCGGCAACGCCGCGGGAGTGCCGGATCGGCTGGTGGGGGCCGCGCAGAAGGAGGCGTCCAGGATCTTCAGTGCAAGTCGAGTCCACCTCGGATGGATCCAGAAGCCCGAACGCGATTCCTCGGCGCCCCTCAGGGTTCTTATAACGACAGACGAGTTCAGCAGCAACAACACACGCGGCGTGCTTGGGTCCTGGGGAATGCGACGCGCGCGGGTGGCGTCCGCCGAAATGTTGCCGCCGTGTCTACCCGAGTGTCCTGCGTGCAATGTTCACGTATCGGGTTTCCGCGCAGCAGGTGCTCGGAGCCGTGATGCCCACGAGCTCGCGCATCTGCTCTTACCCCGCGGCTGGCACGACGGGCATGGCGTGATGCGCCAGGCCTGGGACAGCACTGATTTTCAACTCCTGTCCCTGAGGCAGCTTGGCTTCGCGGCCGTCCCGGCAAGTCTCCTGCGCGCCGCCGTCGAGCGGACGATGCACACGTCAGCTGATCTACTGGTGCCGGCGCTACCGCCAACGACCCAAGGAGGAATGAACCATGACAATACGGCGAGCGAACTCCACGCTGCCAGCGTGGCTCACGCGCAGTGTGGCAACCGTTTCAATCGTCAGCGCTCTGTCTTTCACCGCGCGCGCTGAGCTGCCGCCGGGCAACACCGCGCAGCAGTGGAACAGGATTGCCGAGGACACCGTGGTTGGATCGGGAGCCTTTCAAAACGAAGGCTTGATCTACATGGCGTACGTGTCGGCCGCTGTCTACGACGCCGTCGTCGCGTTGGAGGAGGGATACGAACCGTATGGGCATCCCATCGCGTCGCCTCCGGGCGCGTCGACCGACGCGGCGGTCATCGAGGCTGCCTACGTGACGCTGCGTCATTACTTTCCTGCGCACGCGTCGTCACTCGATGCCTCGCACGACGAGGCACTCGCGCTGATTCCGGACGGGCCCGCCAAGCTGAAAGGGTTGGCAACGGGACGGACGGCTGCGAAAGAGATCATCGAATTGCGGAGGCACGACGGGCGTTTGACACCCATCGCCGTGAGCTCCGGGTTCCCGACAAAGGAACCCGGACCGGGCGTATGGCGCCTCACGCCGCCAGCCTTCGCCGCGCCACAGACGCCGTGGGTCGGGTCGGTGCGGCCGTTCGTGCTGCGCGACATTGACCAGTTTCGACCTCCGGCGCCTCCGTCGCTCACCAGCCAGCGATGGGTCGATGATTTCAACGAGGTGTGGGTGTACGGGGCAATCACCAGCGGCACCCGTACCGCGCCACAGACTGCGATTGCCCGGTTCTGGACTGCCAACGTCATCCGGCAATACAACCGGTTGGGCCGAGATCTGTCGACTACTCGGGCACTCGACCTCATTCAGACGGCACGACTGCTGGCGATGATCAACGTCGTCGGTGCCGATGCGCAGATATCCGTCATGCACTGGAAGTACGAATTTTTGTTCTGGCGTCCAGTGACGGCAATAGATCCATTTGCCGTGACCAACGACGGCTTCGGGCCCGTGCCCGGATTCGTAGACGGGAATCCCGCCACGTCTGAAGAAGTCGGCTGGCGGCCGTTGGTCGCCACACCCAACCACCCGGAGTATCCCGGCGCACACGGCTCGATCACGTCGGCGATCGCTGAAGTCCTGACCGTGTTCTTCGGGACTGATCAAATCAACGTCGACATTCACGGGTTCGACGCGACCGGTCCAGCCGGAAACTTGAATGCAAGTCGACACTTCGACACCGCCGCGCAATTGCGCACCGAAATCGTGAACGCGCGCGCATGGGCTGGCTTCCACTATCGCGGCTCGAGTGAAGCGGGTGTCGACCTCGGACGCAATGTCGCTGCTTACGATCTCGCCCACGCGTTCAGGCCCGTCCAGGAGAGGTGAAATAGCGGCAGGAGCCACGTGCCTCGAGCTCGATATCAGTCTTTGCGCGAGCGCGGGCCACCGCGGCGCCGGCTCGCGTATTACGGTGACGCCTTCGCGGCACAATCAAAAGCTAATGCGAAGTCCACCGTTGATGTTCCGGCCTTCGAGCAGCGCCCATGCATACGAACCTCCTGAGCCTACCCCTACGCCCTGGAACTGTTCCAAGGTCAAGAATTCGCAGGCACCGACTGCCGCACGGTTTGACACGTAGTCTGCGGTCGAGCATCCTAGACGTCAGATGGGTCTTGTGCGGCGCCTCTCGACAGGTGCGTTGAGCCTGGCGTTGATCGCCGGGAACGCAGCCATGTGCGCAGGATGGGCGGCCACGCCTGAGGCGCGGATGGCCTGCTGTGCCGAGGGCGGCGAGTGCCCGATGCACAAGGGCGGCTCACACGAATCCGGTTCACAACGAGTCGTCAACCAGGCGCAGGCGGACGCGTGCTGCGCCGCGTCCGAGCGCGGTCAGTCGAGTTCCTCGAACCCGACGGTTGTCGCGGCGATTTCCGCTGCCGTTCTCGGCGCCGCTGTCGTGCTCCCGGCGAGCACCCCGACACTTGTCCTGACCGATGGCTGGCGAACGGACGCACCGCTCCCGATCCCGCCGGTTCCACGTCACGTCCTCCTCTCCGTCTTTCTCGTTTAGCCACTCACAGTCGTCGTGTGTCTGCTCGGGCACGAAGTCCGAGCATGTAGGCTCGCGCGCGCATGCGTGCGACATGACGAGTGTCGTGGCTCATGATCAATCGCCTCATTGACGTTGCCCTGAAGCACCGCTTCATCGTGATCGTGCTGTACCTTGGCCTGGCCGGCTGGGGGTGGTGGGGCCTCCGTGCCACGCCGATCGACGCGATCCCGGATCTCTCGGATAACCAGGTGATCGTCTTCACCGACTGGCCCGGACACGGCCCGCAGGAGGTCGAGGACCAGGTCACCTATCCGCTGACGACGAACCTCCAGGGACTCGCCGGTGTCCGCGTGGTCCGCTCGCAGTCGGCATTCGGATTCTCGATGGTCTACGTGATCTTCGAGGACGACGTCGATCTGTACTTCGCCCGGACTCGTGTCTTGGAGCGAATGAGCCTGGTCAGCAAGTCGCTCCCCGCCGGCGTCGTGCCGACACTCGGGCCGGATGCCACAGGCGTCGGGCACGTCTTCTGGTACACCGTCGAAAGCCCGACGCACTCCCTGCGGGACCTGCGCACGTTGCAGGACTGGTTCATCCGGTACCAGCTGAACTCGGTGCCAGGTGTCGCCGAAGTTGCGTCGGTCGGCGGCCACGTCCAGCAGTACCAGATCGACGTCAACCCGAATCGACTGCGCGCCTACAACCTTCCGCTCAGCGCTGTCGTGAATGCGGTCCGCGACAGCAATCTCAACGTAGGCGGCAACGTGCTTGAGTCGAACGGCGCGTGGCTCATCGTCCGCGGTGTCGGGCTGATCCAGTCGGTCGACGACGTCAAGCGAATCGTCATTGGTGCGTCGAATGGAGTGCCGGTGTACGTCGAGCAGGTGGCAGACGTGCAGCTTGGCAATCCCTTCCGAGTGGCATCGCTGGTCAAAGGCACGAACGAGGCTGTTGGTGGCGTCGTCGTCGCCCGAACCGGTGTGAATACGAAAGCGGTCATCGACGCCGTCAAGGCCCGCATCGCTCAGATTGCCCCGGGCCTACCCGCCGGTGTGACCGTGGTGCCGTTCTACGACCGATCGGAGCTGATCGAACAAGCGGTCGGCACGCTGCGTACCGCCCTTTTCGAGGAGATCGCATTGGTGACGCTCGCACACGTCATCTTCCTGATGCATTTCCGCTCCATCTTGATCGTGACGCTGCCGCTGCCGCTGGCGGTGCTGATGTCCTTCCTCGGCATGTACTACGCCGGCATCTCGTCGAACATCATGAGCCTCGCCGGCATCGCGATCGCCATTGGCGTGCTGGTCGACGCGGGCATCGTCGTCACGGAAAACGCGTTCCGGTTCGTCGAACAGCGCGGCGTCGACCCTCGCGATCGTTCGCGTGTTTGGGAGACAGTGCGCGAGTCGACGCGGCTCGTCGGCCGCCCGGTGTTCTTCTCGATGGCGATCATCCTGCTGGCGTTCATTCCTGTCTTCGCCCTGACGGGACAGGAAGGTAAGCTGTTTCACCCATTGGCGTTCACCAAGACATTCGCCGTGCTCGCGGCCACGGTCATCTCGGTCACGCTCGTCCCAGTGCTCTGCAGCCTGTTGCTCGGCGGCAGGTTCCACGCCGAAGAAGCCAACCCGCTCATGCGTGGACTGCGATGGCTGTACCAGCCCGCGCTCGAGACTGCCCTCCGACATCGATTGCTGACGATCGTGGCAGCCGCGCTGCTGTTCGTTGGCGCACTCGCGCTGACCGCGCGCATCGGCAGTGAATTCATGCCGGCGTTGAACGAAGGCGATCTGATGTTCATGCCGATCGCGGACCCGAGCATCTCGCTCGAGCAGAATACCGAGATTGCCGCACGTCAGAACGCCACGCTGCTGAAGTTCCCTGAGGTCGAGTACGTCGTGGCCAAGGTCGGACGAGCGGAGACGTCGACCGACCCCGCGCCCCTCAACATGACCGAGACAATCGTCCACCTTAAGCCCAGAGCGCAGTGGCGCGATGGCATGACCCTCGACCGGCTGCGTGGCGAGATGAGCCAGGCGGTGCAACTCCCGGGTGTGTCGAACATCTGGACGATGCCGATCATCAACCGGATTGACATGTTGACGACCGGGATCAGGTCGGAGGTCGGTGTGAAGATCTTTGGCAACGACCTGCGCATCCTCGAGGACCTGGGTCGCAAGGTAGCGGACGCGATTCGCCGCGTGCCTGGCGCGAGCAACGTGTATCCGGAGCAGGTCACGAGTGGTCAGTATCTCAACGTCGAAGTCGACCGCACGGCAGCGGCTCGATACGGCATCGGCGTCGGGGATATTCAGCAGGTCGTGGAGAACGCGGTCGGTGAGACGACACTCACGATGACGATCGAAGGCCGGGAACGCTTTCCGGTTCGCGTCCGCTATGCCCCTCAGTACCGCGCGGATCCGCAAGCCCTCGGCAGCGTAGTCCTGGTGGCAAGTCCCAATGGCACGCAGGTGCCACTCGGCCAGGTCGCGCACATTCAGCACGCGCGCGGGCCCGCGATGATCTCGTCTGAGAACGGCCTTCTCCTGGCGACGGTCCTGCTGAATGTGCAGGGTCGCGATGTAGGCGGTTTCGTGCGGGACGCACGCTCGTCGGTCGCGCGCGACGTGCCGCTCCCGGCGGGCTACTACATTGACTGGAGCGGCCAGTGGGAGAACGAGGAGCGAGCCCGGCAGCGGTTGCAAATTGTGCTGCCGATGGTCTTGCTCGTGATCTTCACCCTTCTGTACTTCACCTATCACTCCGTTGCGGAAGCGGCGCACGTCCTTCTCGCCGTCCCCTTTGCCTTAACGGGTGGTGTGTACCTCCTGTGGCTGCTCGGCTACAACTTCTCGGTCGCCGTGTGGGTTGGCTTTATCGCGCTCTTTGGCACGGCCGTGCAGACGGGCGTGGTGATGGTGATCTACCTCGAGGAGGCGGTCGAGCGGAAGCGTCATGAACTGGCGGGCGCATTGACGCGCCAGGCGCTGAGAGACGCCGTGGTCGAAGGCGCGTTGCTGCGCCTGCGGCCCAAGGTGATGACCGTATCGACGGTCATCGCCGGCCTGCTGCCGATCATGTGGAGTACACGTGTCGGCGCCGAGGTGATGAAGCCCCTGGCGACGCCGGTGCTCGGCGGCATGGTGTCGTCGCTTGTTCATGTGCTGATTGTCACGCCGGTGATTTTCTTTTGGAGCCGCGAGGGACAGCTCGGACTGCAACACGAGGTATCGCCGGACGCGCCGAGCCCGCTCCACGCACGGCGTGGCGTCGTGGTTGGACTTGCGGTTCTCTTCGTTGCTCTCGCCTCATTCACCGTGTGGAGAGTCACAGGGCGGAATGGCGGCACGTCGCCGCCCGAGCGCGCGGACAGTACGGTCATTCAAACCGTTCGTGCAGGTGCGCTCGAGATCGTCCTGCGCTCGCCGGACGGGGCGCTTCGGCAGGGGCGCAACACCTTCACCATCGAGTTCCGTCGTCCCGACACTGGCACGCTCGTGGACGTCGGCATCGTTCGGGCCAGCGGGAACATGCCGATGCCCGGGATGGTGATGTCCAGCGGCTTGCAGCTCACGCCAAGTGGCGTGGCCGGCCGATATGTCGCCGCCGCTGAATTCGGGATGGCCGGCGCCTGGCAGATGGCAATCGAGTGGGACGGACCAGCCGGGCACGGGTCGGTCAATTTCCAGGGGAGCGTGCAATGAACACTCGATCGATTGTGGCTCTCTTGGTGCTGTTCGGAGCCTTCGCGCCGGTGATCGACGCTCAGACCGTTGCGCCGGCCGCCACGACCACGGCGTCATTCGTCGATCCGCAGAACGGCATGTCCCTCGAGCAGGCTATTACGCGGGCGCTCGCCGAGGAGCCATCGCTGCGATCGGCGAGAACGACGATCGACGTTGCCCGCGGAATGCAGCGTCAGGCTGGGTTACGCAGAAATCCGTCGCTGACCGTGGAGCTTCGTGGTGAGCCGGCGGGTTCCGACAGCCAATCGATGCTCAGTGTCGAGTGGCCACTCGAGCTGTTTCGACGAGAAGGCCGGGTTGCCGTCGCTGAGCGAGAAACCGCGGCGGCCGAACTGTCGGTGCTCGATCGTGAGCGTCTGCTGGCGTCCGACGTTCGTGGGCGGTTTGGCGACGTCCTCGTAGCCGTCCGCGATCTGGGCATTCTCGAGGAGCTCGTGGATGCAGTCCACCGTCAGTACGAGCTGCTCCGCTCGCGCGTGGAAGAGGGCGCGTCGCCACCGCTGGACCGGGATCTCATCGACGTGGAGTGGCGCCGCCTTGAAGCGGACCGTCTCCTGCAACTGGGACGCGCCGAACGGGCGATGTTCGAGCTGAAGCGAATGCTCGGCCTTTCCGCGAACGACTCTCTCCGCCTTCGGCAGACGCTCGACGATTTGGTCACTCGCGAATCGGCGCCCACGGCCGCATCAACCGACGTCGCAGGTCAGCGGGCGGATGTTCGCGAAGCTGAGGCTCGGATCGCCGTGTCGGACGCCAAGATCGATCGTACCCAGCGCGATGGTCGATTCGATGTGAGCCTCTTCGGCGGCTACATGGGCATGGACACCGGCTTTCCGCAGTTCGGGTTGTCCCCGACCGGAACACCCGAGCAGGTGCGCGGACGGTTTCACTACGTGACGGGGGGCGCAATGGTGACGCTCCCGCTCTTCAATCGCAATCAGGGTGAGATTACGGCAGTGCGCGCGGAGCGGGTGGGGGCCACGGCAGCTCACGAGGCGGCACGTCTCACGGCGCAGACAGAGATCGCGACCGCCCGATCATTCGACCAGTGCGCGCGTGAAGCGGTCCAGGTCTACGGGACGAGTGTGAGAACCCTGGCCCGTCAGAACTTGACCGTCGTCAGACAGAGCTATGAACTGGGTCGTACGACGATCTTCGAAGTGCTGGCAGAACAAAAGCGGTATCTGGAACAGGAACGAGGATATACGGACACCCTGCGCCAGGCCTATGAGGCACGCACGGCGCTCAAGCGGGCGCTTGGAGAATTGCAATGACTGGAGAACGCCGCGTGAATCTGAGTCCGGCTGCTGCCGCGGCAGCGTTCGTGATGGTCCTGCTCGTGGGTGCCGGGGGGACGTATCTGATCATGCGAGGCGATGCGTCCGGCGCCTCCGAGACAATGTCGGGGGCCGCATCGGGTGCTGCTGGCGCCGCCCCGACACCTTCGGCGTCGGGCACGGCGTCGCTTTCGGCAGGCCAGGCGACGTCCGCACCGCTACGGGATGTCGTTGTCACACTCGCACCGGAGGCCGTCGCTCGCGCCGGGATCGAAATCAGCCAAGCTACCACGATCGCGACGGCGGATCACGTCCCGTTCCCAGGTGTGGTTGAGCCGAACGCATACCGTCAGGTTGCAGTCACGCCTCTGGTCGGTGGACGAGTCGTACGCACCTCTGCGCAGCTCGGTGATCGGGTGCGCCGAGGCCAGGCGCTCGCGCAGGTGTACAGTCCGGAGCTCGCAGAGGCGCGAACGAAGTACCTCGCCGCGAAGGCCATGCTCGACGCGCACGATCGAGAGCTGCAACGGACTCAGAAGCTGATGGAGATTGGCGCGGCCAGTCGACAGGAGTTGGAGCGCATTCACGCCGAGCACGCGGCGCAGACCGCCGAGGTCGAGAGTGCACGGTCACGACTGCGTTTGCTCGGCGCAGCCGGTGAAGCCACAGCGCCGAAGGGCGATAAGGACGCGACGATCACTGTTCCCGCCCCGATCGAGGGCGTGGTCACGGAGCGAATGGCAAACGTGGGCCTGAATGTGGACCCGACCACCAAGCTCTTCTCTATTGTCGATCTGTCCAAGGTCTGGATCGTCGCCGACGTGTACGAAAAGGATCTTCACCGGATTCGAGAAGGTGCGCGCTCGACCGTGACGACGACTGCGTATCCGGATCTGTCCGTTGAAGGGCGCGTGAGCTACATCGATCCACAGCTCAATTCAGCCACCCGGACGGCGAAGGTGCGCGTCGAAGTGCCGAATCCGCGTGGCCAGCTGCGGTTTGGAATGTACACAGACGTGACGATAGAGTCCGGCAGCGCCATGCCAGTCCTCTCGGTGCCGAAAGCATCGATTCAGAACGTCGCCGACCGGCAGGTCGTGTACGTGCCCATTCCCCAAGAGCCTGCGAAGTTCATCGAACGGGAAGTGAGGCTGGGGCGCCCTTCGGGCGATGTCGTCGAGGTCGTGTCTGGCCTCAATTCGGGCGACGCAGTCGTATCGAAGGGGAGCTTCTTCCTTCGCGCAGAAGCGGAGAGACTCGGGCTCCGATCCGCTCCAGTGGGAGCAACTGGTGACTTACAGTCCCGCACCGCAGCAGTGCAGACTGCGAAGATCGCGGTGACCGAAAAGGGCTACGAGCCAGACAGAATCAGTCTGCGCGCTGGCGTGCCGGCTCGGCTCACGATCGTGCGTACGACCGACAAGACGTGCGGAAAGGAGATCGTATTCCCGTCGTTGAACATCGAACGTGCGCTGCCGCCGAACGAGCCGGTCGTGATCGGGTTCACGCCCGCGAAGACGGGTGAGGTCGCGTTCGCGTGTGGCATGAACATGCTGCAGGGCGTAGTCGTCGTTCAGTAACGACACAAAGGCGGACGGATCGCGCACAAGTGAGGGACGTACGGCTTCGATGGCCGCCTCGCCCTCCACTCGTCAGCACCTCTAACCTTAGGAGCAGCAAGTCGGTCCACAACACGGCTTCGCAGCCGCGACCGGCTTGCGCGCGCGGATCAAAGCGCTCATGAAGCGTCCGTCGATCTGTGATAGAACGGCCTCGTCCCCGAGACCTGCTTCATCGAGGAACTGTTTGGCATCAGCAGCGCGATAGATTCGTGTGGGCTCGACGTCAATATGCTCGAAGCCCGCGCGGTCCAGTCTCTTCCGGTAGCTGTTCTCCTCGAGTGCGCCGGCCACACAGCCCACCCAGAGCTCCATGCTGTTGCGGACTTCCGCCGGCACGTCGTTACCCTTGACGACGACGTCCGAGACGGCGAACCGGCCTCCCGGCTTCAGGACGCGGAACGCTTCAGCAAAGACGCGATCTTTGTCGGCAGAGAGGTTGATCACGCAGTTGGAGATGATGACGTCCACTGAATTGTCCGGCAGCGGGATGTGCTCGATTTCTCCCTTGAGGAATTCCACATTGGTCAGCCTGGACTTTGCCTGGTTCTCGCGGGCGAGCGCGAGCATCTCGTCGGTCATGTCGAGACCGTATGCCTTGCCGCTCGGGCCGACGCGCTTCGCCGACAGCAACACATCGATGCCTCCCCCAGAACCGAGGTCGAGCACCACCTCTCCCGGCTTCAGTTCGGCGAGCGCCGTTGGATTCCCGCAACCGAGTGATGCCAGCAAGGCCTCCGCGGGAATCGCCGCCGCCTGACTGTCATCGTACAGATCCGAGGTGATCGGATCCGGCCCACAGCACCCGGACGTTCCGCATCCGCACCTCGCCTTTCCCCCGCTGCGAGCCTGCATCGCGGCCTGGCCGTATTTCTCCTGAACCGCTTCCTTGATCGCGTCCATGTTGTTGCTCCTTAATATTCGTCCTGGCAAATATATGGCCTCTATGATACATTCGTCAATGCAAATATATGGCGCGTACGGCAACCCCGAAAAGTCGGGCCGCGCTCGACCAGTTGGAAGACGTCTTTAAGGCGCTCGCGGACAAGACTCGGCTTCGGATCCTGGCGCTGCTGGGGAACAACGAGGTCTGCGTCTGTCACATCCACGACACCCTCGGGTTGCCACAGCCAACGGCGTCGCGGCATCTGGCGTACCTGCGTCGCAGCGGTTTGGTGGCCGCCAGGCGTGATGGTGTTTGGATGCACTACCAGGTGTCGAGAGCACTCGATCCCGTCGTTCAGAGTGTCGTCAACGCAGCCGTCGACGCTTTGAACCAGGTACCTGCGACTTCCAAAGACCGGAAGCAGTTTCAACGAGCGTTCGGCGAGCTCTACGTCCTCGACAGCGCCGCTGGCGGGTCGTGCTGCGCACCTCGTACATAGAACATGGCGATGACTATTGAGCAGGCGCACGTGCGCGACTTGCCACAGATCCACGAGCTTCGAAGTCGACATCACCTGCCGCTCGCCGGCCTGGACGAGCACGTGGAGACGATGCTCGTCGCGCGAGAAGGATCGCAGATCGTGGGTACCGCGACCCTACAGAATCCGCCGGCAGCATGGACGGCATCGACATCGGATACCCGCGATGCCTTCCGTGTTGTAGTCGTACGTCAGCTCTTCGCCTCTGTCGATGCGGCGCGACGCGAGAATCCAGATCGTGGAGCCGACGATGTCGACGTAGCAATTCGGATGGCAGGCGTGATTGATGTAGCGCGCGATATTGCCGCCGACCGCGGCGTCACGCGCCCAGCGCTCGTCGATGTTGAAGATCCAGATGCGCTTGCGCGGCAGGTACCGTCGTTCGCGGCGCCACCCTTCGGCCTGTGACACGAGCTCGCCTTTGTACTCGACGATGCGCGTGTTTCTCTCGATTCGTTGCGCAGCATACACGCCCCAGCCGGAGATTGCCGAGCGACGCCGCACGAGGCGCGGAAGGCCGGTCACCCGCCTATTCAATCATGACGCGGAGCGTCGCACGATGACACCAAATGACCCCCTTTGCGACGCCGCGACGGATCGATGACAATCGGGGATCAGGTCGAGGAAGAACAGATGACGTGCGCTACGGAGACTCGCTTCGTTCACGTCGCGAACGGAACGTGCACGACACGCCTCATTGAAGCTGCCGGAATTCCGGGCAGGTTGTCGATCTGGGCGGACCCACTTTATGAGGGGCCCGTCCCCGGCGGGCTGGACGACGCGGAACTGCTCGATGTCCGGCGACGTTATCTCGCAGAGCCCGGCGAGCTCACTTACGGAGCCTGGGGCGGGAGCGATCCGTCGCTCGATCCCGTGAACGACCTGCGCTTGTGGCGAGCGGCAATCGAACGCCACGAAACGTACGAGGAGCTGATTCTCTGGTTCGAGCACGATTTGTTCGATCAACTGAACCTGATTCAGCTCATGACCTGGATTCGTCAACGCCTCCCAGCGACGAAGCCGGTGAGCCTCGTCTGCATCGGGTCATTTCCCGGCCGCCCTGCCTTCAAGGGGCTCGGCGAGCTGACGCCCGGCGAGCTCGCATCGCTGCTCGAAACCAGGCAGCGGATCGGCGAACGGCAGTACGCCCTCGCAAGGGAGGCCTGGGCGGCATTCCGCGAGCCGACTCCCGAGGCACTCGACAAGATTCGGCGGCACGACACTTCAGCACTTCCGTACCTCGCTGCGGCCGTCACACGTTTTCTCGAAGAGTACCCGGCGACCGACGACGGCTTGTCTCGAACGGAACGGCGCCTGCTCGAACTCGCCGATGGAGCCGGGATCACACTGGCGAAGGCCTTCCGGCGGATGCATGAAGGCGAGACGGCCTACTATCTCACAGACGCGTCGCTCGCTGGGCTTGCTGAAGCCTTGTCGCGCACGTCGCCTCCGTTGCTCACGCTCGTTCTCGAGAAGGGCGCGGACGACCAAGTCCTCCGGGGCGCTGTAATGCTCACAGATGCTGGCCGAGCCGTACTGAGGGGCGAACGAGATAGAGTCGCTGCGTGCGGGATAGATCGGTGGTTGGGCGGGGTGCACTTGCAAGGTCGTGGCCCTGTGTGGCGATGGGACCGTGTCAGTCAGCGCGTCACGAAGGTGTGAAGGGAGCCGGCAGCTTCCTGAATTGTTCCTCCCAGGCCGATCGCCACGACCGATGACGATCGCCATGCGCTTCGGGCTGAGATGCCGTGGTCACTGTGCCGTTCACACATGTAACGAATACGTGGCGCGTCCGTTGCAGCGGTTTGCTGGCCAGACGGGACGAGACCACGACGATGTTCAACTCGAAGACACCGCACACACTCTTTATCGATCGGCTGGACACCTTGCGATCGCAGTTGCCCGGTTGCCGTGATGGTCAGGAAACCAGCGAGCACGACAGCCGCGTCACCACCCGCCGCCTTCGTGAGCTGCTGCAGCTCGCGGCAGGCATCTCACCTCGGCCGGTGGAGGAGCTGCAGGCGCGGTTGGGCAGCATGGGCAAGGCGGCAGGAGTCTACTTCCCGAACCGAATCCACGGCGTTCGCATCGCGCTGAAGAAACTACGTTATACGTTATGCGATGGAAATAGCCAGGGCCACCGGAACACCGGATCTGGACACGCCGCTCCGCGATTTGAAGAAGGCGCAGG
The DNA here is from genome assembly GCA_046727175.1 of Acidobacteriota bacterium. Lineage (GTDB taxonomy): Bacteria > Acidobacteriota > Vicinamibacteria > Vicinamibacterales > 2-12-FULL-66-21 > JBKPCD01. Next base: position 5,158 of record JBKPCD010000123.1, on the reverse strand, counting down.
ACGCTCTTGGCGATCTGCACGACCGCCAGACGTTCCTGGACGAGATACCCCCGTCGATGCCGGCGCGGACAGAAACCGGTTCGGAGGCACTCGTCACGCTGGTAAAACAGGTGGTCGAAGCCGAAGCCCTCAAGCAGCACGAGCGCTACCTCGCTCGATGCAAGAATCTCGTGGAGATCGCGAGCCAGATGCAAGCAATTCGAATAGGCCGTTCGTGGGTGGTTCCATCGTTGGCGACGGCGACCGCAGGCGTGATCGCGCTCTCTTCAGGAGCGTACGTCTTGCGGCGGCGTTTCGGCGGGACGCGGCTGACCCCGGCCCTCGCGCCGTCGGGGTTTGAACGAAGAGCCCTGATCGGCACGTGAGAAATGCATCACCATGGACCTCACAACGATTCCCACGTTCGCCGAAGGCACGACGTTCCACGTCGTCGTCGAATCTCCACGTGGGTCGAGCATCAAGCTGAAATACGAGCCGCGCTGGCAGACGATGTCGATATCGCGCCCACTCGCGCTCGGATTGTCGTATCCGTGTGACTGGGGATTCGTGCCGTCCACCAAGGGCCCGGACGGCGATCCAGTCGATGCGCTGGTCTACTGGGATACGCCGACCTTCCCAGGTGTCGTCCTCGCCTGTCGTGCGGCGGGCATCCTTCGCGTCGAGCAGAACCATGCCGCCAACGCGTCGCGCCGCATCCGCAATGATCGCCTGGTGGCGGTACCGCTGGCGTCGCGGCGGGGAAGCTCAATCGCATCGATCGACGATCTCCCCTCCCGCATACGTGACGAGCTCGCCCATTTCGTGATCGCGACCACCGTGCTCGAAGGAAAGGACGCAAAGGTCCTCGGCTGGGATGGTCCCGCCGCGGCGCTGGCGTTGCTCGAGCAGCTATCGCCTCACAGCTAGAGAAGTGCCCCTTCGTCGTAGTCAGAATCTTCGAACCGCAGTGTAGGGATCAAACGCGCCAGCTCATCAGCGTTTTCTTGTAGTGGGTTTCAGCGGGAACCGCTGGACGGGGTACTGACGTCCTAATGGAGGAGTCCTTGGTGCGTATCGGAGAAGAAGAGCGAGCCTCTCGCATCCCGCTGCCGATTCTGAAACGTCCCTGACTACGAGGGCCAGTCATGAGATGGATATCTCCCGCCTGGTACCTCTCGACGAGAATTGAACCGGACATCACGCGTGACGACCCGTTAGAGTCTCACGATTGGAGTACGGGTCAAAGCAAACCGAGTCACACATGAACCGGACGAACGAATCCTTCGACGTGGAGAGCCACGTCCATGAACCGAAAGTGTCTTGGGCAATTGTTCGATCGCCGTGCATGAAGGACGATTGTGTGATTTCCCTCGAGGGCGCGTTCCGCGCGCCGCTCACGGGCGAACTGCGGCACAGCGTCCATACGATCCTTCGCGGGGGGGCCCGAACAGTCGTCCTGGACCTGGCGCGCGTCTCGACGATCGACGCCGCAGGCGTAGGCCAGTTGGTCCGTGCTTACAATGCGACGATAGCGGCCAACGGCAGGCTGAAGATAGTGCGCGCCCCCACCCGGGTGCGCGAGATTCTCGAGGGAGTCGGCTTGTACGCTTTGCTCAGTGCAGGCCAGGCGCCCACCAGGTCGCACTGAACGGCCGTCCAGCGCTCGCTGGCCGTTCTCCGATGTGCGAGAGTGAACGTTCACCGGGCGGTCTCAACGTTCCCGTCGAGATCGCGTGACATGCCATACTACGGGCTGCGATCAATACTTTGCGTGCCACGCGGCACCGGGAGGTTCATCTTGGCACACAACGAAGACGACGACATGATGGTGGTTCCGATCCCCGGCGAGGACAACGAAGAAGAGCGCCGTCGGATCCGGGAGTCCAACGATCGCGACCAGGAAATGGAACGGCAGGGCAAACGGTCGCCTCACAACCGCGGCTACGATGAGGCTGCCGACGGAGGAGAGCCCACTCCCGAGATCGAGCGCATCGTCGACGAGTAGATTATCTGTCGTCTAGGGCTGCTGGTATTACCAGGCCGCTGAAGACGCTGAGAATAGAGTGTCCCCAAACGAGGATTGGCTGCCGGTTTTTGGTGGCCATTCCGCTGAACTCGAACTGTCGATTCATGATCGCGAAATCCGCCTGAAGTTGATCCCCGTGAGGCGTCAAGATTACGACCGCGTTCGCTGAATATCCCCACAAGTCACCCGTGTAGCGGAGCGATATTCCGTTCTCGGTATTCGAGACGTCCTGAACGGTGTTCGTGCCCATCAGCTCAGAGCTGACGGTTGCGACGACGCTTCCTTCGGCCACCTTCACCTGTATGAGGAAGGTGACGGGTCCCGACGGCCGCTCGACCAGCGTTATCCATCCATGAAAGGGTTTAGCCTGATCGGGCGTTGTGCGCCTCAGATCTGGCGGCGCATGCCGTGTCTCGGCCAGTTCAAGCGTCGAATCGAGCGGCGAGCCGCCGCTTGAAAGCATCAAAACTCCGGCAGCAATCGCAGTGACAGTCCACATCCTGAACTCACCTCACTGCCGACATGGCGATGAAGGGCTTTCGATGCCTACCCGCGGCCACGAAAGACATCCGCCCGGATATAACGCTGCAGCGTACACCGCTCATCCTGCGGTGTCGTGAGCGACATGTGAGTCAAGAGTACGGCTTCGGTGAAAGGTCCGCCGTGATAGCCACCGGGCACACGTGCGAGCAGCGCCTTGCCTGTGCCCGTTCACCTGTGATGAGCACCGTCAAGTCGGTCGGCGCGACCTGATCGATTGGTTCGAGCGTTCGTGACAACACCAGTGACCTTCCGACACCTCACTGGAAGGAGCAGATGACCCACCGTTCATCTGGATCGCGCGCTCGGATCGAGTTCTATCGCCGAGTTGGCGTGCGGACATCATCTGCCTGATATGACGCGTTTCGTCGGGACTGTGTTTCGCATCTAGCGTTGGCCTCGAAGTTGCCAACGCTGCAATTCAGCGAGGTCGAGGGAGGAAACATCGCAATGACGCTTTCCTCCGATCCGGCAACGCGACCGGTCCACGAGCACACGCGGTGAACTGAATGAAGGTCCGAATGAATCTGTGTCGACTCCGATCACTGGATCTCACGGCGCATCGATCCATTCCTTTCGACGCAGAGCTGACGCGTACAGCTGCACTTGTCGCCGTGTCCGTTGCAGACGACAATCAGCGTCCGCCAAAGGATACAAGGACCCGACGAAACGTAATCGCAAACTTAGACGCGTCAACGAACGACGACGCGCGCGGGTTTCTGCAGGAACGGCTCGCCTACCTGGGAAAGGTCTACGCGCTGATTGGCCTCAGTTTCTGTCTCATCGGGAACGGTGCCGACGCTCTCAGCGCCCCAAATTTCCTGTCGCGCCGTCTGGCTGACCCGTCCACGTGGTTCATCCCGACCGCTGTCGTTCTGTACCTTGGACAGTGGGTTCTGTGTCGAACGGGTCAAGTGCATCTATCGACGCTGCGAGCCATCGATACCGTCACGACGATTTCGGCCGCGACGCTGCATTCGTCGATCATTTTTGCGACGACGATTCCCCACGACCTCCCAGGCCTGTCGTACGCACGTGCGCTGTTGCTTCTCACGTTCGGGTTCCTGATCCGAGCGATCGTGATTCCGAGCTCAGCGCGGCGGACACTCATCGTCGGACTGCTCGCCACATGCCCGCCCGTTATCGCAAGCCATTTCTGGTACACCACGCAAACGCTGACCGCGGTGACGGCTGGCATGCATGCCTTGTGGACGAGTCTGTGGTGCCTTGGTGCGGTCGTCATTGCGGCGCTGGCATCACACGTCATCTTCGGACTACGGCGACAGATGCGCGAAGCGTGGCAGCTCGGTCAATACAAATTGCTCGAGAAGATCGGCGAGGGAGGAATGGGCGTCGTGTATCGTGCGAGCCATGCCATGCTGCGACGTCCGACCGCAGTAAAGCTGCTACCAGCCGACAAGGCGGGATCCGAACGACTCGAGCGCTTCGAACGCGAGGTCCAACTCACCAGCCAGCTGACGCACTCGAATACAGTCGCGATTTTCGACTATGGGCGAACGCCGGACGGGATCTTCTATTACGCCATGGAATATCTGCACGGCCTCAATCTCGAGGATCTCGTGCGAATTGACGGCCCCCAAGCTCCGGGCCGGATTGTCCATATCATGCGCCAGGTTGCCTCGGCGCTGACAGAGGCGCACGGTCTCGGTTTGATTCATCGCGACATCAAACCAGGCAACGTCATCCTGGTGGCGGAGCGCGGCGGCACGCCCGACATTGCCAAGGTAGTGGACTTCGGCCTGGTCAAGGAGCTGGACAAGGGAGCTCGGGCCGTGCACGAAGACAACCTCGCGGGAACGCTCCATTATCTTGCGCCAGAAATCATCTCGTCCCCCGACCACGTCGATGCCGCAAGCGACCTCTATTCGTTGGGGTGCGTCGGATACTACCTTCTGACGGGACGGACCGTTTTCGAAGGCCGCACCGTGGCGGAGGTGTGCAGTCAGCACCTTTATTCGGAGCCAGTCCCGCCAGCGGAACAGATCGGACTTCAAGTACCGGAAAGACTCTCCGGGATCGTGATGGCATGCCTCGAGAAGAGGCCCGAGAGACGGCCGGCGTCTGCCCGGGCTCTGGTGGGCCTGCTCGACGGCTGTGACGATGTGCCGCGTTGGACGAACGAAATGGGCCGTGAGTGGTGGGCGCGCCGCGGTCACGACGCGCTCGCGCGCGTTCGTCAGCAGCGAGAACGTCGACTTAACCGTGTATGCCGAAAACGCGGCCCTCGTCCCTCATCTGTTCCTTCTTCGCTGAAAATATACAACCCGACGGAGAATCCTCTCGTGGTCGGTTCGGCGTCACGGGCCAGGAGAGATTGATCTCATGCAACAAAGACTCGCGACGCAGGCTCTGGCGATTCCGTCAACTTCAGAAAGCTGGCCTCGTGCCTTTCGCCACACATGTTGAATGGAACTCTCGCCGGCCGGTGAATGCAGCGCCCAGGTTCGGGCCGAATCGAGTAGAAAAGGCAATTCGTGGCCGTTATTGGCCACGCGGCAAGTCGATCGAAGTCCGACTGCTGAGGAACGTGGGACGAAGTAACCTGAGCGGTCATTAGCGTAAGGTCGTCCGGCGGGATCTCGAACATTGGAT
>JBKPCD010000122.1:0-32813 GCA_046727175.1 Acidobacteriota bacterium | reverse complement strand
GTTGTGTGCTGATCCGGCCGGACGAGGCACTCCGCGGGCCCCCGCGCGTTCGTGCACGTTCGGGGTGGGATAGCGCGCCTTGCTGCTATGCTGGGCGTGACGGCGCGCTGATTTCGTGCGCCCTTTCCTGCTGTTTCTATGCACTACATTTCGCTAGGCGTTGCTGAGTCGCTGTCTCGCAACAACGATCAACTGCGACTCCTCATTCAGGTCTCGGAGGCCATCGCCACTTACGGCGACCTGCCGACGCTGTTCCGCGATCTCGCGAAACGGCTCCCGGTAATCGTTCCCTTCGAGCTCATCGCGCTCTTTCTGCACGATCCCGAAAAGGACGTCATGCGCGTCCACGTGCTCGGTGGCGCCGACGGGGATCTGATCCCACCGGGATTGGAGGTGCCCGTCGACGCGTCGTTCAGCGGACAGGTATTCACGACGCAGCAGCCGGTGAGCGTGCGCAGCCGCGAAGAAGCCAGACGGTTTCCAACCGCCGCGGCGCTGGTCGACCGAATCGGCGTCGAATCGTTCTGCATGCTTCCGCTGACGACAACCGTTCGTCCTCTGGGAGCGATGGGGTTCGGCAGCTCGCGTCGTGCCGCGTTCGAGGAATCGGAGATCGAGTTCCTCGAGCTCGTGGTCAGGCAGGTGGCGGTTGCGGTTGACAACGTGTTGCACGACAACAGTGCCAACGCTGTACAGGCGCAGCTGAGGGAGGAGCGAGATAGGCTGCGTTTGCTGCTCGAAGTCTCGGAATCGATCGCCTCGCACCACAACCTCGAGGATCTCTTTCGCGATCTCGCCGAGCGGCTTCCTCCAGTGGTCCCGTTCGATTACATCAACCTTCTTCTGCACGATCCCTCGCGGAACGTGATGCGGCTGCACATCCTGGTGGCGCCCGAGGGCAGCACGATCCACCCAGGCGTGGAGCTCGGCGTCGACGAATCGGTGTCAGGTCTGGTCTGGAAGACGCAGCACCCGTACGTAGTCGAGAACATCGATGCCGAACAGCGATTTCCCCGGCTGATCTCGATGCTGCGCGAGAACGGTGTGCAGTCGTTCTGCGCCATCCCGCTCACCACGGCGCTCCGTCGTCTTGGCTCTCTCGGATTCGGCCGGCTGACGCGAACGGCCTACGGCGAGGCCGACCTGAGTTTCATGCAGCAGGTGGCGAACCAGGTCGCCGTCGCCGTCGATAACGTGCTGCACGACGAGAGCGTCCGTTCCGCGCAACAGCTGCTGACACGCGAACGCGACAGACTTCAACTGCTCCTCGAGGTGAACAACGCGGTCGTGTCGCAGTTGAACCTGGACGATGTGTTCACCTCGGTCAGCGGTTGTCTGCAACGAGTCATCCCGCACGAGCATTCCAGCTTGCTGCTCTACGAGCCCGAGACGCGCCGGTTTCACAAGCACGTTCCACGCGTTGCCGGAAAGGAGATCGTGCTCGAAGACTGCGAGATCGATACGGAGGCGGCGAAGTGTCCGGCCGGCATCGCCATCACGACCAGGCGCGCCGCGTTGTTCGGCGAAGGGGATCTGAGGTCTCTCGCCGCCGAGTCCAGAATCGCGGAGAAGATCGTCGAAGAAGGATTCAAATCCGTGTGCAGCGTGCCGCTTCTCTCGCACGATCGCGTGCTGGGTGCGCTGAATCTGGGGTGCGAGCGGCCGAACGCCTTCTCGACAGACGATGTCGAGTTGCTGGGACAGGTGGCGCAACAGATCGCGATCGCGGTAGAGAACGGGCTGGCGTTTCGAGAGATAGCCGAGCTGAAAGAGAAGCTGAACACTGAGAAGCTCTATCTCGAAGACGAGATTCGGACCGATCACAATTTCGAGGAAATCATCGGTCAGAGCTCCGCGCTGAAGCAGGTGCTGAAGCAGGTCGAGGTGGTGGCACCAACCGACTCGACGGTCCTGATCCAGGGAGAAACGGGCACGGGCAAGGAGCTCATTGCCCGCGCCATCCACAACGCGAGCGCGCGCCGCGGACGAACGTTCGTCAAGCTGAATTGCGCCGCGATTCCCACGGGCCTGCTCGAAAGCGAGTTGTTCGGGCACGAGAAGGGAGCGTTCACGGGCGCCATCGCGCGTCGCATCGGCCGCTTCGAACTGGCGCACGGCGGCACGCTGTTCCTGGACGAAGTCGGCGACATCCCGCTGGAGCTCCAGTCGAAGCTGCTGCGAGTACTGCAGGAGCAGGAGTTCGAGCGCCTCGGCAGCACGCGAACGATCCGCGTCGACGTGCGGCTGGTCGCAGCGACGAACCGTGACCTTGTCGCCATGGTTGCGGAAAAGCAATTCCGCAGCGATTTGTATTACCGTCTGAACGTGTTTCCGATTGTGAATCCGCCGTTGCGTGAGCGCCGCGAAGACATCACGCCGCTGGTTCGTTACTTCACGCAGAAATTCTCGAGGCGGATGAACAAGCGCATCGAGAGCATTCCCACCGAAGCGATGACCGCGCTGTCCCGGTACCATTGGCCGGGCAACATCCGGGAGTTGGAGAACCTCATCGAACGAGCGGTGATTCTGTCGAGCGGGTCGAAGCTCGAAGTTCCGCTGGGGGAATTGGAACAGCGCAGCGGAAGCGACGGCTTCGAGAGCACGCGGCCATTGACGACGCTCGAAGAGGCCGAGCGGGAGCACATCCGACAGGCCCTTCACCAGGCGAATTGGCAGGTCGGCGGTCCGTCGGGCGCCGCGGTCAGGCTCGGCATGAAACGGACGACGCTGCAGTCGAAGATGGCAAAGCTCGGGATCGAGCGTCCGGCTGTTCTTCCTTCGCGGAATTAACAGGAGATCGGGAGCTCAGGAGTTTTTATGTTCCTGGGCTCCCTGTCGATGTTTTCTTCACCGGATCTGGATGTTGCCTCCCTGTAGCTTCTGCGAGCCGGAATCGTAAACCTTACCCGGAATGAAGATTCGGTACATGTCGGTGATACCCGGCTCGCCGTTGTCTGTTAAGTCGATCTCGTACTCGTAAGACCCATCGCCATCGACGGTAGCGTGGCCGAAGATGCTCGCTTGGGTACGGTCGTCGCTGCAGACGACAGCCGTCACGTCAATCGTGTTGACCGTCATCGGTTGAAGCGGGCCGTGGTCGTGGTACTCCTGTTGTCCACTGCTGATTCCGGAGGTTGAGACCTTGGCGTTCCCGCCAAACGTGGCCAGGTCTTTGTTCATCGCGATAATCCAGCCGCCGTCGCTGATCTTGATCTCACAGCCGGGCGTGCTCACGATGCCCGTACGGAAGCTGTTGTCGATCGCAAGGCCGTCGAATTCGTTCTGGACGAACCATCCGTAGCGGTTGCCGCCCACCGTGACGCCGATGATGTCGGACGGATCGCTGCGGATCCATGCGCCGACTACAGTGCTCGGCGGATCTATCACTTCCAAGATGACCGTAAGCGGTCCGCCAGGCACGCCCATGAACGTATGCTTGAACGTGTACCAGCCAGATTTGACGATGTGAACCACTGGGGAATGACCAGGATCCGCCGGATTTGCTCCGCAACGGGTCGCGTTGTTGCCGCCAGTGATCACGAACCCCAGCATGTCAGTCCCTACATTGAACACGAAGTCACGCCGGTGGTTCCCGTTCGGGTCATTGATCGCTGAAGACCAGTCGAAGCGCGTGTCCGGATGCGCCATTGCGTAGGGTACGTCGAGATAAATATCGACGCCGGTCTGGTATCCACCTGGCGGGAAGATTGCGCTGTAGCCACCCCACGCGTAAAGGGACCCTCGTAAATCGACGCCGTCCCCCCGCCGAATGTGCACGAATCCGGGCTCGGGGTCCTTGCCGAGACGCGCGTAGTAATTGCCTGCAGCCGCCGAGACCCCGTTAGCATACGTGCTCGTCGATCCAGACGAAACGCGCGTGATCGTCGCGCCGCTGAAATTGAACCAGCCGGCGGTATCGGTCTCGAAACCATTGAAGTAGGGCCCCGGTGGCGCATCGGCTGCCACCCATGACGCGGCTGCCGCAATCATCAGGACGGTTGCGGCTCGCCTCACTCTCTTGACCGCCATGAGACGTTCTCCTTGTCGGTTACGTCCACAGCACGCGACCACGGGAGATCGATACCAACTATCGACGTGCGTGGCTCTATTGGCTCGAGTTCATTCCGATTCCGCGGCGGGGTTTTCGCGACATGTCGCAGCGTCGCAGCACCTACAAAGTCCATGCCCGCGGACAACAGTAGTTACTACTAGTCGCGCGGATATCGCCGTTCTGAAACGCGACGCTTATGTCGCAAATACAGACTCGCGCGTGTCCGACTCGTACCGCACGGAGTGCAGCGAGACCTGAGCCTTACTGAGCCAAACTGCACGCTAAACGTGGATACTGTCGGCTTCTGCTTGCTCGGCAGTAAGTCGCGCCGGCGGGCGTCTACGCGTCCCTCGCTGCAGAGAGCACATGAAAGCTCGCGAAATTAGCATAGGAATCGCATGAACAAACCTCTGCGGCTTCCGTATCCACCTCCGTGGAACACTTTCGCCAGGAGCTTCGATATGCCGTTCGGATGCTGTGCAAGAGCCCCGGATTTACCGCGATCGCGGTGCTGTCGCTCGGGATCGGCATTGCAGCGAACACGACAGTTTTTACTTTCGTCAACAGCCTGCTGCTGAAACCGCCCTCCGCACACGACCCTGAAGGCCTCGTCGAGGTCTGGCAACACAACACGACGCGCGGCAACGGAATTGGCAGCCACATGCAGCTGTCGTTTCCAGACTACGAGTTTTATCGCGATCATAATCGCGTCTTCACCGAGATGGGCGCATTCACGGCGGAGACCACGCGCGTGATCTGGAACCGTGAAGGCCAGGGCGAGGTCCTCCAGGGTAGTCTCGTTTCGGCGAACTTCTTTTCGGTGCTTGGCATCCAGCCAGCCCTCGGACGTACTTTCGTTCCGGAAGAAGATCGCTCTCCGACTGCTGCACCCGTAGTAGTCGTCTCGCACGCGTTGTGGCAGCAGCGGCTCGGCGCCGACCCTGGAATCGTGGGAACGATCCTGACCTTGAACGGTCAGAGCTTCACGGTGATCGGCGTCGGTCCCGCCGGTTTTACGGGAGTGCTCGCAGGTTTCACGCCGGAGTTCTGGACTCCCGTCGCGGGGCATCGCGCACTGAGCCCATCGCTCAATCTGCGCGAGCGCCGCCAGCATTGGATTCTCGGCGTGGGCCGCCTGAAGCCGGGCAACACGCGTGCTCAAGCCAATGCGGATCTGGCTCTGCTCGGCCGGCAGCTTTCCGCGGACTATCCGGACGCCGACAGAAACCTGGTTCCGGCGGCGCTGCCTATCGAGCTCGTGCCCTCGCCATTTCGAGGGTTTGCGGGGGGCGTCAGCACCGTGTTGATGGTCGTCGTCGGCCTCGTCCTGTTGATTGCGTGCGGCAACGTCGCGAATCTTCTGCTCGCCAGGGCGTCCGGCCGTCGCCGCGAGATGGCAGTCCGGGTTGCGCTCGGTGCGAACCGGCGTCGGCTGGTGCAACAGATGCTCACCGAGAGCCTCGTCATTGCCGGCATCGCCGGCACATTCGGGTTGCTTCTTTCGATGTGGGCGGCACCGCTGCTATTGTCGGTGAAACCAGCGTCGGTGCCGCTCGCGCTGAACGTTTCTCCTGATCTGCGGGTCCTGGCGTTCACGGTAGTGGCGTCAATCCTGACGACTGTGGCATTCGGACTCGCGCCATCGCTCCACCACTCGGGCGTGAACCAGACGACGGATCTGAAGGACGGCTCGTATCAGGGTGGCTCGACGAAATCACGGCTCCGCAGCGGGCTCGTGGTCGCACAGGTCACCGCGTGCATGGTGCTGCTCGTCGGTGCCGGCTTGTGCCTCAGGAGTTTGTTGAATGCGCGCGCGATCGATCCGGGCTTCGACATACGCGACGCGCTCTCCGCCTCGCTCAACGTCGAGCCGTTCGGATACAACGAGGAGCGCGGGCGCGCGTACTACGCCAACCTGCTCGCAAATGTCCGCGCATTGCCCGGCGTACGCCATGCTGGTCTCGCGGATCACCTGCCGTTGAGCCCAATCACTCGAATGGAGCCGATCGAGATAGACGGGTACCAGTCGGCAGGCGCGGCATCCGGCGCACCGCAACTCGCGATCGACATGGCCGTTGTCTCGCCCGGCTACTTCGATGCGATGGGCATTCCTCTGCTGCGTGGGCGGAGTTTCCGCGAGACGGACGGCGAAGCGGCTCCGGCTGTCGTGATCATCAACGAGCGAATGGCCGGGCAGTTCTGGCCGCGGCAGGACGCGGTGGGTCAGTTCGTGACGCTCGTCGGGCCGCACCAGGTCCGCGTACGCGCCCGGATCATTGGTATTGCCAAAACCGGGAAGTATCAGACTCTCGGAGAAGCCGACAAGCCGTTCTTTTATCGATCGCTGCTGCAGCAGTATCAGCCGGGCGTGCAACTCGTGGTGCGCACCGAGCATGATGTGCCGATTCTCGGCGCGATGCGCGAGCAAGTCCGGAAGCTCGATCCGCGGATCGCGCTCGTGGACGCCGAGACGCTCCAACAGCACATGCAGCTGCCGCTCTTCCCGGCGCAGGCTGCCGTCCTGCTCCTTGGACTGTTTGGTGTTCTGGCGCTGACGCTCGCGGTAGCTGGCCTCTACGGCGTGATTGCGTACTCGGTGAGCCAGCGCACGCGTGAGATGGCCGTCAGGATGGCGCTGGGAGCAAGGCCCGGTGACGTCGTGAGGCTGGTGCTTTGGCAGGGGCTGAGGCTCACGTTCGTGGGGATCGGTATCGGCCTCGCTGGAGCGTTCGGAGTGACCCGCGTGCTGTCCAGTATCCTGTACGGAATCAGCGCCACCGATCCGATCTCGTTCGTGGGCGTGGCGCTGGTGCTGTCGATGGTGGCGCTGCTGGCAAGCTATGTTCCGGCGCGGTGGGCCACGCGTGTGGACCCGATGCGAGCCCTGCGTGCCGAGTGACCGTATCTGCCGGTCCGCGGGCGGGGTCTAAATCATCAGGATGCTGAAAAACGCCTCCTGAATGGCAGATGGAAAATGGAAAAAACCTGAGCATTTTGCCATCTCCCATTTGCCATTTTCCATCAGACCAGCTTTTTTCAGAGGCCTGCTAAAGACCCCGCCCCACAGTTTGAAGACCCCGCCCCAGAGCAACACCGCTGCTATTTCATCAAGTCGCGGACCACTGTTTCCACGCGGACGAGATCGCTGCGATGCGCCGCCTCGACGAGCTGCTTCAGCCTTCGATGCCCGTCCTGCTGGTCTGCAATCAGCTCACGCGCAAACCCGCCGTTCTTGATTACGTCGATGATCGTCTGAATCTGACGACGATTCTCTTCGGTAATCAGACCCTCCTTGTGCGTGTAGATTCCGTACTGGCACGCGGGTGATGCGTTTCGATCGAGCATGTTGTACAGCCCGACCTTCGCGGTCGCCCGCAGGACTTCGCCGACCTCGCCGGAGCCGTACAGCTCCATGATCGTCGCTTCGGGCGTGTACCCCTTCTCCACCAGCATCCGATAGGACACTTCGATCGCCCCGATGATCAGCGGATACAGATAGTGCTCGGCGAAGTGATCCAGTTCTGTTTCCTCGGCAAACGTGATCCGGATTACGCCCGGGCGCGTGAACCCCAGGGCCTTGGCGAGCGCAAGCGCGCGCGGCCAGGCCTTGCCGCTCGCGTCGGTCTTCACGTCAACGAATGCGGGCACACCGCGGCCAGCCACGAATCGATCGCGGACATACCCGCCCGGCATTCGAGGCGACACGAGCATCAGGTCGACATGGTCCGGCGGCGAAATCAGCGCGTATCGGATCGCAAAGCCGTGGGCGAACACCAGCGCCTTGCCTGGCTTCAAGTGCGGCAGCAGGTCACGCTCGTACACGTCGGCCTGTATCTCGTCCGGAATCAGCAGCAGGAGCACGTCACCGCGTCGCGCGGCCTCGGCGATGTCGTACGTCTGGAAACCGTCAGCGACGCTGCGTTCGCGAAACTCGTCCTCGCGATTGCCGACGATGACGCTCACGCCCGAGTCGCGCAGGTTGTGCGCCTGCGCCCGGCCCTGAATTCCGTAGCCGATGACGGCCACCGTCTGGCCCGACAGGTCTCGCACATCCGCATCGCTATCGTGAAATACCTTGACCATCATCGCTCCTGAGGCTTCCCGCCTGCCTGGATATGGCGAGGCTCGTCGAAGCGCGGGGCGCGGGAGGCGGCAGCCGGCTCCAGGTTTGAAACCGCTTGTAGTGGGAGATGGCAAAATGCACTCTGCAAAAGTCGGGCGCGCTCGGTCGGAGCTCGTCCGCGCACATCGCAACCGTCGGGAGACACACATGAGACGCGTGCTGTTGGCAATCGCGTTCGTGCCGGTCGTTGCCCTTGCACTGTTGCCCTTCGACTCGGTGGACACCACTCCGAGAGTTCGTGCTGACAACCACCTGTCGTCCATACACGCAGATGGACAGGACCGCGCGCTCGAGCCGAGAGCCTCAGTCGGGCTCAAGCCACTCACGGAGATGACCGCCGACGACAGATACCAAGGTGAGGACGGCGGTCTCTACGGCGGGGGCAAGAATCAGCCACCCGTGACGCACTTCAGGATCGCACGTGCGGAGACGGCGAAGATCGAACCCCTCGACGCGGGCGGCAAACCGTCGCCGGCAGGCACGATTGGACTGATATCGATCAGCATGTCAAATGCCACGCTGGAATTCTCGCTCTTCAAACAGCTGGCCGACCAGGACGCGAAGAAATCGCCGCAGGTCACAATCGTCGACTGCGCGCAGGGTGGGCAGGCGATGGCGCAGTGGGTCGATCCTAAAGGGCCGGCGTGGATCGAAGCCGATCGGCGCCTCAAGAGCGCAAACGTCAGCCCCACCCAGGTGCAAGTCGTCTGGGTGAAACTTGCGAACGTTCGACCAACCGGCGATCTCGCGGAACACGGAAAAAAGTTGCAGAAGGACACGCTCGCCGTCCTGCATGACGCCAAGGCGCGTTTCACCAACCTCCGCATCGCCTACCTGAGTAGCCGGATCTACGGCGGTTGGACGGCGATGCCGTTGAACCCCGAGCCGTATGCGTATGAGGGAGCGTTCGCTGTGCGCTGGTTGATCCACGATCAGATCAAGGGCGACCCGAACCTGAACCCCGATCCCGCACGAGGGTCGGTACGAAGCCCGGTATTGCTGTGGGGTCCATATCTTTGGGCCGACGGAACGACGCCGAGGAAGAGCGATGGCTTGGTCTACGAGCGCAAGGACCTGGCCACCGACGGCACTCATCCAAGCGACAGCGGCCGACAGAAGGTCGCGGATATGCTGCTGAGGTTTTTTCAGACCGACTCGCTGGCCAGTACCTGGTATCTCGAGAAGTGATGTCGAATGGAGCGCCGAACATTCCAGCAATCAGCATCGATTCTTGCGCGGCCGGCGCTCGGCCGCCGGCTCGCGCCACTCCGTCTCTTTGCGCAAGCGGGCGCGGGACCCGCGATCCAGCCCGATCTGCTGACGAAGACCTGGAGTGCGAAGTGGATTGCCGTCCCCGGTGCATCGCCTTCAGACTACGGCGTCTCACTTCCGGCGGTATCGACACGCCGAATCGGTGGCTCCTCGTGCCGGGCACGATTCCGCCGATGGAAGAACGGCCCGAAAGGCTCGCATCCGTCCGGGAATCGACTGGCGTCACGGTTCCATCCGGACTGGAGTACAGAGAATGAGATGGCTCCTGTGGCCCATCCTGTCGCTGGTCGTCGTCGCACCGCTGCTGCTGGCGGCCGCTGCCCAGCGAACGGCTCCTGCCGATGCCTCGCAGAAGCAGACGTATCTCGATCCCTCGCAGCCGCTCGAAGCCCGAATCGACGATCTGATCCCGCGCCTGACCCTGGCGGAGAAGATCTCGCTGCTGAGCACGACGGCGCCCGCAATCGATCGGCTCCACATTCCGCCGATGAACGGCTGGAACCAGAGCCTCCACGGCATCGTCTGGACGCAGCCGACCACGATGTTTCCCGTGCCGATCGCGATGGCGGCGACGTGGGATCCGGCACTGGTGCACGACGTCGCCGCGGCGATCGCTGACGAAGGCAGAGCGGTCCACAACTACTGGCCGACCGTGACCGGCACGCAGGAGCCAACCGGCGGGCAAGGTCAGATGGTCACCGTGACGGCGACCGGCGAACGGCTTCGGCACAACGGCCTCGTCTACCGATCGCCGGTCATCAACATCAGCCGCGACCCGCGTTGGGGCAGGATCTGGGAAGCATTCGGCGAGGATCCCTGGTTGACCTCGCGCATGGCGGTCGCGTACGTGAAGGGGACGCAAGGAGACGACCCGAAGTATCTGAAACTGGCGGCGACGCTCAAGCACTACGCCGTCAACAACGAAGAGCGCGACCGCACGAAGATCGACGTGACGGTGAGCGAGCGCATGCTGAGAGAGTACTACCTGCCGCACTTCAGGGCGGGGATCGTCGAGGGCAAGGCTCAGTCGATCATGTCGTCCTACAACTCGATCAATGGGACGCCCGGGGCCGAAAACGAGTGGCTGCTCAAGACGGTGCTGCGCGACGAATGGAAGTTCGACGGTTTCATCGTGCCGGACAGCGGCGCCGTCGAGCGGCTGGTCACCGGTCACAAGAAGTACGCGACCGTCGAAGAAGCTGCTGCGAAGACCATCCTCGTCGGCAGCGATCTCGACAACTCCGCTTACGCCCGCGTCTTGCCGAAGGCGGTCCAACAGGGGCTGCTGACGGAGCAGCACGTCGACCAGGCGCTGCGACGTGTCCTGCGGGTGCGATTCCGGCTGGGCGAGCTCGACCCGCCCGCGGTGGTGCCCTACACGAAATTGACGCGCGATGTCATCGAATCGCCCGCGCACCGGCGGCTCGCGTTGCGGCTCGCGCAGGAATCAATCGTGCTGCTCGCCAATAGAGACAACTTCCTGCCGCTCGACAGAACGGCGCTCAAGACCATCGCCGTCATCGGGCCGTTCGCCGATTTCGCGCAGACCGGCCCGAATTACACCGGGCTGTACTCCACCTTCGTCAAGCCGCTCGATGGCATCAAGAAGAAGGTCGGGAACGACACGAAGGTGCTGTACGCGCGCGGCAGCGGGATCGTTGAAAGCGACAATCCCGAAGCCAGCCACGCGGAAGCGGTGGCGGCTGCGAAGCAGGCCGACGTGGCCATCCTGTTCGTCGGCATCAACGAGCTCCTGGAGCGCGAAGGTCTCGATCGCGGCTACCTGAATCTGCCGCCGGTGCAGCTGCAACTCGTGCGACGGATGCTGGAGGCAAACCCGAAGAGCATCATCGTTCTGCAGAACGGCGGACCGGTGTCGCTCGCGGGTGGCCCCGCCCAGCAACCTCCGAATGCGCCTGCGATCCTCGACATGTTCTGGGCGGGCGAAGAAGGAGGCACAGCGATCGCCGACGTCTTGTTCGGCGACTACAGTCCCGCGGGGCGGCTCCCTTACACGGTGTATCAATCGGCGCAGGATGTTCCGCCGATGACCGAATACGACATCACCAGAGGTTTCACCTACATGTACTTCGATGGCCAGACCGACTACGTCTTCGGCCACGGTCTCGGCTACACCACCTTCGAGTACACGAACCTGAGGATCGCGAGCAGCGTTCCCCGGGGACAGTTGGATGTTCACGTGGATGTGCAGAACAGCGGCCGCCGTACGGGCGACGAAGTCGTGCAGTTCTACGTCCGCGACACTGCCGCACGCGTCAAGCGGCCGAAGAAGCAATTGGCTGGCTTCGAGCGAATTCACCTCGCTCCTGGAGAGAAGCGGACCGTGAACCTCTCCGTCGCCGCCGAGCGGCTCGCGTTCTGGGACGACTCGAAGAAGGCCTGGGTCGTGGAACCGGGAGCGTTCGAAGTGCTGGTCGGAAGCTCCTCGATGGACATCCGGGCGAAGGGACGGTTCGAAGTTTCCACTCCCAGGCAATGGACCGCGAGCGAACGCTGAACCACGGGTCGAGCGGTCAGGACAGGTCGACAGTTCGACCGGGGGGTGAGCCGGTTTTCGCGTCACCTGCGCCTTCACTTCTGGAGAGTGGAGGATGACACGATCGGCATTCTGCTTGGTGGCCCTGCTGCCGTTTGGGATTCCGCCCGCTCACGCGCAGTCGCGGTTGTATGTCGCGGCGACCACGGCCGCAGACGCCGGGGACCGCGGCAACATTCCGGGCGGTGCCGTGCCGTCGCTCGGAGGAGTGGTCGGCGTCCAGCTCACCGACGCGTGGGGCGTCGAAGTCGAGATCGAGCGCGGATTCCGGACGACGACTGCCGGGAGTGGCGAGTCGATCATCGTGGCGTTTCCGCCGGTACCGAATCCCACGCACGAGGAAATCGAGTTGTACGGAATCCGCGCGCGCTCCGAGCGCAGACAGACTGCCGGCGCCGGCTGGTCAGCGCACGCTGTCTGGCGCAGCCGTGAGCCGGGTCGCGTCAATATCGGTGTTCTTGCCGGCGTTTCGTCACGCGTTTACACGAGCCACCTCGTGCGCACCACCACGTTCGTGTCGCCCTTGATTGATTTGCCCGCGAACTACCGTCTGGCGGACGAAACGTCTTCACGACGGATGGTCGCTGGCGGACTCACGGGGGGCCTCCTGCTTTTCGTACGCGCCACGTCGCAGCTCACCATCGCGCCAGAGTTCCGTTTCACGACCGGCCTCATCACCGACGATCCCTACAGGGTGTTCCGGTCGGGTGTGCGGGTTGTCTGGCGTTTTTGACTGCCGCTGAAAAGTGCCGGTGCCAACGCCGGCTTCACTGTCCGAACAGATCGCCCGCCAGATATTTCAAACCCGTATCGACGGCAACAGTCGCGACGGTCTTCCCCGGCCCCAGTTCACGCGCCAGCTTCATCGCGGCGGCGATGTTGAGTCCACTGGACGTGCCGACCAGCAGGCCCTCCTCGCGGGCAAGTTGATTCGCCATCGCCCGCGCGTCGGCTTCGTCGACAGCGCGCGCCTCGTCGTACGGCCGATCCTGCATGTGCGGTGGCACGCTCCCGGTGCCGATCCCTTCTACGCGGTGAGCGCCGCCGCGCCCTTCCGTCAGCGCTGGAGACGATGACGGCTCGAGCGCCACGATTCGTGAGCGACTGCCGGCATCCCGCAGCGCGCGCCACACGCCGCGCAACATTCCACCGGTGCCGACGGCCCCGCAGAACACGTCAATCCTTCCGTCGGTCTGCTGCAGGAGCTCGTGCCCGATGCCCATGTACCCGCGTACAGCGTCCTCGTTGTGGAACTGATCGGTCCAGAACGTATCTGGTTCGTTCGCAAGGACCGCGATCTCCTTCTTGAATCGCTCGAACAGCGCGGGCGTGACCTTCCCGCCGTCACTCGGAACCATCCGCAGCTCCGCGCCGAACGCTTCCATCGTCAGCAGCTTCTCGCGCGAAAACGCATCCGAGGAAAGCACGACGAACCGATAGCCTTTGGCCGCGCAGACCATCGCCAGCGACGATCCGGTGCTGCCACCCGTGAATTCCACCACGCGCATGCCGGGCCGTAGTGCCCCGCGCGCCTCGGCGCCTTCGATCATCGCGAGCGCCATCCGATCTTTGTACGAGCCAGTCGGGTTCAGAGCTTCGAGCTTGATGACGACGTCGGCGTCGGCTGCGCCGACGATCCGCCGGAGACGAACGACGGGCGTTCCACCGATCGCATTCAACACCGAGTCGGCAATGGATGTAACGGGCATGGATCGCAGCGTATCACGGCGACGCTCTGGAAGATCTCGTCGTGGCCCACGCGTCCACTTGACACGGGTGGCATTTAAAGCTCTGATCGTCGGGCTGCGAGCTGGAATCCTCTCACACAACCTTGGCACTCTGAACGGAGGTCTCTCATGTTGCCCCTTTCGCGTCGGCTCGGTGCGGCGCTTGCCACCGTAACATTGATTACGATTCTCGTACCTGCGCCGACACCGCTTCAGGCGCGGGCAACACTTGAAGTGGTGGCCCAGGGCCTCAATAACCCGCGGGGCCTCAACTTCGGACCCGAAGGCGGCCTCTACGTCGCCGAAGCTGGCAGCGGCGGAGCGGGGCCGTGTATTGTCAACTTCGCCAATGCGCTTGTCTGCTATGGCGCGTCCGCAGCAGTCACGCGCATCAGGCTTGGAGACTCGCCGGCGCAGGAGCGCATTGTGACAGGGCTGCCCTCGCTGTCGGTTCAAACGGGGCCGATGGCGGGGACCTCGTCGATCGGCGCGCATGACGTCGATTTTCAGGGACGCGGGAATGGCTTCGTCACGATCGGTGCCGGATTCGATCCGGCGCGCCGGTTCAACGATACCGCCCACCCGGAGTTTGCAGCGGTTGGCGCGAAGTTCGGCCGACTCGTTCGGTTCCAGCCGAACGGCAAGTGGTCTTTCGAGGAAGACATCTCGGCATTCGAAAGGAGCGACAACCCCGATGGCGGCGCGTACGATTCGAACCCGTACGGTTTGCTCGCCCAGCCGGGCCGGCAGGTCTTCACCGACGCCGGCGGCAACGCGCTCAACGCCGTCGACGCCAACGGAGCGATCTCGAATCTGGCGGTCTTCCCGGACGGCAGTGTTGGCGCGACGACGTTCCAGGCGGTCCCGACAACCGTGACGCAGGGACCTGACGGCCAGCTGTATGTTGGGCAGCTCACGGGGTTCCCCTTCCTTCTGGGCCAGGCGAATGTCTATCGCGTGCCCGCGGCTGGCGGTGCGCCCGAAATCTACGCCAGCGGCTTCACGAAGATCATCGACATCGCGTTTGCCGAGGACGGTTCCCTGTACGTGCTTCAAATCAGTTCCGCTGGTGGCCCGCCCCCACAAGGAGGAACGGGCTCGCTCTATCGCGTCCCCGCCGGCGGAGGTGCACCAACGACAATCGTTGCGCCCGGCGCTGGTCTGGTAGCGCCAGGAGGCATCGCGATTGATCGTGACGGATCGATCTACGTGACGAACTTTTCTGTATCCCCGACGGCCGGCACGGTCGTCAAGGTCGTTCCCTGACACTCACGCGCCGGGTGCGAGCAATTGCATCCGGCGCGATCTCAACGTCGATCCCGCCTCTCTCAGCGTCACGTCACCACGCGACCATCGCATCTTCGAAAAGCGCGCTGAGTTCAGCCGGACCTGCAGGGCGAGGCGACAACTTCGTCACGCGATGTTGTGGCAGCGTGCCTTCCACGAGCGCCGGGATGTCCGACAAGACGTAGCCGATGGCTTTCAATCCGTTCGGTACGTTCAGGCGTTGCATGTACCACGTGATCCGATCCGCCAGAATCTTCCCGGCGTCTTCCGGCTTTGTTCCGGACACGTCGGCTCCAAGCGCCTCGGCGGCCTGCAGATGACGGAGGGGATTGGCGCTCGCGGTAAACCGGAACACAGCGGGCGCGTTGAGGATCACCGACACGCCGTGAGGTACCAGCGGGTAATCGATGGCGTAGCCGGGCATGCGGTAGCTCTTCACGTGTCCTGACACGGGATACGACATGCCGTGCGGCAGGTGCACGCCCGCGTTCCCGAATCCCACGCCGGCGTACGACGCCGCCAGAAGCATGTTCGCGCGCGCTTCGTCGTCGGATGGATCATCGACGGCGCGGACGAGGAACTGCGTCACCATTCGCAGCGCTTGCAACGACCACACGTCGCTGATCGGATTCGATCCCTGGTACGCCGGACGCAAGGCCGGACGCTCGGGCCGCGGCCGGTCGGTGAACGGCATCGCGGTGTAGGACTCCAGCGCATGGCTCAGAATGTCGAGCCCAGTCGACGCCGCGACCTGCGGAGGCATCGTGCGGGTATTCTCGGGATCGAGGTACCCGAGCGTCGGCTTCAGCCGCCGGTTGGCAACTCCGGTCTTCGCGTGCATCCGTTTCAGGTCGAAGATCGCCACGCCCGTTGTTTCGCTGCCGGTTCCCGCCGTCGTCGGAACGGCCATGAGCGGTTTCAAGGGTCCGGGCACCGGCAGCCCTTTCCCGATCGGCGGATTCACGTAATCGAGAAAATCCGCGGGAGGGCAGGTCGTGTACAGGTTCACCGCCTTCGCGGTGTCGATCGTCGAGCCTCCGCCGACGGCGACATACGCGTCGTACGAGCCCGCACGAGCGAACCCGATCGCATCGAGGAACGATTCGTCGGTAGGCTCGATGCGTACGCGATCGTAGAGCGCGAACGAAACGCCGCTCTGCTCGAGTGATTCGAGGACGGTGCGCACAGGCGGCAAGCCGGCAAGCAGCGGATCCGTCAGGACGAGCACGGACCGCACGCCCATCTCCTTCAGATCCATTCCGACTTCCCGCGTCACGCCGACGCCGAAGCGGACACTCGAGACAGCCATTTCGAATGCAGTGTCTTTGATCATCGTGACGTCTCCAGATGATCGGCGCATCGTTGAACGTAGCTACACACGATAATCCCCGACCCCCGCGAGTTCCTGCGGTAAGCTTCTGCCATGAAACGACGCGATTTTCTGGCCGCCGTCGGATCGTTCCCCTCACTCGCCGCAATCCCCTCTCCGCAATCGTCTGGAACGCCTTCGGGCCGCCAGGGTCTGAAGCTTGGCACGGTTACCTACGAGATCGCAAAGGACTGGGATATTCCAACGATCATCACGAACCTGACGGACGTTGGAATGGACGCCGTCGAGCTCAGAACGACCCACAAGCATGGCGTGGAGGTATCGCTCCCACCGGCCGCGCGCGCGGAGGTACGCAAACGGTTTGCGGATTCTCCGGTGAAAATCGGCGGGCTCGGCACGACCTGCGAATACCACGCCGCAGACTCGGCGGTCGTACGCAAGAACATCGACGAGACGAAAGAGTGGGTGAAGCTCGCCAGCGACGTCGGGGCTCCCAGCGTGAAGGTACGGCCAAACGGTCTGCCCAAGGACGTTCCCGAGGAGAAGACGCTCGAGCAGATTGGGAAATCGCTGCGCGAGTGCGGCGTTTTCGCGCAGGATCACGGCGTACGCATCCAGCTCGAAGTGCACGGAACCGATACGTCGCGGCTGCCGCGCATCCGCAGAATCCTCGATTACGGCGGCAACCATCCTGCCGTGCGCGTCTGCTGGAACTCGAATCCGACGGACCTGCTGGACGGCGGGCTCGAGTCCACGTTTGGACTGGTGAAAGATCAGATCGGACAGGTCCACATGCGCGATCTGTTCGTCGACTACCCATGGCGCGCGTTGTTGTCTGCCTTGGCGAAGATGAACTTCCAGGGGTACTGTTTTGCTGAGATCCCGGAATCAGCGGACCCGGTGCGCGTGCTGAACTACTTCAGGGCATTGTTCCGCGCGTACCAGGGGCTTTAATCGATGAAAGACCCGTGAACGGTCGGGAGGATCCCTGATGAGCAAGATTGCGTTGAAAGTAAACGGCGCCGCACACACCGTGGACGTCGAACCCTCCACTCCGCTGTTGTATGTCCTTCGCAACGATCTCGGCCTGCGCGGACCGCACTTCGGCTGCGGGCTCGGGCAGTGCGGCGCGTGCGCGGTGCTCATCGACGGCATTGCGACGCGTTCCTGCATCACCACGGTGTCGCGGGTGAAGGGTGACATCACGACGCTTGAAGGTCTCGCATCATCCGGTAAGCTGCACCCGCTGCAGCAAGCATGGATCGACGAACAGGTTCCGGCGTGCGGGTTCTGTCAGAACGGGCAGATCATCGCAGCAAAGGCCCTCCTCGATCGGAATCCGAACCCGACCGACGCGCAGATCCGCGAGGGCATGAACGGCACGCTCTGCCGCTGCATGACGTACTACCGCATTCAGACGGCAATCAAGCGCGCGGCAAAGATGATGTCGGGGAAGGAAGGTCAGGCATGACTTCCTCGATCGATCGCAGATCGTTCCTCAAAACGTCCGGCATGCTCGTCGTCGGTCTGCGCCTTGCCGGAACGGCCGGGTCGAGTCCGCTTGCGGCGTTCGGTGCCGATGGTCCGTATCCCGATCCGGATTTCAGGCAGCTCGATTCCTGGATCGTCATCAAGCCAGACAACACCGCAACGTTTTACGTTGGCAAGACCGACTGCGGCCAGGGCACCGGGACCGCTTTCCGCCAAATGATGTCGGACGAGCTCGACATCGCGTTCGACAAGACCGCGTGCGTGATGGGCCGGACCGACATCACTGTGGACCAGGGCGGGTCCGGCGGGTCGGATGCGATTCAAGTTGACGGCTGGCCGATGCGCCGGGTTGCCGCCGAAGCGCGAAGAGTCCTGCTGGAGATGGCGGCGGTGAAGTTTGGTGTCCCGGTCGATCAGTTGACCGTGACGGACGCCGTCGTCACCGTGAAGAGCGACCCGCCGAAGACGGTCACGTACGGCCAGCTGATCGGCGGCAAACGGTTCGACGTCACGCTCATTGGTCGAGATATCAATGCGACGACCGGCGTCGCGAAAGTCAAACCCGTACAGGACCTGAAGATGGTCGGGCAGTCGCCGAAGCGGTACGACATCCCCGCGAAGGTGGACGGCTCGCTGCAGTGGGCGGTGGACGTCACGCTGCCGGGCATGGTGCATGCGCGCAACGTGAAGCCGCCGCTCGCGGGCGCAAAGCTCCTTGGCGTCGACGAGTCGTCTGTTCGCGACATCCCCGGATTCGTTCGAGTCGTGACCAAAGGCAATTACGTCGCGGTCCTCTGCGAGCGCGAAGAGCAAGCCATCCGCGCGGCGCGTCAACTGAAGGTCCGGTGGCAGAAGCCGGCAGCGGCACCGTTTCCAACGTCAGCGAATCTCTTCGACTACATGCGTGGCGCCATGCCAACGTCCAGCACCAAGCCGGTCGTGATTGGCAATTTCGAATCGGCGCTTGCGGTTGCAGCAAAGGTCATAGAAGCGAGCTACGAGGTTCCGTTCCAGGGGCACACGGCCATCGGTCCGGCGCATGCGATGGCGGATCCCTCGAACGACCAGATGACGATCTATTCGAACGACATGAAGTCGTACGGCATGCGCAACGGCGTCGCCGAGTTCCTCCAGATGCCGCGCGACCGCGTGCGCGTGATCTGGCTCGACGGCCCGCAGGGCTACGGACGCACGGCGGCAGACGATGCCGGATTCGAGGCGGCATTTCTGGCGAAGGAGATAGGACGGCCCGTGCGCGTGCAGTGGATGCGCGACGAGGAAACCGCCTGGGACACGAAAGGACCGGCGTACGCGGTGAAGATGCGCGGGGGCCTCGATGCGCAGGGGAATCTCGTCGCGGTCGAATACGAGGCGCGCGCGGCCGACTTCAACCACGTCGGTTACAACGAGCCCGACACGGTGCTCATCGCACAGTTGATGGGCACCCGACGCGAGAAACCAGCCGTCGGGAGCGCGGCCATGCCTTCGGACATGTACGCGATCCCGAATCGCCGCATGGCTGGGCACGTTGTGCAGCTGCCGCTCGTTTGGGAGACACCGCTTCGCACGGGCAACCTGCGCGATCCCAATGGCCCCCAGTCGACGTTCGCGGCCGAATCGTTCATCGACGAGCTCGCGTCGGCCGCGAAGGCGGATCCGGTCGAATTCCGGTTGAAGCTGCTCGGCGCCGGTACGGGAGATGACGAAGGGTTCCGACGCGCGAGGTCGATGGCCGTTGTCAAGGCCGCGGCTGAGGCGTTTGGGTGGGATGCGCGTCCATCGCCGAAACCGCGCGACACTGGACGCATCCTTTCAGGCCGGGGCATTGCGTACTCATTTCGCGGCCAGACGATCGTCGCGGAGATCGCCGAGGTAGAAGTGAATCGCGAGACGGGACACGTATGGGTGAAGCGGCTGGTCGGGGCGCACGATTGCGGTCTGGTCATCAATCCGGAGGCGCTGCGCCGAGCCGTCGAGGGCGCGATGATGCACGCCCTCAGCCGCGCGCTTCACGAAGAAGCGACGTTCGACGGCGAGAAGGTGACCAGCGTGGACTGGATCTCGAGTCCGACGCTGACGCATGCGGATACGCCGGAGCGGATCGAGGTCGTGCTGGTGAACGGCGACCCCAATCCACACCGTCCGGATCTGCCGCACTACGGCGCCGGAGAGGCGGCGTGCAAGCCGATGATCGCGGCTGTCGCGAACGCGATCTTCGACGCAACCGGTGTGCGGCTGAGGCGCGTGCCGTTCCGCGATGCCCGCGTGCTCTCGGCTATCAACGCAGCGTCACACTGACGGACAGCATTCGCACATTCACGACAGAGCTGCCCATGGACCGACGAACTTTCTTGACTACTGCCGGAACAGCCGTCGTTGCCGCGGCCGTTCCCGATGCCCGCACCCGCCAGGCACTTCGGGAAAAAGCCCGCTTCCGAACGGGCCTGGTCGCGTACTCCTACCGCGAAGCCCTTCAGGCAAAGCGGATGACGTATGAAGATCTGATACGCATCGCTGTCGAGACCGGCACGGACGGCATCGACATGACGGTGTACTGGTTGCCCGCGACGACCGATGATTACCTGTTGCCGTTGCGGCGTCTCGCATACAGGAATCGCGTCGAGATCTACAGCATCGGAACGCGCGTGCGTCTGGCCCAGCCCACCGCGTCCTTGCGGGAACAGCAGCTGGACGAGTTGCGCAAATGGCTGGACGTCGCGCAGAAGGTCGGTGCGACCCACGTGCGCGTCTTCGGCGGCGCGAAGCCGGAGGGGACCACGCTGGAGCAGGCCATCGATTTCGCAGCCGAGACGTTGAAACGCGGCGCCGAGTATGCCGGCGCGCGCGGCTTGATCCTGGGCGTAGAGGACGACGGGGGGATCACGGACTTTGCGAAAGACACGATTGAAATCGTGAAACGCGCGGACTCGCCGTGGGCGGGAATGAACCTCGACATCGGCAACTTCCGGCCGCCGGCTGTCTACGAACAAATCGACATGTCGATCCCGTATGCCGTTAGCACCCACATGAAAACCGAGGTCGCGCTCGACGACGGCAAGACGCGCGCGCCGTTCGACTGGGACCGCGTGTTCAAGATGTTCGCCGCGCACGGCTTCCGTGGCTACATGGGTCTCGAGTACGAGGCGTCTGGGGATCCGGCAACCGCCGTGCCCACCTACCTGCGGCGCCTCAAGGAGTTGGCGGTCAAGCACTCGGATTGATCGGGTCGCCGCGAGGCGCACGTGGATCCGGTCTCGCCCGAGAAGGTCTCATTCAGTAGATACCTTCGTCAGTCGAGAGAGCGCCGCTTTCGGCAGCTTGGCTGCGATGCTGACCTGCGTGCCGACCAAATCGACGATGTCGTACTTGATCGCGAACCCGAGTAGCATGGCAGCTTCGTTGGCGTTCAGCTTGTAATCGCGCTCCAGCCACCGCACGAGTCCGCTCGTCGCCTGCTGGAGCGCCTGGTCGAGCGAACCGCCAATGCCGATGCTGATCAGAAACTCGGCGTTCTCCGCAAGCGGGTGACCAAAGTTCCTGCCCGGGATCACGTCCACCGTGAACTCGAAGTCCATCGATGTTTCGAGCGCATCACCGGTCAATTCGCCGTCGCCTTGAGCGGCGTGGCCATCACCAAGGAACAGCAGCGCGCCCGGATGGTAGACCGGAAGGTAGACGGTGGTCCCCTCGCGAATCTGGTTGTAGTCCATGTTCCCGCCGAACCGTCCCGAATCAGTCGTGCGGATCGACCAGTCCCCTTGCGGCGCTACGGCGATGCAACCGAGCATGGGTTGCAGCGGTATCGTTAGATTCTTGAGCGCTTCGGTTGGCTTCTCGAGAAACGCTACGCCTTTGGCTACGTCCAGCTTCCAGCGGCCGCTGAACTCGTTATCCCACTTCAGATTCGCAAGTGATCCTGGCTCGAGCGCGTTGCGCATGATCGTGCTGCCGCTTCCCGCCCAGTCGCGGTTCGTGCGCACTTTGTTCAGACGCACCACGAGCGTGTCGCTCGGCACCGCTCCTTCCACATAGAACGGTCCCGTCTGCGGATTGCCACCTGCGGACCGTCGATTGCTGGTTTTGTCCCGCCCGCCAGCATCCACGCTCCACGTCCGCACCGCGTCCCCTGGCTGAATACGCAGGACGGGCTTCGCCTTCGACGAGAAGTACAGATGAAACTCCGATGGTTCGAAGTCGTGCGTTCGCGGCGACGATGGCCGCGGAGGTATCCGCACGGCAGTCCATTTCACCGTGCGATCCGGAAAGACGGCCTCGCCCTTCAGCTCGGCCCCTTCGAGAGACGCTTTGTTGATCACGTTGTCAACCTTGAACTCGATCGAAGTGCCCTGAACGGTTCCCTCAATCTGGCGTCCGCCGGAAGCCGTCCCGGAGACCTTGTCTCCTACGATTGTCAAGGACAGGCGCATGATGTTGGGCCCGAACTCTTCAAGGGTCGTGAGCATCCATTCCCCGGCGAGGGTCTGCTGCGCGACAGCTGATTGACAGACAAGAGCCGCGGCGACCGCCGCTCCGCACAGTGTCTTCATGATCCGCCTCTCTTCTTATTCACGGGGCGCGCCGACGAGCCCTCCTGGCTCTCCTTCCACGCGTCCAGATACAACAGGAACCCCTTCGCGACGTGCGACGGCGCCGTCTGGATCATCGAGCGGATCCTTTTCTCGAAGCCAACCGGATCCTGAGCGCGCAGCAGACTCGCGGCCTGAGTTGCAACGGCGATGTCGTAGGCTCCCAGCCTCATCGCCAACGAAAGTGTGTCGTTCGCGGATGATACTTCGCGAAGCGCGTACTCGAACGCGCTTTCGAACTTCTTACTGTCGTCCGCATCGACGAACACGGCCCCACTGACTCCCAGCACGTATGGCGTGAAATCAATTGACGTCGGTTGATATGGTTTGGCAGTCGGCCAGTAGGGCGCTGTGATCCCCGGGCCTTCCGCAATCGCCACGAGTTGTACATCGTGGGACGGTTTGGGCAGCCGCCAGGTGGCCTCCCACTTCACGCCGGGTTTAGCTCCAGTCCGGATCTCTTCCTCTCGCAGCTCTACCCCGTTGACGTACAAAGTCACGCGGCGTGCGCGGGTCCAGCCGGGTCCCTTCACTCGAATCCGTACGCTGAGGTCCCCGTGTGGCTCGATCAATTCACCCGGCCCTTTCGTCTCCACATCGAGTTCCGCGAGCAGTCCATAACTGACCATCACCTGCCCGCGGCGAACACTCTCCATTGCCCTGGCCAGATCGATCCGGCCGAGATCCTGATCGTCACAACGCACGTACGTCCGCCCCTGCCCGACGATGTATCTCGACACATCGTGGGAGTCGCTGGATCCAACCGGCGTCAAGATGACGCCGCGATTCAGCAGGCCCATCCAGTCGCGCGGCAGCGCCAAGGCGTCACTCATGATTGCTCCCGAGTTGACGATCTCCATCGCAGTCGCCGGCAGCGACCAGCCCTCGAGGTCTTCGCCGGTGATGCTGATGTGTCGCGCCCGACCGAGCGGCTGGAAGCCGCCGTGCATGTCACGGCCGTGGTTCAATACGATCACCGGCTCTGTGGTTACACGTCCGATTGCCTCCCGAAGCCGGGCCCAGTCCGGCGCCAAGTGATCGATCGGCTCGCCAGCTCCGGGGAGCGGGAACACGTTGAAATGGCCGATCGACGGCGTCGTCACCTCGGTCCCCACGACTGGCGTGAAATGCTGTCGCACTCCTGCTTCGCGCGCACGCGCATCGAAATCGACGCGCGCGTTGTGTTCCGTCGACACGGGAAGCTCGATGCCTTCTCCTGCGATGGTGAGCATCCGTTCGTCGATGGCCGCGTCACCATGATGCGCGAACGTTCCCGTGTGCACGTGCGTATCCATTGCTGCCCAACCCGACGTGTCCACCTCGCGCCGGATCGTCAGCCTTTGCGAGGCGTGCGATCCCTTGGGCAACTCGACCTCGGCCCTCGCCACGCTGTATTCGAAGCCACGCCCCGCATAGATCACGTACCTGCCGGCCGGAAGCTTCAGCCGAACCGCATCGCCTCGCGTGTAGACCACTCCAGGCCTGACTGCGTGCCGCAGGCCCGACACGTTTCCAAGCGGGACCAGCGTCCCACGCTCATCGGCCACAGTGATACGGCTCGGGGTGGCGCGCCCGTCCGGCTCTTCGAACACCGAGACGTCCACCGTCGCGTCCGACAGCGCCTGCTCTCTCGGACGGTCGATGAGCGTCACCGGCCCGACCAACACGTCATCGGACGCGCGTCCGGTGCAGTGAATTCGTAACTCGTTCGCACCTGTTTTGAGAGTCCCAGCCGGAACTGCCCAGTAAGTGAACATGTCGGCTTCATCGAAGGGCAGCTGCGCAATCTCGTTCCCGTTCAACAGTACGCGCCAGGGCTGCTTCAGATCCCGATGCCGTATCCGCAACGTTTGCTCGGCGTAATTCGCCGTTGCCTGAAACCCAATCGCCAGTTCTCGTCCGTCGGGCCGCTCGGGAAATTCAGCCCACTCGCGCTCCTCACCGCAACGCAAATGATGCATTCGCCCGGTGACGACGCGATCGACCGCTACTGCTGACTGAAGGAGCACGAACAGCAGGCTGACCAGCCCGAAAACGGCAGACACGGCCGGCATCATGCCCTACCTTATCGTCGCCGCACAGAGTGGGCAACGTCCACGGGGGCGAGGAGTTCTTTAGAAAGTCACTGCGCAAGGACTGGAATTCAGCCTGAACGCTCAGGTCCTGTCTCCGCGCCGACGTTGGCCCGTCCAGTCCTGGGTTTGGGTAGACACTTCGCTAGCGACTTATGAGGAGTAAATCACGGAGCGCACACCGCTGCGTCGTCAGGTCTGGGCCGCTCCAAGGCTCGTGTGTAAGCGCGCCACGACCCCCTTTGCTTCGAGAAGCGAGTAGCTTAAAGTGCTTCACAGCCTGACCCATGACCGATGTGCTCGATCCTGCTCCCATCATCGAGGCGGCGCAGCAAGCCGCCGCTGCCGGCGACTATTTCGAAGCCGAGCGCCTGTTGCGTGAGGCCGCCGCCATACAGGAACTCAGCCTCGGGTCCCTCCACCCGGACCTCGCGAGCACGCTAAACAACCTCGCCCTCGTATGCGAGCGCACGAACAAGTTAGACGAGGCCGAGCGTGGGTACCGACGCGCCCACGCGATTGCGGTGGCCTCGCTCGGCCCAGGGCATCCGTTCATCACTACTAGCCTCAAGAACCTTGTGGACTTCTGCGCGGCGCACGAGATTCCTTTCTGGAAGCCACCGGCCGCCGGGTCAGATGACGAGACCTCGTCGCCACAACCTGAGGCCGAGACGCAGCCCGAGCCGGTGCTGCCGGGTTACACGCCCGGCAGGACGTGGCCGTCTCGCACGATTGCTGTGGCCGCTCTCGGCGTGGCCGTAGTTGTCGCCGTCGCGTTCGCCATGCAAAGGCGGGGGACCACCGACACGTCAGTTCCCCTCCCGCAGGCTCAGAACAGGTCGTCTGCCAATGACTCGCCGGCAACGTCGGTGACGACACCGGCCCTCATAGGTAAGCCCCAACCCACGGTCACACTTGAGAGACGTGCTGATACGACGCCGGCGCCTGTCGAACGTCCCAACCCGCCCAAGACGAGCATCACGTCGGCATCAGTGGGCGTGCTGAACGCTCAATTGTGCAGTGCCCTCGAAAAGAGAGGGTCACCCGACTGGCAGTGCGCGCCAGTGAACGGCGATGCGCAACCTGGCACGTACATTTTCTACACTCGACTGCTGACGAACGCGGATACGACCGTGGAGCATCGCTGGTACCGGGGCGAACGCGTGCAGCAGGTCAGGCGGCTTCGTGTGGCCGCGAGTCCAGGCAGAGGGTATCGGACGTTCAGCAGCAATACCATCAGCCCAGAACGAGCAGGCGACTGGAAAGTCGAGCTGCGGGGAGCCGATGGGACCGTCCTGCGGGAACAACGCTTCGTCATCCGCTGACGGTCGCACCAGGCCAACGGCCCGGTTATGGAGGACCGACCCAGCGAGGGCAGCAATCACCACCAGCACGACGAGAGAGTTGCCGAATACCAAGCGTTGGGATCGATACTGCGAATAGCTAGGAGCCCAACGCGCAGAAATATCGTGAAAGAGCTACAGGCAGCCGCAGCGCGGCAGGAGCGACGCGTCGACTCCCGACTAACGCCGATCTGGCGATCGACGTGACACGTTGGATTCGTCGAGCGTCTCCCCGCGATCTTGCACCGGTGGTGCTTGGCGCCATCGTCCGAGGCGGCCGCGCGATTTCGCGGCGGCCGAGGAGTTCCGAGAGAGGCTGTGGAAGTCAGCGGCCTACTCGGAGCGCAGCGCACGGATGGGATCGATCGCGGTCGCGCGCCGAACCGGCAGTGCGCTCGCGCCGAACGCGGCCAGTGCGATCAGTGAGGCCGCTCCCGCGATGGTCGGCCAGTCGGTCGGCTGCACGCCAAACAGCTGGCTTCCGATCAGGCCGCCGAACAACCACACCGACGGCAGGGCAATCACGACCCCGCAACCGAGCATCACCATCGCGTCCCGAAGGATCAGCGAGACTGCTGACGCGCGGGTTGCGCCGAGCGCCATGCGGATGCCCATCTCGCGCGTGCGACTCGCCACGACGAAGGCCATGACACCGTAAACCCCTACGACCGCGAGCAGGATCGCCAGGCCGGCGAACGCGGTCGCGAGCATTGCCAGCAGCCGCTCGTTTGCGAGCAGCCGATTGAGCTGATCGTCGACGGTGATTATCCTCGTGATTGGCAGCGTTGGATCCACGGAGCGCACGACGCCGCGGATTGCAGGAAACGCGGACCGGGCGTCTACGCGCGTGCGGATCCAGAAACCGCCGCCGCCCATCGACGTCTCGAACATCGGAAAGAACGCCTGATCGTCGGTCTGACGGATCCCGCGATAGCTGAACGTCCTGACGACGCCGACAATGGTGACGGTCGTACGGGTGTCGGGCCGATTGCCGAGACCGAGACGGGCGCCGATCGGGTTGGCGTTGCCGAAGTAGCGTCGCGCCAGGCTCTCGTTGATGATCGCGGATCGGAACGGAAACTCCTCGCTCTTCTCGATGGCGATCACATCGGCATCGTCGCGCGCGTCACGTTCGGTGAAATCTCTCCCGGCGAGGATCGGCACGCCGAGCGTGTCGAAAAACCCCGGGCTGATGGCGTTGCAGTGGACGACCCCGTCGGTCACGATCCGTCGCCGCCCGTTATCAATTGTGGCCGGCTGATTCCAGCTGCCGCCGGCGAGCAGCTCGGCGACCGAGATGGACGCCTTCTCCACCTCCGGAAGCGCTCGGAACCTATCGAGCAGCGTGTGCATCAACCTCGACGCCCGCTGAGCGTCGTAGCCGCTCCGGGCCGCGTCGATGCGCAGCAGAACGGTGTTCGCCGTCGCAAAGCCTGGGCCCTTGGCGCGCAGGCTCGCCAGCGTACGCACGAACAGGCCTGCTCCCATGAGGAGCACCAGCGCCAGCGCAATCTGTCCGATCACGAGGATCTTGCGGAGGCGAACGCCGCCGCTGACGCCGGAGGACGATTCCTTCAGGGCGAGTGAGGGATGCGCGCGCGCGGCGCGAAATGCGGGGGCCAGGGTGAAGAGCACGGCGGTCACGCATGCGGCGGCCAGCGCGAACGTGAAAACTCGAGGATTGATATCGGTGACGAGATCGATACCGGACGTGGCGGCCGGGAGAAACGACACGAGCGCCCGGATGACGCCCGGCGCAATCAGCAGGCCGAGCGCAGCGCCCCCCAAAGCCAGAATAAGGCTCTGCACCAGCAGTTCCCGCACGATGCGGCCGCGCGAGGCCCCCAGCGCCAGACGCAGCGCGGTTTCCCGGCGGCGCGCGAACCCCCGAGCCAGATACAGGTTCGCAACGTTCACGCAGGCGAGAACCAGCACGATCGCGGTCGCCGCGAGAAGGACGAGCAGCGGCTGCTCGAGACGTCCCCTCAGATCGGACCGCCCGCTCCCCGCGGAGATCAAGGCGAGCGACGACGCCAGATAACGGCGCTGCTGATCCGCCGTGACCGCCGGCCAGTCCTCGCGCCGCGTGTCGCTCTCGAGCATCGCCTTGAACCACGGCTGCAACGCCGCTTGCGCGCCCTCGATCGACATGCCCGACTTGAGCCGGCCGAACACGTGCATCCACCGGCCGCGCCGATCGTCGAGCCAGTCGAAATCGGGCGTCGCCTCCCGCTTCATCATCGTCGGGATCCACAACGACGGGACCTGGCCCCAGTCGATGCCGTGGAATTCTGGCGCCGCCACGCCGATGATCGTCATCGGATGCGTGTTGATCAGCACGGTGCGCCCGACGATATCGGCGCGGGCGGCGAGGTGGGTTCGCCAGTAGTCGAACGACACGACGACGACGGCGTGCGCACCGCGCTGCTGATCATCGGCCTCGCTGATCAGCCGTCCGAGCCACGGACGAACGCCGAGCACCGAGAAGTACGACCCCGTCACGATCTCGGCCCCGACTGGCTCGGCACGGTTCTCGAACGCCAGATTCACCGACGTCGGCGCCCGGCCGAAGACGCCGTCGAACACGTCCGTGCCGTCGCGGAGATCCTTGTAGAACGGGTACGACATCAGGTTGTCGCTGCCCCAGCCGTGGCCGACGAACGAACCGCGCCAGTCGAGCAGGACCAGGTTCCCCGGATCGCGAACCGGGAGCAATCGAAAGAGCGCCTGATCGACAAGTGAGAAGATCGCGGCATTGGCCCCGACGCCGAGGCCAATCGAGAGCAGCGCGGTCACGGCAAATCCGCGATCTCGGAGCAGCCCTCGCAGAGCGAACCGCACTTCGCGCAGGAGCGTGCTGAACATGTCGTGAGCTTAGACGTGGGCGGCCTGGGAAGGGTTGTGCGGAATCGCGGGACGAGGTCAGCGGGGCGCAGCTCTGCCAGCCTGTGCATTCGCGATCTCCGGCTCGGTCCGGCTCACCGCTCGGCCTTCATCCTGGCTGGATGCTCATGACAGTTGCGCTCGTCCTGATCGCCCTGGGTGTCAACAAACCCGGCAACTGAGGCATCCTTCGCTATCCGAAGCTGTCGCTTTACCGTCCCGAGACGGGTGACAGCAGTGTCAACGACGGGCTGGTCCGTGTGTGACACTATCCAGACATTCAGGCCGCGGATTAGAGGCAAGGA
This sequence comes from Acidobacteriota bacterium, assembly GCA_046727175.1. Classification (GTDB taxonomy): domain Bacteria; phylum Acidobacteriota; class Vicinamibacteria; order Vicinamibacterales; family 2-12-FULL-66-21; genus JBKPCD01. The sequence goes on along the minus strand of JBKPCD010000122.1, from coordinate 3,786 downwards.
GAAGGGTGAGATGGCTGGTCTCGAGGACGTCATAGAGACGCTGAAGGAGTTCAATCAGCTTCGCGAGCATTCGATCAGACTGCGCGAGGGCGGAGCCAGATATCTAGCCAAAGCGGGAAAAGCCAGAAGAGACGACAAAACGGGGGCTGGAAACTCGAGTCCGGCTCTCGATCTCATCGGAGATGCGACCTTCCTTTCAGCGTACCGCGCCAAAAATTCGATCGCCCTCGATGACGTGTCGCCAGATCGGGTTTTAACGCCTATTCTTTTTCGGGCATTCAGCTCGACGACACGCGCGAAGCCCACATGGGGCCCTGGGCGCGCATCCAGGCCGTGCCGTGCGTACTCGTCGGCACGACATCTCCGGTTGACAGCGCTGCTTCTCGCCGACTTCGTCTATCATCGCTTCGCGTCTGACGCGCTACACTCGGCTCGCCATGACAGGCGACTCTGGTCGTCTGGATTGCGAGTTTACTCGATCACGATCTCACCCACCTGATACCACCCGTCGTCCTGCCGTCCCGTAATGGCGAGGCGGATGGCCGGCCGTCGCGTGACCGGATCGAGCAGCGCAACACGAAGCGGATAGCGGCCTGGCGCCAGCTCGCGCGGCACAGCGATCGGGTGTTCGACCACAGCATCCCCGGGCAGCCACTGGGTAACGTCGGCATGGAGCGGTACGAGCGTGTCGCCGATCGCGAGCGCGAGCGTGTAGGGCTGGTAGACCGGTGCCACACCGGCGTTGAACCACCACATGGTAACGGGCGCCATCGTGCCTCGGGCAACGTGCGCCGGATACTCCAGCCGTTTCAGCACGAACCGGTATCCGATCTGCTTCTGAAACTCGTTGAAAGCAGATCGCCATTCGGCAGGGATCCGGCTGGATTTGATATTGATCGTGGAGGCGTGCCAGCGAAGCGCCTGGTCGAGAATGGGTTTCAGCGGGAAGTTCCACTGATACCACTGCTCGGGTACCCAGCATGTCTCGAGGGCGACCGGATGACTTCGCCACGCTTCCTGTAGCCCGCCGCGCGCGAGCTGTTGCGGATAGAAGTCCTTCATGTGCGCGAAGCTGCGGCCCGGCGCGCCCATGTCGCCCCAGCAGTCCAGACGCCAGCCGCCGCCGCGCTTCACGCCATACTGCAGCGCGGGCAGTGCGTCGAAATTCATCAGCAGCGGCGTGCGCGTGAAGGCCGTGAAGTACACGTCGATGAGCTGCTGCTGAGTCGACCAGCTGGGAAGATACGGTCCCCATCCTTCTCCCCAATACCCGACCGTCGAGACGTCCAGATGATTGAGATCCGGGTGCCCATCGTAACGTTTGCCGGCTTCGACGATCAGCGCAGTCCAGTACGTTACATAAAGGGGATCGTCGGCATCGGGCGACCAGATCGCACCGTCCTTGTCCGTTACCGCGTTGGCACGTTTCGCTCCCGACTTGAGGTACCAGTCGGGCATCGCGTGCTTGTCGTCGTACGGCATGATGCGGAACGCGAGCCGCTGGCCATGCCGATGCGCCTCCGCCAGCGCCTCGTCGAGAATCGACCAGCGGTAGCTGGCGCGTTGCGGCTCGATCTGCGACCAGAACCAGCGCAGATACGCCACGCTGGAGCCAGGGAAATCGACCGGCCCCGCATCGGCGGAAGCCTTTTCCGGCCCAACTTCCGACCACCGCACGCCGTCGTTGATCGCTTGTCCGTTGAAGCGCTGAAACGTCTCGATGCCCATGCCAGGATTGACGAGGATGTCATCAATCTCCGCAGGACGAACGATCGTCGTCTGAGCCGACAGGACGACGGCGGTCGACAGCCAAAGGAGACTGGCCGATCCGATCGCCGCTCTATTCGCGCCTCGCCAGCGCTTCACGATAAGCACGCGTCGTCCTGCGGGAACGCTTCGTCGACCCGCTCTGGAAACCGGTCGCCATTATCGATCAGACATCGCCCCCAATCGTGCCAGCATCGTCGGCTGCGGGAACTCTCAACCACAGGTTGAGGTGGGATGGCTGTACCCTTGGCGACCACACAGGAGTAATCGTTAGCTTCGCTGCCCATCAGTCAGCAGGTTCGATTCCTGTGCGGCTCACCAGCTCCAAGTCGTTGATACAAGGACGACTGGAGTACCGATCCCAAGCAGTGAATCGAACCGCCTGCGCTCCGGAGCATCACGTTCTGATAGCGAAGAGTGTCTCACTCGAAGCGCAAAGCGCTAATCGGTTCAATCCGAGATGCGCGGCGTGCCGGAAAGATGACGGCTGCAAGCGCCACGCCGGAGAACGTCAGGGCGGCGACCAGATACGTCAATGGGTCTCCGGTCGTGACGCCGAAGACGAACGTCGAAGCAATCTTGCGGAGGGCGACCGCCGTGGCAACACCGACGACGAGACCAGCGAACACGAGTTGTGCGCCTTGCCCGAATAGCTCGAAGAAGACTTTCTCCCCGCTCGCCCCGAGCGCCAGACGAATCCCGATCTCGTGAGTCCGCAGCGTAACGACGTAGGCTATGAGACCATAAACGCCGATCACGGCCAATACCACTGCGATCACAGCGAACCCCGTTACCAGAGCAGCTTGAAGTCGCGGCCTCGCGAGCACTTTCGCTACGTCCTGCTCGATCGTTCCAACCCCAGAGACTGCTTGCGTCGGGTCGACCTCGTGAACGGCGCTACGGAGCGCCGTCGCATGGGCGACGGGATCTCCACTCGTCCGGACAACGAGACTAGCGATGTAGCCAGGCGTTTGCGCGTGCACTAAGTACACCGTGGGCGCCGGATCGGATGTCAGTCCATTGTGACGTACGTCTCCAACCACACCGATGATTTCGGCAAGCGCCTGATTCGACGACTGTACGAGAATGCGTCGCCCAAGTACTCGACCGTCAGGAAAGTACCGCTTCGCAAAGGACTCGCTCACGATCACGACACGAGGACTAGGCATGCGGTCTCGACGGTCGAACGGCCGGCCGGCCAGAACCGGGATGCCCATTGCAGCGAAGTACCCACGACTGACAAGCGCGCACTCGGTCGGCAGCGTTCGGGATGGATCCCGGCTTACGGCCTGTTCTTCCAGCCAGAAGCCGGTTCCACAAGTCATGCCCCTGAGCGGCAGGAACTGGATGGTCCCTGCTGCCCTCACACCAGGCACAGCTTCAACGCGATCGAGAATCTGATCGATGACAGCGCTTCGGGCTTCTGGCGGTCGGACGCCCAGGAACAGTCCCATGGTGAGAGTCTCGGCTGGCTGAAAGCCAAGGTTAACCCGAACAAGACTTGAAAGCGTGCGTAAGAGCAGGCCAGCGCCCACCAGGAGAACGACTGCCAGCGCGACCTCCGTGACCACCAGGACTTTTCTGACACGATGATGACGACGATCCGTGGTGTCTCCCCGAGTCTGTTCGCGCAGCGCAGCCTGTGGATCGACTCGACTCGCCTGCCACGCCGGCACCAAGCCGAAAGCCAACGCCGTCGCGGTGCACACCACAAAGGTAAAGACCAAGCAACGCGCATCCAGACCGATGGCCTCAGAGGTTCCAGCGGTCAACACGCCAGCGGTTAGCGCCACGAGCGCTTGCGTGGCCCAATAGGCGATCACAATCCCGGCTGCTCCGCCACAGAACGACATTACTAAACTTTCAATGACGAGCTGTCGGACGAGACGTCCGCGACCGGCACCGAGCGCCGTACGCACGGCAAACTCGCCGCGACGACCGATACCCCTGGCCATCAAGAGCCCAGCGAGATTCATGCAGGCGATTGCGAGCACGATCGCCACCACCACCATCAGCAGC
>JBKPCD010000121.1:0-17574 GCA_046727175.1 Acidobacteriota bacterium | reverse complement strand
GCTCGAATTCCTCACCAGCGGCAGCCGCACCACGAATCGATTCCTTTCAGCGACCCAGACGGCCGCGCGTCCGGTCACGATGCGAAACCGTTCACGGAGGTTGACGAGGCCGGTGCCGGTCGAGCGGGCGGACTTCGGTCCGGATCGGAGGTCGTTTTCGAAGACCAACGTCGCGTCCTCGACCCGGACGCGAATGGTCAGTTGAAGGTCCGGGGCGATGACGTTGTGCTTCAGTGCGTTCTGAAAAAGCTCGGCGAGCGAAACCGGCGGCAGCAGCAACTGCTGCGCGTCCGCGCGCGGAACGTCAACCTCGAGGCGGACGCTGCCTTGGTAGCGAATGTCGGCCAGAACCCGGTGCCGTTCGAGAGCCTCGAGCTCGTCGGCGAGCGGAACAAGCGCCCGGCCCCGACAGTCGAGAACGTACCGGTATGTGGCGCCCAGCGTCCGGATGAAGCCCGGCGCCGCCTCGCTCCGCTGTTCGATCAAGTGCGCGAGCGCGTTGAGATTGTTGAAAAGGAAGTGCGGATCGACTTCGCGCCCGAGGCTCTCGAGCTCGGTTGCGAGACGTGATTGTTCCATGCGCGCGCTCCGCAGCCGATCGCTCTCCCAATCACGGAGCAGAAACACGGTCTCGTAGACGTGAGTGATGGCGACAACGAGCGCGACGACAGCAAAGAGAGACGTCGCCAGGGCGTACTGGCGCGTCCCCAGGTCTCCGGTCGCCTCGCGCCAGGCCCAGAGAAGCGCAGCCGCGATCGGAATCGTGTAAAGGCTGATGAGGCCCAGAAGCACGCCTAGCCGGCTCCACGGGCGAAGGAGCCAGTCTTCGCGGCGCGGCAGCCGGAAGTACAGCCGCCGGTTTCCTTCCCAGACGATGAACGCAACCAAAGCAAACCAGAGGTAGGAAGCGACCAGTCCGGCGGTCGAATGCCGCTGATGATTGATGAGTCCAGACAGATTGGCAACCACAGCCCCGAGAATCGGGCTCGCGAGGACCCGCGGCCAAAAGTCATGGACGTCACGCGGGTCGGTTCTCGTCCCGGTCAGGGCGTCGTCCATCCCCTTACGGTATCAGTGAACAGCTACGCGCAAGCGCGTGGGACCAACTAGGTGACGAAATGCGCTTCGGTCGAGGAGACACGCTCGAAGGGGAATAGAGCTCACCGTGCTCGGCGCCTTGGTGGCGCAATGCATTTCAGCTCGTCGAGGAAGTTGAGCTGATTGCCGGCAGCCATCGTGTCAACGAGATTGAACGAGCGTTACCAGGCATCTCGCGCTCGTTGCTCGCGTCACGGCTCCGCCACCTGCACGATGCGGGCGTCGTCGAACGGCTGCAGCCGTGCGGATGAGGGTGAGTCCAGGTACTCGCTTCGGGCCCTACGAGATCGTCACGCCGCTCGGCATCGATGGCATGGGCGAAGTGTATCGGGCCACGATCGGACGCTCGGCCGCGACGTCGCGCTGAACGCTGGCATCGATGCGCTGCACTCTCCGACCGGTACCATACCTGCCAGCGCTCCGGGCACCATCCTGGGCACGGCGTCGTACATGGTGCCTGAGCGGGCCCGTGGGAGGCCTGTGGACAAGCGTGCCGAAACACTACTGCTTCGCCGAGTCCGTGGTCGTTGCGGCGCGCTTCGGCAGCGTCAGCGCAACGAGCGACGTATTCGCGCCGGCGCCGGTCGCGAACACGATGTACTGTCGTCCCTTGTGCATGAACGTCATCGGAACGGCGCTCGTTTTCGATGGAATCGAAACGGCGCCCACCTGCTTGCCTGATGCCTTGTCGACGGCGTAGAGCCGGGGGGCATTTGGAGGACCGCCGCTCCGGCCTGTCCCGTAGATCACGAGAGTCTTCGTCGTGATGACTTGCGGCTGTCCGCGGCCGCCGGTGGACGGCGGCAGCTTGACGCCCTCGAACAGCGGATCGGTGGACGTCACCGGTATGAGCTGCCCGCCGTTGGGGATCCACCACGCCTTGTCGCCGGTGTTCATGTCGTAGGCCGTAACGCCGCCAAGCTCTTTGGGCTTCAGGATCGATACGCCGCCAACCGTCGTCGTTACGGGGGTACGACCGCTGCCACCGCTGCCTTCGGCGCGTTCGGCCGCCTGCGGCTTGACGTAGCCAGGCGGTGGAGGGAGCGCGCCGAGCTGACCGCAACTGTCGTGCGGCGAGGTGTAGCGGAACTCGGAGCACGGATCCTTCTGAACTTCGATCGTGCTGAGTCCCGACTGCGAGCCGACGTACAGCAACCCGGTCTCGGGGTCGACCGCGGCGCCGCTGTCGATGTTCACGCCGCCGCTCGCGCCCGGCGCGTACCATGAGCAGGTGAACCCGCTCGGTCCCGTACCGTCGGCCAGCGAGGCCGGGATGAAGTACGGCCCCATGCGACATCGCTTGGCGAGCTTCAGCGCGGCTTCCTTGATCGCCGGCGTGTAGTCGATCAGGTCCGCTTCCACGAGTCCCTGCTGGGAGTACGGCACCGGCTTGCTCGGGATTGGCTGCGTCGGTGACGTCTGCTCGCCCGGGACTTCACTCTGCAGCACGGGCGTTTCGACGATGGGCCAAATCGCTTCGCCGGTTACGCGATCGAATACGTACAGCCATCCTTGCTTCGTACTCTGCGCGACGATCTTGCGCCGCTGGCCGTTGACTGTGACGTCGAGCAGGTTCGGCGACATTGGCGTGTCGTAGTCCCAGATATCGTGGTGAACCAGCTGGTAGTGCCACTTTCGCTTGCCCGTTTTCACGTCCAGCGCAACAAGGCTCGTGCCGAACAGATTGTTTCCGGGGCGATGACCGCCGTATTCATCCACCAGCGGCATGCCCACGGGGATGTACACGAGACCGAGCTCGGGATCCGCTGAATACGGCGCCCACGCATCGACTTTGCCCACACCTGATGTGCCGATCTTCGTCCCGTTCACCCAGCTATCGGCCCCGAACTCGCCAGGCTCGGGAATGAGGTCGAATTTCCACAACTGCTTCCCCGTGCGAACGTCGAACCCGCGGATGTAGCTCGGAAGGTTGCGCAGACGGATCGGATAGTAGCCGTGAATGTGAGAGTTACCGACGATGATGACGTCGTTGACGACGATCGCCGGGGAGCTCGCTCCAATCTGGCCAAGCGAGGGATCGATCCCAATCGTTCCGTCAGCTCCGGTGCGCGTCTTCGGGTCCCACGCCTCCCCTGGTCTCGCTTTGCGCGCCGGCGCGGCATCACTGATGATCAACGGACCGTCATCGTCGACCGCCAGCGGCACGAGCGGCAGCCCCAATCCGTCCATCAAATCGATGATTCCATTCTTCCCGAACTTCGGATCCGGAAGCCCCGTCTTTGCGTCGAGCAGCGCCATGTGATAACCGGGTGTCACGACGATGAGACGTTCCTCTTTGCCGTCAGTCCAGTACGCGAGCCCGCGTCCCGCGAACTGGCGAGGAGCTTTCTGCCAGCGGATGCCCTCGTCCATCCGCCACATCCAGAGCGTTTCGCCGTTCTCGGGATCGATCGCCGCTGCGATTCGGCGCGTCGTCGCAACCGTGAACAGGCGGCCGTTCGCATAAAGCGGCGTCGTCCGGTAGTACTCGTCCTTGCCGAATGCGCCAGCGTTCCACTGCCACGCGACCTGCAGCGAGCCGAAGTTCGACCCGTTGATCTGGTCGAGCGGCGAGTAACGAGTGCTCCACGCGTCGGCGCCCCAGTAACGCCACTCTCCTGTCGGATTGCCCCGGGCGGGGAGCGGCTGCGGTACGGCGCGCAGATGATTGACTGGTACCAGCAGTCCCAGTGCCGCGACGGCTGCAAAGAGTGACAGACGAAGCGAACGACTGTGAACGAGACGTGTCGCGGTCATACGAGCCCTCGTATTCGATGCGCGTGTGTACTCAATCACTCGTCGATCCGGAGATTCACCGGTCCAGGTTAGAGATTCAGGATTTAGGGATTCACGATTCAAGGATTCACGATTCAAGGATTCACGATTCAGAGATTCAAGATCAGGGATTAGGGATTAGGGATTCAGTGGTCGGGAATTTCCATCCGGATTTCCTTCAACGAAGCCACCTCAGCGGGAAGTTCGGTCTTGCCGGTCGGTGTGCCGTTGATCTTCAGGATGTACGCGACGAGCTGCGCGGTTTCTTCCGGCGAGAGCGTGCCGGGCTCGTTCTTCGGCATTCGCTCCTTGATCAGTGAGAAGAGATCCGAGAGCGGACGGCCGTTCCAGGTCGTCTTGAACGCTGCACTCGAGTACGTGCCGGCAGGGTGACAGGCGACACAGACGCTCATGTACGTCTCCTCACCCGCATTTGCCTGCGCTTGAGTAAATACGCCGGACATCGTAGAACGAGAGTGCTCGTTCTGCGCCCGGACGATGCTGCGATGGCCAATCGCGGTCAGCAATACGAGGCCGCACAGCACGAGCCGCGTGACGGATTTCATGATCGGGGAGGGGCGAAAGTCGGTCATGGAACCATGGAACCGAGAGTAAGACGATGTCGCGCGAGCGATCAATCTGTGCAGTGAACGACCGACCGCATCGCACCAGTACAAGGGACGAGGCACGCAGCACGCGCCAGGCACGGGGCACGGCACGCGTTAATCCCTATCGTGCCCCGGCGATTATCGTCGTGGAAGGAAAAATTGCAAGCCGGGGTGGAAGCCGTCTGCTGCAGAGCAGACAATAGGGCTGTCGCAGCGCGCATCACGACGGGGGTAACGACGGGACGTTAATGAATTTCGAACGGATGCGTGGCGAGGTTCTTGCCGGGATCGAAGCGATGCCGCCCGAAATCGTGATCGGCCGCTGGCTGGCGATCTGCGCACACCCTATCTGCGCCTCGCGATTGCTCTCGCCGCTCGGCCGCCTGATGCTCGCGTGCACCTACTTCGGCGTCTGCTACGTCGCCGTGCTGATCGCGCTGTTCCTGCTGTAGCGTCCGCTTTCAGCTCGCGAGGCAGCCTCCGGCTTCAGCCGGACGAATGCCGTCCGGCTTCAACCGCGGGGGGTTTTTCTATCGCCGCGAGATGGACTGAACGCGCTGAGCCTTTCCGGATGACGGCGTGGGCCCCATCAATCGCGTGGCAAGAACCCCCATGAACAGCAGGAATACGACCGCACCAATCGCCGCTCCAATTGTCCGACTCACTTGGCCTCCTCGATTAGCCCGGAGGGGTCGCCCCGCCGGACCCCGCATCGCGCCTTTGGCGCTAAACAAAGCGATGACCGTTTTGTCGAGGAGCAAGTCGGGCGCCGCGTCGACGTCAGCTCCACAAGAACCCGCTATTCAGCAACTTCCGGCATATTGCGGTCTCGCTCGCGCCTGATGCGCGATAACGATTTCGGCATGCCGATCACCAAACTGCCAGATCCAGCCATCGACATTGTCATCGTTGACGTCGCGAACACCGGGCGCCAGACTAATCCCGGAGGCAAATCGAACATGTCACTAACCGACCCGATCACCGGCACCGAACGGCGCGAGATCGGTGGAGTCCAGCTCGATGTCGCTCAGGCCGGCAGCTGCCGTGTAAAACGGTTGATCTACCCGGCAGGCTTCCGCTGGTCGACGCACATGAAGGGAATCGTCGGCACCGACTACTGCATGCACGCGCACGTCGGATTCCTCGCGCAGGGGCAGATCAACGTCGAGTACCCCGACGGCTGCAGGCTGGAGTTCACGGCACCGCAGATTCTGGCCATCGAGCCCGGGCACGAAGGATGGGTGGTCGGTGACGAGCCCGCCGTCGTGATCGAGTTCGATTTCGAGCGCGATACGATCCGGAAGCTGGGGATGCCCGCCGAGCACGGCCACTGATCAATCACTAATCCCTGATCACCAATCACGAATCGATCAGAGATTCCCGATCAGGGATTAGTGATCAGGGATTCGGATTTCAAGACTGTCAGGCCGGCGCCAGATTCGGTGGCTGCGATGGCGCCGAAGTTCCGCATCTCGTTCATTCGACACTGGTACGTTCCTTGCCGATGCCGTTGTGCCCCATGCACGGTCAGGAGCGGCGATGGCGGAAGACGCTTTTCGTGGTTCTCAGTTGACGCCAGAACCTCCACTAGAGAACGACTGCGACGAGGAGGCGCGACCCGCGGCGGACCCTCGCGAACCAGAATCCGCTGACGCACATGTGAGCCTCACCGAGGGTATCGCGCCAACCGACGCCGGTGAAACACGCGACAACGACGCACATCAGATTGAGGTGATTGCAGCCACGCCGATTGCGGAGGGGACGTTTTCGGATGAGGAGCGCTCGCGTCCCGCCGCCGAGGGCATGAGCGCTGGCGCCATCCTGACGATCGTTGGAGGCGTTCTCGCCGGGGCGGCCATCACCTTCGCACTGCTGCTGGCCAGGGGATCCTCCACGCAGGCGGTCAGTCGCGTGGATGGCGCCACTCCTGCGGGCTCCGCCGCTTCGACCCGATCGACCGCATCGGCATCCACGCCCGCGTTCAGGCAGAAGTGGAACAGCGCGAACCGCATCTGGGTCGGCGGTCAACGCAACGCCGCGGCATTCGAGCTGCTTTCCGAGACCAAGGTGCAAGTCTGGCAGCGTCAGGCGCAACCGATTCTCGTGGTCCGGTGCCTATCCAAGCGCTTGGAGGCATTCGTCTTCATCGAGTCCGCCGCGCAGATCGAGTCGGGGGACGGGAACCACACCGTGAAGATGGGTTTCGACAACGGCGCAGAGACCAGCGAGCGCTGGGCGGATTCAGACGAGCACGATGCGCTGTTCGCCCCACGCAGCGAGGCTTTCGTCGGTCGCCTGACGCGCGCGAACTCGCTGAATTTCACCTACACGCCCCACAACACAGCGCCAGTCACGACGTCGTTCCACGTCAGCGGCCTCGCGGATCTGCTGCGGCCCGTCGCGAAACAATGTAGCTGGAAGAACTAAGCGTAGTCGTTCGTCAGGCTCCGTAGTGTCCGGTTCAGCCAGATCCAAACCACCGAAACACGAGGTGCACGGCGAGAAGAGAGAAGAGGACCGCGACCACGAGGGCGATGAAGGTCCAGGTCATCATCTGCCGAAGACCGGTGTCTGGCGCCGGCTGGTGGACGTGTGCCGGTTTCTCGATATCCCCCACGGCGTCAACCGAGAACGGTCGCAAGCGACTCGGTGAATTCCGGCAGCACTCCCGAGCAATACACGAGCTCCTGCGGCAGCAGGGTCTCGGCCCCTCTCAGATATTCGTCGGTCGTCACGCGCGGCGCAGGCATCATCGGCCTCCGACGGACGACGATGCCATCGTCGTCACGGGAGTGTCAATGGCGTCCGCTGCAGTCGCGGCTCAGCGCCGGCGCTCTGAATCTTTGCTACCATCGTGACCGACTCGGGATGTCTCATCTCTTTGGACACGGTCGACTCTCGTACGTGCAAATCCCCGCGCGCGACACGCGGGTCTCTGCAGATTTTTACCAGCGGGTCTTCGACTGGAAGCCACGCGGAGACGGCACGACACATCTCAGCTTCACGGACGCAACCGGCGACATGATTGGTGCCTGGGTGACCGGCCTCGCGCCGTCGACGGATCCCGGCGTCCTCCCGTACATCTACGTGCACGGCGTGGACGCCGTCCTCGACCGCATTACGGCGCACGGCGGCGTGGTCGTCAAGCCACCGTATCCGGAAGGCGACCTGTGGGTCGCGACGTTCAGGGACCCGGCAGGCAACGTGATCGGAATCTGGCAGCAGGGCCGTCGCTGATCGCGCGTCCCGCGCACCAGGGCGGTGCCTCGCCCAATCGGCGGACCCGATAGATAGTCAGCTGTCGAAAAGGGCCGTTCTGAGCGACCCGCCGGCTCGAATGCGAATATCCCCGCCCGGTGGCCGTTGTATACTACGCGACGCTACATATCGGTACGCATACAGTAGCGAGGTTGATTATCGATGTTCAGTGCCGAACTGAAGAAGGGGAGCACCGAGATGCTGGTGCTCTCGCTGCTCGAATCGCGTCCCAGGCATGGGTACGAGATCGGCAAGTTGATCGAGGCGCGTTCCAGCGGCCGACTCACCTTCGCCCTGCCGACGCTCTACCCCACGCTGCTCCGCCTCGAGAACCGCGGCTGGATCAAGGGACGCTGGGTCGAGAAGGCCGGCCAGCGCGAGCGGTGCTTCTACAGGTTGACACCCGCAGGCCGGCGCGTGCTCGCGGAGCAGCGAAAGACATGGAAGGCATACGTCACGGCCGTCAACGACGTGATGGGGCCGAGCCGTGCGTGACTGGCCGGCGTTCGTCCGATCGCACCTCAAGCTGCCGGGCCTCCGACCGGAGCGCGAGTCCCGAATCGTTCGCGAGCTCGCCGTGCAGCTCGAGGACTTCTACCGGGATGCACGGGCGCGCGGGTGCAGCGAATCCGAGGCCGACGCCCACGCGTGCTCGCAGGTCCGCGATTGGGAACGGCTGGCCCAGGACGTCTGGCTCGCCGACAAGCCGCACGCACGTCCAGCGTTCGATCGGCTGACCATCGCTGTGGAAGGGACATCGCATCTCGAACGAGGAGCCGTGAAGATGATTTCCAACACGCTGCGTGACACGCGGTACGCCGTCCGTCAATTGATCGCGAGCCCTGCCTTCACCCTCGTCGCGGTCCTGACGCTCGCGCTCGGCATCGGCGCCACCACCGCCATCTTCAGCGTCGTCAACGGTGTGCTGCGCCGACCGTTGCCGTACCGCCATCCGGAGGGTCTCGTCCTCGTGAACGAGATCGTTCCGCAGTACGGCCGCTTCTCCGTCGCTCCAGCGAATTTCCTCGACTGGCGAAAGCAGAATAGCGTCTTCGAGCGCATCGCCGCGTTCAACGGCAGCAGCGCGACATTCACGGAAGGAAGCGGCCCGGAACGCATCGAGAGCGCGATGGTGTCGTGGGATCTGTTCGAGCTGCTCGACGTCAAACCGGTGCTGGGCCGTGGTTTTCGCGAGGACGAGGATGCGCCGGGCAAGAACAACGTGATCGTGCTGAGCCACGCCATGTGGCAGCGCAGATTTGGATCGGATCCGCACGTCCTCGGCCGTTCGATTACGCTCAGCGGCGTTCCCGTGACGGTCGTGGGCGTCATGCCCGCAGGTTTTTACTTCCCGAATCGTGCGGGTGAGTTCTGGCAGCCGATCGCGCTCAATCCCGCGAATGCCACGCGCGGCGGCCACTTCCTTGGCGTGATCGCCCGGTTGAAGCCGGGCATTTCCGTCGAGCAAGCGGGCACGGAAATGCGGACCATCGCCGAGCGGCTCGCAAGGGAGTACCCGAAGAACAACGCGAACGAGAGCGCGCAAGTCGCGCTGCTGTACGAGCGGGTCGTCGGCGGAATCCGCCCCGCGCTGCTGACGCTGTTCGCCGCAGTTGGCGTCGTCATCCTGATCGCCTGTGCGAACGTCGCCAACCTGCTCCTGGTACGCGCAACCGTCCGCGGCAAGGAGATCGCGATTCGCGCGGCGCTCGGAGCCGGACGTCGACGGCTCGTCGTTCAGATGCTCTCCGAGAGTCTCGTGTTGTCGGTGACAGGCGGCGCCGTCGGCCTGTTTCTCGCTTACCTGACGATCCAGCCGATCAAGACCCTCAGCGCCGGTAGCATCCCGCGGGTGAACGATGTCTCCATCGATACTTCCGTCCTCGTCTTTACACTGGTCGTGTCGGTTGCGACAGGACTCGTGTTCGGGCTCGTCCCGGCCTGGCAGGCGTCTCGTGAGACGCTCGGGGAAGTATTGAAAGAGGGCGGCCGCTCATCCTCGACCTCCAGCGGCCATTGGATGCGAAATGCGCTCCTCGTCGTCGAGGTGGCGCTCTCGATCGTGCTGCTGGTCGGGGCGACGCTGCTCGTCCGCAGCTTCAAGCGTCTGACCAGCGTCGACCCGGGGTTCCGCTCCGACCGTGTCCTCGTATTCAGGGTTGCACTGCCGAACACGTCATACCCCGAAGATCACAATCGTGTCGCGTTCTTCGACCGCCTGCTCGCGGACCTGCGCGCCGTACCCCACGTCACCGCAGCGGGCATCGCCCAAACGGTACCCCTGCGGGGCGACTACATGCTCTCGTTCGCCGTCCAGGGACGTCCGGACCCGAAGCCTGGTGAGGAACTCTCAGCGAACTATCGATCGATCAGCCCGGCGTATTTCGAGGCGCTGGGCATTCCGCTGCTCCGCGGACGCATGTTCACCAATCGCGATCGCGAGAAATCTCCGATGGTCGCAATCGTCGACGATGCGTTCGTGCGGCGGCACTTTCCGAACGAGGATCCCATCGGGCATCGCATCGACATCGGTAACGGCACGGACGGGTTCTACGAGATCGTCGGGATCGTCGGCAACGTCCACCACGACGCGCTGAGCTCGACTGCGACGGCGACGATGTACGTCCCGTTTCCTCAGGACGTCTTTAGCAGCATGTGGGTACTTACCCATACCTCCGGCGATCCTGGACGGCTTGCGACCTCCGCGCGGCAGGTCCTGCGCAATATCGACCCGGCCTTGCCGACGTTCTCGATGAGTGCGCTCGCCGACATCGTCACTGAGTCGGTGGCGCAGCAGCGGTTCTCGATGCTGTTGCTGACCATGTTCGCCGGGATTGCCGTGTTCCTTGCCGCCGTCGGGTTGTACGGCGTAGTGGCCTACAGCGTCAGTCTGCGGACTCAGGAGATCGGCGTTCGCGTGGCCATGGGAGCGCGTGGCTCACAGGTGCTCGGGCTCGTCGTCGGTGGTGGCATGAAGCTCGCGGCCGTCGGTGTCGCGATCGGCGTAGCGGGCGCGCTGCTGCTTTCGGGGCTGATTGAAAAGATGTTGTTCGAGATCAAGCCATTGGACGCCGTCAGCTATCTCGTCACGTCGGTGCTCCTCCTGCTCGTCGCAGCCGTCGCCTGCTACTTCCCGGCGCGACGCGCGACGCGGGTCGATCCCATCGTCGCGCTCAGGCAGGCGTGAGCAATCTAGAAGCGAGCACGCGAGAAATCCCAATCCGGCCGGAATCCACGTTGGCGCCCGCTCACGGTCGTGCTTGACACGGGACGCGCAATTCCAAGATTTATTGGCAGCGTCAACCAGGGACCGACCCCTGATAGCGCAGGAGGTCACCATGCCAGCCCGGCGCGCGGCGTTCAATACGAGGGTGCTCGCCTCCGTGCTCTTTGTTGCCATCCCCGTGCTCCTCATTGGAGCGGCCGTCGTGATCAGTATTGGCCAGGCGCGGCTCGGCGACACGGAAGGCGCCCGCCTCGAACAGGATGCGGAATACACGGCAGCGACGGTCGATGCCTACGTGTTCCGGCGCATCCTCGACGCGGCCGTCCTTGGCCGTATTCCCGAGATCCGTCGAGCTGCCGCCGAAGGTAGCGCGGCCAAGTACGACAAGGAAGCCGCGCTCAAGCTCGATCAGCAGTGGCAGGCGAATCGTGCCGCGGCTTCCGCCCAGACGGGTATCCTGAAGGTGCCCGCCTCGGTCTTCCTCGCAGACATCGTCCGCCAGGATCCCGTCTATCGCGAAGTGCTCGTGACGGATCGCTACGGTCGCCTGGTCGCGGCCTCGAACGTCACGTCCGACTACCTGCAGAACGATGAGGATTGGTGGACGCAGGCCTTCGATCAAGGCCACGGCCGCGTGATCGTGACGGACGTGCGGCGGGACGAGAGCGCCGGCGTCTACGCGTTCGACATCGTCGTCCCCGTCCCGGCGCCGGGAGTCGAAGAAATGGCTGGTGTCTTGAAGATCGTTGCGGACAGCCGTGAAATGCTCGCCGGAATTGCCGGGCTCGAATTCGGCAAAACGGGCGAAGCGATGCTCGTGAGGCCGGATGGCTCAATCGTGTTCAGCCGACGCTCGTACAACCCCAAAGACCGGTTCTTTGCGGCCGACCTGATGGGAGAGCGGCTCTACGAGCGCGAGCGCAGAAAGGAGAGCCCCGGCGGGATGACGTTCACCGCCAGGCCGGAGAACGGTGCGACTCGGATCGTCGCCGTTGCCCCCGGCCAGCTGCCACGCACGTACCCGAATCTCAACTGGCTGGTCGCCCTTTCAATCGAGCAGGACGAGGTCCTCGCGCCGTTTCGCTCGCTGGTGTGGTACATGGTCATCGTTTTTGCCCTGACTGCGGTCGCCGTCCTCGTTATTGCCCTCTGGCTTTCGCTGCGATTGGCGGCGCCGGCGATCGATCCGACCGTCGACATGCACCTTGTCGAGCATGCGCCAATGACGAGTATGGACGAAACGTCCGACGCGCGAGGCTGAACGATCCGGGTCCGGCCGTCATCGGACGGGGGCCAGCGCACACGCCAGACGCACGAAGGTGCCGCCGCCAGCCTTACCGCCGCTCTCGCCGACGAGATAGATTGTGCCGTCGTCGCCGAAGGTCACGCCTTCGCCTTGAGGCTCGTGTACGCTCTCGAGATCGTACCGGAAGGATTCGCGCCACCGGCCGGACAAAAGATCCGCGGCCGCGTAGAACACGAGCCAGGATGACGTGCGCACGGCGATCCACTGGCCGTCGGGTGAACTGTCCGCGCCTGTTGGGCGATCCTTCGCACTTGCTTTCGTAGCCAGCGGCGCACCAACGCGCTCGAGCTTGACGAATCCGGGTCGAAGGGGAAATCGGTAGAGCGCGATCGAACCCGGATCACCCTTAGTGACGATGAACGCTTCCCCGTTCGGAGTGACGAACAGCGATTCGGCGTCGTGCGGCCCATCGGGATACGTTGCGTGGAACGCCTCGACGGGCTGACTCGCCGTCGCATCCGGCGACGGTTCGACAGTGCGATAGATCGTTATCTTCTGGCGGCGGCCTCTGTTATCGCCGATGTCGCCAACGTACACGCATGATCCCTGCGGACAGGGACCGACCGCGATGTCTTCCCAATCGTCGACGTTCGCGCCTACGAGCCGTACGCGGCTTTTGATCGCTCCACGCTGATCGAGTGCGACGATAATCGGCGGGCCGGAGTCGTTGTGCGCCCACAGCACGCCAGGTCTCGTGCGGCTCGCCGCGATTCCGCTTGCTTCCGGAAGATCGGGAAGACGGACGAGCTCTCCAAGCATGCGGCACGTCGCCGTATCGGCGCGCGACACCTGAAGCGTTGCTCCAGCCGTGCTCGACGTGACGATCCACGCGCTGACTGATAGGAGGATAGCCACCATCTGTCGGCCCCGTTACATGCTACATGCCAGCAATCCGATTGTCGCCCGGGCGGCGGAATCCAAAACCGATCTCACATAAACTGGGGGGCTGTGGATCACGCATCCGTTCCGGACAGTGCGGTCTGGTGCAAAGGCCTGTGCAAGCGATACGGTGACGTCGTGGCACTGGCGGGTCTCGATCTCAAGGTGCGCCGCGGCGAGTGTTTCGGCATGCTCGGTCCGAACGGCGCGGGCAAGACGACGACGGTCGAGATCTTCGAGGGCCTGCGGGTCCCCGACAGTGGAGACGTGGAGGTGCTCGGCGATCGCTGGCGTGGCGACGGTCTTCGCTTGCGCGCGCGATTGGGCATTCAACTCCAGGAAACCAAGTTCCCGGAAAAGCTCCGGGTGAGCGAAGTCGTCGGCCTTTTCCGCAGCTTCTACCCGCGCGGTTTAGCGGTCAGCGCCGTGCTCGCGCTCGTCGCGTTGGAAGAGAAGGCCGAGGCGTACGTGCGCACGCTGTCGGGCGGGCAGAAGCAGCGTCTATCGCTTGCGTGTGCGCTGGTCGGAGATCCGGAGCTCCTGTTCCTCGATGAGCCGACGACAGGTCTCGACCCGCAGTCGCGGCGCCAGACCTGGGGGATCGTCGAAGGTTTCAAGGCACGAGGGCGCACGGTTCTCCTGACGACCCACTACATGGAGGAGGCGGCTCAGCTCTGCGATCGTGTGGCGGTCGTGGACCACGGCAAAGTGATCGCGCTCGGCACGCCGCGCGAGTTGATCGCGTCGCTCGGCGCCGAGCACGTGGTCGAATTCGCGGTCGCGGACTCGGCCGCGCCGGCTGTCACCGAAAGCACGTTGCGCGCGCTCCCGAGCGTCGAAGGCGTCGAGAGCGACACGGGCAACTGGCGGCTCAGAGTGCGCGAAGTGCACCGGGCCGTGCCCGCGCTGCTCGCGGCCCTCGCCGAGCGGGGCGCGCAGCCGACGCACCTCACCACGCATAGCGCGACGCTGGAGGACGTCTTCATGGCCCTCACCGGTCGGAGGTTGCGTGATGGCTGAACCAGCAGCCTACGCGGTCCGCGCGCCGCTCATCGAACTGACGCTGGCGCGCATTCGGGAACTGACGCGCGAGCCCGAGGCCGTGTTCTGGGTATTCGTGTTCCCGATCGTTCTCGCGGCAATCCTCGGACTCGCATTCCGCAGTCGCCCGCCCGAACCCTTGCCGGTGGCAGTCGTCGCAGGGCCGCACTCGCAAGCGAGACTTGCGGCACTCTCTCGGGACGCGGATCTCAAACTGCGCGAGCTTGCTGCGACCGATGCGCATCTGGCGCTCGCGCGCGGGCATGTCGTTCTGGTCGTGTCGGCCGACGATCCGCCATCCTATGCATACGACCCCACGCAGCCCGAGAGTCGCGCAGCGCGACTCGCCGTGGACGCGGCGTTGCAGCGCTCCGCGGGGCGAACCGATGCCTTCGCGCCAGGCCGCACGGAGTTGACGGAGCCGGGCGCGCGTTACGTGGACTTCCTCGTGCCCGGGTTGCTCGGAATGAACCTGATGGGAACCGGCATGTGGGGAATCGGTTTCTCCCTCGTCGTCGCCCGCAACGGAAATCTGTTGAAACGGCTCGTCGCCGCACCCGCACGCCGGAGCCACATCCTTGGAGCGCAGTTGACGTCGCGACTACTGTTCCTGATTCCCGAAGCCGGCGCTTTGCTCCTGTTCGCGCACTTCCTGCTCGGCGTGCCGTTACGCGGCTCGGTGATCCTGCTCGTCGGAATCTCGCTGCTCGGCGCGCTCGCCTTCAGCGGGCTTGGGCTGTTGACCGCGGCTCGACCGCGCACGATCGAAGGCGTGTCGGGGCTCATGAATCTCGTCATGGTGCCGATGTGGATCTTTTCGGGCATCTTTTTCTCGACCGAACGTTTCCCCGCGGCTATGCAGCCATTCGTGCAGGCGCTGCCGCTGACGGCGCTCAACGACGCGCTGCGCGGCGTCATGCTGGAAGGAAGCGGCTTCGTTTCGCTGCTGCCCGAGTTGGCGCTGCTGGCGGTCTGGGGCTCGGTGAGTTTCGTCGTAGCGCTGAAGATTTTCAGGTGGCAATGATCTTGTTTGAAAACCGCCTAGCCGGGGAGATCCGGTGGAACGACACCTCATCGAGTGGCTCACACGCGACGGCCCGCACGTCCTGTTCTTCGCTCAGCTGTTCGGGATTTTCGGTCTGCCGATTCCTGACGAGCTCCTGTTGACGATCGCAGGCTTTCTCGTCCGGCAGCAGCGGCTGGACGGCAGAGCGACCGTGATCGCCGCAATCACCGGTGCGGCGGCCGGCATGACGATCAGCTACGTCCTCGGTCGCACGCTGGGATCCGCGGTCGTCCAGCGTGCCGCTCGCGCGCACCCGTCAGCGGTCGCACGCGCGCAAGCGTGGTTCCGTCGATTCGGATGTTGGCTGCTCGCGTTCGGCTACTTCATTCCGGGCGTGCGTCACGTGACGGCCATCAGCGCGGGCTCGACGCGTCTGAGCTATCTCACGTTTTCCATGTACGCGTATCCAGGCGCGGCTGCCTGGTCGCTCACGTTCCTTGGCCTGGGCTATTTCACAGAAACGAGAGCGCAGCTGTGGCTCGATGCTGTCCGCGCTCACCTTGCGGCTCTTGCCATCGCGATCAGCGTCGCTGTCGTGGCCTACGCGTTCTGGGTAATGCGTCGCGTCCGTTCGCAGCGGGATCTTTCCCCGGCTGATACTCGTGATCACTCGGGTGACTAGCCCGATTCGGGAATCAGGCTTGGAACATGGCTTTTGGCTTTGGGCGTGGCAGAATCGTGGCGCGCGCGTGGGGGACCGGCTGCTCGCTCGCCACAGCCCGACTCGCTCGCCACAGCCCAATCGGTTGACTGCGAGCCACTCCGCAAGTAGGCTCGGCTTCCGAAATATCACGGACGCCCTCCTTACTGCCTGAACGGGAGGGCTCGAGTACAGGAGGTCATCGTGAAAAGCGTGTCGAAGGTGTGTATCGGAATGGTGATCATCATCGCGGCCGCCACGTTGGGGACTCGCGCAGTCATTGCTCAGAAACCTGGAGAGACCAAAAAAGCCGGCCCGCCGGCGACGAAGAAAGCTGCTTCGGCGGCACCGAAACACGTCCTGCTCGCACCCGGCGACCTGAAATGGGGACCGGCGCCAGACGCGCTGCCGCCCGGCGCTCAGCTCGCGGTGGTCGATGGCGATCCATCGAAGGCGGCGCCCTTCTCGGTGCAGATCAAGTTCCCAGCCGGCTACCGTGTCCCGCCGCATTGGCATCCCAACGACGAGAACGTCGTCGTTCTCTCGGGCACGTTCATGGTGGGCATGGGTGACAAGATGGACGAGTCCTCCATGCAGTCGCTCGCGGCCGGTGGCTACGGCAAAGTGCCGCGGCAGATGCACCATTACGCGATGGCGAAGACCGAAGCCACGATTCACCTCTACGGGACGGGTCCGTTCGCCATCACGTACGTGAACCCGAGCGACGACCCGCGGAAAAAAACGACCGCCAAGTAACTCGTTCGTGCGGTGGCATTATCGCGATCCGCCGCTCGTCTGGCTGCTCGTCGGAGCCTATGCGGCGCATGTCGCTGAGGAATGGTTCGGCGGTTTCCCGCGGTGGTTCGTATTCATCGCGGGACGCCCTTTACCGGCCGACGCGTTCCTGACAATCAATGCCATCGCCTTCGTCGTAATGACTGCGGCTGCGGCCGCCGCGATCCAACGCGACTCGTTCGGTTGGCTCGCGATTGCCATCGCGACAATCGAGCTGGTGAATGGCATCGCGCATCTGCTCGGATCGATCGTCAGCGCCAGCTACTCGCCAGGTGTCATCACCGGTGTTGTCCTCTACATCCCCCTGGCACAGCTCGTCCTGCTCCGCGCGTGGGGACAGGTCGAGCACGCATTCTTCTGGCGCGGCGCGGCGGCTGGTGTTCTCGCGCACGTGCTGGTGACTCTGACGGCGCTGGCATCCTCGTAAGGCGAACGATAGTACGCTTCTGCGGAGGTTCTCCCGATATGTACGTCTCAAAGCTGGCACGGGTCCTTACGGCGTCGGTCATCTGCTCGACGACCGTCCTGAACTCCCAGGAAGCCGTCGACCTCGGTGTGATCGATCGCATCAAGAACGAGGCGTTCACCCGGTCCGAGGTGATGAACCACCTTCGGAACCTGACGGATGTGCATGGACCCCGGCTGACTGGGGCACGGAAATTCGAGGAAGCCGCGAAATGGGCGACCGAGCGGCTGACTGCTTTCGGCTTGAGCAACGTGCAGGTCGAGCGCTGGGGTCCGTTCGGCAGAAGCTGGTCGGTCGACCAGTATTCCGCCGAGATGATCGCGCCTCAATACGTGCGACTGGACGCCATGCCTCTGGCATGGAGTGCATCGAGCCCTGGTCCCATCACGGGCGAGCCGATGTTGACTCCACTCGAT
>JBKPCD010000120.1:0-73798 GCA_046727175.1 Acidobacteriota bacterium | reverse complement strand
GCCCCGGAATGGTTGGTGCGGCGACGGCCAAGTCGCAGTCATTCCAATCGTCTGGTGGCTGCGGCCCCGGCGGCGACAGCTGTGCCTGCCGGATGAACATGAACTGACATCCGGCTCTCGGCTTTTGGCTTTCGGCTTGGGGCCTTAACGCTTAACGACGGAGTTCACCTGTATTGTGCTGTAGGGCGGGTCTTCAGACCCCGCCAGGGCGGGCTGAAAAGGCCCGCCACCACGTCCCAGCAAAGGCTCTCGGTTTCGCGCATCGGAAGCCGCCGCCCAAAGCCCAGAGCCTTGACCCGAGAGCCTTCCCCTCTTGAGCGCCGCCCCTGACCTAAAATACGCTTCGGCGTTATGTATTCCCGGGACGAGATCAAGGCCCTGACCGACAAAGTGTTGAACATGGCGAAGGGCGACGCCGTGGAGGTCGAGTTCAGCGGCGGCGAACGATCGGCGATGCGGTTCGCGAACTCGAACATCACCGCCAACATGGTGCAGTTCGACCAGAACCTGACCGTTACGGTCTACTCCGGGAACAAGTCCGGCTCATCGTCCACGCGTGAATTCGATGACGAAGCGTTGAGGGAGATGGTGGCGGAGGCGCAGAAGCGCGTTTCGGACGCGCGCGAGAATCCCGAGATGCTCCCGCTGATCGAAGGGCCGCAAGACTACATCCCGGTAGACGCGGCGCTGCCGAACGGCGTCAACTTCGGCCCGGTCGAGCGCGCGAAGATGGTGAAGCAGAGCCTCGACGTCTGTCAGAAGAAGGGCGTCATCGGTTCGGGCTACATCCCGAAGACGTATCAGACAACCTGCACCGCGAATTCCGAGGGCCTCTTCGCGTACTACCAGTACGCCGAGGCGGGCTTCATCCTCACCTGTCGGACGAAGGACGGCGCCGGATCGGGATGGTCAGGGATTACCGGCGTCAAGGACATGAGCCGGATCGATGCGATGTACCTGACGGAAGTTGCGGCGGACAAGGCGGTCAAGAGCCAGAAGCCCCGCGCGATCGAGCCGGGTCGCTACACCGCGATCCTCGAGCCGCGCGCGAACGCGCGGTTTCTCTCGCTGATGATGGGTCTTTTCAACGCGCGAACCGCCGAGGGACCCGTTGGCAATTACTTCAGTGGCAAGGAGCGCGGGACGACGAAAGTCGGCGAGACGCTGTTCAGCGACTCGGTCACGATCAAGAGCGATATCGGCAATCCAATCCTGCGGCAGACGCCAATCGGCACCGACGGGATGGCTGCTCGGCCCGTGACGTGGGTCGAGAAAGGTGTACTCAAGAATCTCTTTTACGATCGTCAGTGGGCGAAGCGTCAGAAGAAGAAGCCGTCCGCCACGAGCACGAACATGAGCCTCGTGATGGAAGGCACCGACATGACCATCGATCAGATGGTGAAGTCGACGAAGCGCGGTCTTCTGATCACGTTTTTCTGGTATATCCGCCCCGTCGATCCCGTCACGCTGCTGAACACGGGCATGACGCGTGATGGCCTGTTCCTGATCGAGAACGGCGAGGTCGCCGGCCCGGTGCAGAACTTCCGGTGGAACATGTCGCCGCTCGTCGGCTTCAACAACATCACCGCGATCGGTCAACCGGTGCCGATTCACACAGGCGAATCGTACGATGGACCCGGCACCGCGCTGGTGCCGCCAGTCAGGATCGAAGACTTTTTCATGACATCCATCTCGCCGGCTGTGTGACGGTCGTCTCGGGGCTTTTGGCTTTGGGCTTTGGCTCTGGGCTTTGGGCCCACCGTCCGGCGCGGGCTGAAGCCCGCGCCCTACAAGGCCAAAGGCCGAAAGAGTCCTGAGCCCAAAGCCTGAGAGTTTCACATGAAACGCAGAGACTTCCTGACGACGATGGCCATGTCGGGCATGGCGGTGGCGGCGAGCGATCTCATCGCCGACCTGATCGCGCAGACGCCCAAAGGGCGCGTCCTCGAATCAAAGTTCAAGGGCCTCGCAGACATCGCATTGTCTGAAGCGAAGGCGAACGGCTGTACGTATGCGGATATCCGCTTCACCCGCGCGACGAACAATGGCGTGAACGCGAGCGGCGGCAATCGCGATTTCGAGGACTTCGGAGGATTGGGGGCGGTGGACGTGGCGGCGGGCGCGGCGGCGGCCGTGGCGGTGGCGGCGGATTCGGATTTGGCGGCGGCGGTGACGGTGGCGCGAGAAACCGCGGCGCGGCCGGCTTCGGCGTGCGCGTGATTCACAGCGGCGTGTGGGGATTCGCCAGCAGCCCAATCGTGACCGAGGACGAGATCCGACGGATCGCGCGAATGGCGACCGAAGTCGCAAAGGCGAGCGCAATCGCCAAGACTGCGGACGTCAAGCTCGCCCCGGTTCCCGCGTACATCGAGTACTGGGCGACGCCGATCAAAAAGGATCCGGCGAACGTCCCTCTCGAGGAACGACAATCCCTCGTCCAGAAAGTCGTCGACCTCGTCGTCAAAGCAAAGGACGTCACCAGCGTCAACGCATCGGTGCAGCTCGAGCACGAATGGAAGTACTTCGCGAGTACCGAGGGCTCGTACATCGAGCAGGAGACATGGACGACGACGCCGCAGTTCACCGTCACGGCGCGCAAGGATGGCGAGACACGCTCGCGCACGTTCACTGGCGTCCCGATGACCGGTGGGTGGGAAGTCGCCGAGGCGGCGGAGATGGTCGAGAATGCCGAGCGGATCGCAGCAGAGGCCGTGGAATTCTGCACGGCAAAGCCGATCGACATGGGCGTCAAGGACTTGATCCTCATGCCGTCGCACGCGATGCTCATGATCCACGAGATCGTGGCACATGCGACCGAGCTCGATCGCATCCTGGGCTACGAGGCGAACTACGCGGGAACCAGCTTCATCAAGCTGACGGATATCGGCAAGCTGAAGTACGAGTCGAAGCTGTTCAACGTCACGGCCGACCGCACCATTCCCGGCGGTGTCGCGACGATCGGGTACGACGACGATGGCGTGAAGACGCAGGAGTGGCCGCTCGTCCGCGAAGGCATTCTGGTCGGCCTGCAGACGAACCGGGAATCGGCGGCACTCATCGGCGAAACAGCCAGTCGCGGCTGCACGTCGGCGAACTCGTGGCGGGACTACCCCTTCCTGCGCATGCCGAACGTCCACGTCGACGCCGGGCCGCCTGGATCGCCCACGCCGGAGGAGATCATCGCGGACACGAAGGACGGCGTCCTCATCGACGGCCGCGGCAGCTACTCGATCGATCAACAGCGCTATAACGGCCAGTTCGGCGGAAACGCGTTCTGGGAAGTGAAGAACGGCAAGAAGACGCGCATGGTCACCAACGTGACCTACAATGCGATCACTACGGACTTCTGGGGCAACCTCGACGCGATTTCGGGCAAGGAATCGTGGCGGATGTACGGCACCGGCGGGGACGCGAAAGGACAGCCGACGCAGACCAACAGCATTTCGCACGGGTCGCCGTGGCTGCGCATTCGAAAGATTCTCGTAGGCGCGGCTTACGCGTGAGAATCGAGGTCGGCGCGAGTTCTGTTTCGTTAGCGAAGGGCGAGCACGTTGTGATACACGGCCAGGTTCCAACCGGACGGCCCACCGTGACTGTAGGTCGCAGACAGCTCGTAGCGCCGGCCGCCCTCCACGACCAACTCCGGCTCAGGCCGAAATATCGGTTCCTGACTGTGTGCCAGATACCACTCGGGTCCGGCGACCTCCCACTTGAATGACGGGTGGTATTCGATGTCCGATCCACGCGGGACGAAGCGCTGATAGAACTCGACGAGACGTCCCTGCCGGAAGTCGTGATCGCCTCCGATGGTGACCGGACGCTGGACGGCCTGCTCGGACATCCAGGTCAGCGCGGGGATGTAGCTGCCGCGGCCCTCCGTTATGAGGCTCGCGATGTGGACGCCATTGCCGGCGAGAAATGCTGCGACCACCGCGAGTGCCGCGACTCGCGAGTGTCGTGCAATGGCGTCGAGGGCCCAGCTCGAGGCCATCAACCCAAACGCGACGACGACGAGGAAATAGCGTTCGTACAGAAGATTCGATCCGACGAACACGAACGTGAGGGCGGGTGCGACGACCGTCGTGACCAGCAAGAGCACCCACAGATCCGATCCACAGCGTCGCGCGGCGAACACCCCGCCGATGCAGGAGATCAGCGCAACGGCAACGACTCCGCCGCGGTACGGTCCCGCAACGGGCCCGCCGGCGCCAAGCGACAGCGTGCGGGCCAGGACCTCGGACGCGTTCAGTGTCGGGCCGCCGCCGATCACGACGTGCCGCAGATCGATCCAGTACAAAACCGCGAACGCGATGCACGGCAGAAGGTGCAGGGCGGAAAGCGTACGGGCGATGTGGCGCGGCCGGCCGCGTGCGGCGCGATACGTCGTCCACGCCCCAAGGCCGACGTACGCGTGGAGAAACGTCAGGTGGGAAAGCAACCCGAGGGTGGCCACGACACCAAAAGCTGCGGCCCAGACGAGGCGCCCGCTCGCGAAGTATCGATCCGCCAGTGGAATTGCCAGAAAAGCAAAGAAGACCGCAAGCGCGTAGCCGCGGGCTTCGGATGCATACAGAACGAGCAGAAACGATCCTGCCGCGAGCAGCATCGCGATGAGCGCAGTGCGCCGGCCTGAACGGTTCGCGATGATTCCCGCCAGCACGACCGTGGCCACGCCGGTAACGATGGTGTGAAGCCGGTACGTGATCCAGGATGCCGACTCCGGGATGAAGTAAAGATACAGCGTGTTGAGGTGGTGATTGTTGTCGTGATGAATTCCCGTGAACACCGCGAACGGACTGCTCTGAAGGCCGGCGAGGCGGTAGGACCAGATCTCGTCGAGCCACAGCTCGCCCCGCGACGCGGCGACGCGGACGATCGCCGCTGCGACGACGACGGCGGTCGCGATGAGCCAACCCGCGGTCCAGCCGAGGCGCTCGCCGCGAACAGTTGCCGTTGGAGAGCTTTCTCGACCGTGCCTCGGGCGGGGATTGCGACTGACGCGCTTCGAACCACGTCCCGAGGAGTTGGAAGACACCAGACAAGCATTGCACTACGGCCTTCGTCAAAGCGAGCTCAGGGATTTGCGATTTCCATCAGGCCGTCTCTTTCAACAACACTGCAGGAGAATTCGAGCCGCATCGTGCAGCTCGTCTGGCGCGTCAACTCCCGTTTCACCATCGCGTCGTTGGCACCGCGATGGCCGGCATCGGCCGCACGAACAAATCGAAGTCTTCCCCCCGATCGAGGGGATTAATCGGGTGGCGCGACGAGAAGGCCACCACGTCGCCCTTCGCCGAGAGCGCCGGGCCGGCGCTCGGTTCCATCCACCCACCAAGCTCGTCGCCGCTCGCACGAACGATGACGTCCTTCTGACGATCGAAGACGAAGACGTCCCACAAAAGGTTGATGTCCTCGAGCGCCGCGGGGCAGCGTCTCGCGCAGACGAGATTCGACGCGTCCGACTGGAATCCGACAAAGCGGCCGTCGTGCGAGAGCGCCGGATTGAGGCTGATGCCGTTGGCCGATCCGCCATCGACGGCACGGCTGACGAGCGTTATCGATCCTGTCTGCCGATCGAAGAGGAACACGTCGGCAACGCCGTTACGGTCGGGAGTGACGAGGTTGGACGCCTCTGACACGAAGGCGATGTAACGACCGTCTCCACTGATGACCGGTGACCCGCTGTCGGGATCGGGGCGGTTCCGGCCTCCAATGCCGAGCCGAGTGGTCGTGCCGAGGACCCTGTCGCGGAGATAGACATGGCGCGGCAGCCGGCCTGAAGTCGACGGGCCTCTTCCGAGCGTCTGATGGTCGTCGACGTGACCCGCGGCGGCGTGGGCGACGTCCAAGGGCGCACTTGATACGAACGCAATCCAGCGGCCATCAGCGCTGATGCTCGGCAACATGCTCGATCCGCTCGCCGGCTGCACGCCCGCGTTGTCCACACTCACCCGCCGGATGACGCCGGTCTGAACGTCGAACGAGTACACGTCTTCGGCGCCGCCGTTCGCGTCGAGCCCTGGTACGAGGTTCGTGGCCGCCGACGCGAACACGACGATTCGGCCATCATCGCTGATCTCGCCGCAGCGGCTCTGGCCGTCTGGTACTTCGCCATGAAGGCCGGCGAGCACAGTGGCCCTATTCGTCGAGCGGTCGCGGACGATGATGTTTGTGTGCAGCGGTGCTGCGTCGTCGATCGTCGTAAACGACTCGAACACGACGAAACGGCCATCGCCGCTGATGCGCGGATGCGAGCTGTCGCCGGCAAGCCCTGTGCTCTCGAGCGTCACGTTTCTCGTGACGCGATCGAGCACGTAGACGTCCCGCCCCTGGTCCGTGTCACCAGGGACGAGCTGCGCATAAGACTCGAATGCGACGTATCTCGCGTCGGCGCTGACGTCGACGGTCGCCGGGCCAAATGCGGATCGGACGTTGTCGCGCTGAGGAACCGTGATCACCAGGCCGTCGTCAGCCGGCGTCAGCCGGAGCGCGAGCCCGATCGTGATCGCGCCTGTGACGAGTCGGCCGGTCATCGTTATTCTCCGGGGGACTTCGTCACCCGGACCCCCATAGGCACCCAACTGCGCGCAGGTTGCGCGGCGGGAGCCGCTACAGGCTCGCTCGCCGGGGCCCCTCTCGGTGCCCTCCTTCACTCAACCCAAGAGATCCCTGCCCGTTAGCGGCGAACACTGGCGGCCGTCTCGAGCGTTACGTCGCTGCGAAAAACCTCTCCAGCCACGCGCGTGCCGATCAAGACCGCTCTGGAGGTCTCGAAGGCAACCTGTTCACCGCACCTGCAGCTGCGAACGCCGGTCGACGACAGCTTCGCCTTTGCCGCGAGGTCGACGCCATCGAGCTGCTCGATGATGTGCTCCAGCTCGTGCGCGATCAGCTCGACGACGCGCGTCGAGACGCTGATATGAATCGTTGCGTGGAGATAACCGACGGGCCTCCGCGAGATCTGCGTCCACGCAAGCGCCTGCTTGCGGGGCGGCTGCTCGTCGGTCAGAACGACGGTGAGGTTGGGCGCATTCGCAATTCTCGAGCACTGACGCCTGAATGTCGGAGATCGCCGGCGCATCATCTCCACCGTCGATCGGTACAAATCTGCGATCGCCATGTTCGGCGGCAGCGCGACGTCATCCTGCACGTGAACGCTGGCGGGCGCGTACGTGCGGACGACATCGAATGACGATTGCAGCGATGCGGCGCCGAGATTGTCCGTCTGCGCGAAACCGGGGACTGGAGCGACAACAGCGACAACAGCAATGAGCACCGTGAGCGCAATCGAACAGTGTCGTGCAGGCATGACGTGCTCCGTGTTGCTCATCGATCAGACGATCGATTGCATGTGTCTGTTTGACGGCCAATCCCCCTATAGAGGTTGGCTTTCGATTCATTACGAGTACGACAGGATTCGGTTCACACCCATCGACTGACGATGGGGGTTGACATCGCTCGTGAACCGCGGCATTCTTCCCATCGTCTATCGATGGAAGCACGCGCGACGTGCGTAGTGCATAGCTTGGGACGAAGTCCGTGCGCGCGCGAACGAGCGCCGCGAGTGAGCCACGCGAGCGGAGTGGGGGCGAAGGGGCGCTCGCGAGCGAGCGTGTAGCGGGGCCCCCGCCGCGCGGGCTACGCGGTGGGGTGCCTGGGGCTCCCGGGGACGAAGTCCCCCGGTACAGAAACAGATGGGACTAACGAACGAACCGCCGCCTTTGTTACCAGGGACGCTCGACATGCTCATTCTGCGGTCGCTCGTCCGGGGACCGCTGCACGGATACGGGATTGCCGAGCGGCTGCGGCAGGTCTCCGAGGAAGTGCTGCAGGTCGGCGAGAGCTCGCTCTACCCCGCGCTTCAGCGGCTGCTGCTCAACGGCTGGGTCAAGGCCGAGTGGGGAACATCGGACAACAACCGACGCGCGCGCTACTACACGCTGACTGCGGCCGGGCGCAAGCAGCTCAACTCCGAGCGCGAGGAGTTCAATCGATTGATCGTGGCGATTCAGCGGGTGCTCGAGATGGCGTAATTCGGGGCCGGGGGCCGGAGGCCGGGGGCGGGAGGCCGGAGGCCGGGGGCCGGGAGCTCGGTCGTTCGGTGGCTCGCTGAAGTGCCAGGACGTGATTCGGTGTTCGGGATTCGCAACCTTTCACGCGCCGGGGTGAGCTCGGGCTCATCACGACTCGGTTGTTCCAGTAGCTTGGTGGCGCACGATTGGGGTTCAGCGGTGCCGTCGTTTCCAGATCGCGAGCCTGTGCCCAAGTTAATGTGACTCGGAGCGTGGCCGATGTTCAGGTTAATCAATCGCATTCGGCTCTGGACTCGCCGATGGGACGACGACATTCGCGAGGAGCTCGAATCCCACCGCGGGTTACGGCAGGACGCCTTGGAGCGAGCAGGGATGTCGCCGCGCGAAGCGTCGAACGCGAGCCGTCGCGCGATGGGCAACGTCATACTCGCGCGCGAAGATGCGCGCGCGATTTGGATTGGGCCTGAGCTCGAGCGCGTCTGGCAGGACGTCCGATACGGCGCGCGACTGTTTCGAAGAGCTCCGGGATTCACCGCAGTTGCCCTGCTCACGCTCGTCGTCGGCATCGGCGGAAGCACGGCAATGTTCAGCGTCGTGAACGCGGTGTTGTTGAAACCACTCCCGTTCGCGGACCCCGATCGCATCGTGCTGATCTGGACCGCCGACCCGAAGCGTGACATTCACGAAGCGCCGACGTCGATGCCGACGTTCGGCGACTGGCGCAGCGAGAGCCGGCTCTTTGCCGATATGGCGTACTGGCGGACCTATTCCGGCAACCTCGGGGACGTCGCCGAACCGGAGCGCGTAACGGGTGTGATGGCGTCGGCGAATCTTTTCCAGCTGCTTGGAGTCACGCCGTTGCTCGGCCGGACGTTCTCCGCGGACGAAGAAGAGCGACGCGAGCCGGTGGTGGTCCTCAGTCATCAGCTGTGGACGCGCCGCTTCGGTGGGAATCCTGGCGCGATCGGCCAACGCGTCGAGATCGACGGCCATGCCCTTCAGATCATCGGAATAATGCCGGAGGCTTTCTTCTTCCCCACGCATGACGTGCAGCACTGGGTGCCAGCGACGTTGATGATCTCCTGGGCGGCAAAGCCGGTCGTCGCCGAACGTTCGTGGAACAACCGATTTGCGGACTTGTGGCACGTCGTGGGGCGGCTGAAACCGCGTGCAACTGCCGCCGACGCGCAAACGGAGATGTCCGCGATCGAGCGCCGGCTCGCCGAGGCGCATCCGATCGCGGACACGGACGTCGTTGGATTCGGTGTCGAGGTGGTGCCGCTGCTGACCCAGATCACCGGACGCAATCTCCAACTGGCGTTGTGGATTCTGCTCGGCGCCGTGGTCTGCCTCCTGCTGATTGCGTGCGCGAACGTAGCGAATCTCCTGCTCGCTCGAGGAATGACGAGAGCCCGCGAGCTCTCGGTTCGAGCTGCGCTTGGTGCCGGACGTGTGCGCCTCGTTCGGCAACTGCTGATCGAAAACACGATGCTCGCGTTAGCGGCTGCTGTGCTCGGCTCATTCGCCGCGCGCGCCAGCGTGCAGGCCATCGTTGCCGCCTCTCCCGCGATCCCCAGAGCCGACCACATCGGCGTGGATCCACGTGTCCTGACGTTCACCGCTGCAATCTCGATTGTCGCGGGCCTGCTCTGTGGGATCGCGCCGGCCTGGCGGCTTTCTCGCGACGAACACGGCGGCGCATTGAAGGAAGGCACGTCGGCCGTCGCCGGACGGCTGACAGATCGGCGCGCGGCGGCTGCGCTCGTGGTTGCCGAGTGCGCGCTCGCCGTCGCGCTCCTGACAGGCGCTGGCTTGCTGATCCGGAGCTTTCTGCTCGTTCGCGCGGTGAACCCGGGATTCGAGAGCAGCCACGTTCTGCTGACGCGGGTCAACCTTCCGATCCCCGTCTCGCGAACCTGGCGTCAGCAGGAATGGTCCAGCTGGCACGAGCTCAACGATCGCATCGCCGCCCTTCCAGGTGTCACGCATGCCGGCGCCGTGACGAGCTTCTTCGTGTCGAAGAATCCAGAGGAGGCCATCACCATCGAAGGTCGCCCTGCTGCTTCCGATGGACGCCAGAGCACGCTCGTGAACACGGACGATGTGACGCCAGGGTTCTTCGAGGCGATGGGCGTCACGCTCCTGCGTGGGCGCTTCTTCACGTACCAGGAACAGAACGCGCCGGTTGCCATCGTCAACGAATCGTTCGCGAAGTTGTTCTTTCCCGGCGAAGACCCCGTCGGCAGACGATTCAAGGAAGGAGGGCCTGCTTCGCCGCCACGCTGGACCACCATCATCGGTGTCGTCGCCGACATGCATCGCCAGGGTCTCGAGAAGCAGCCCGTCCCGGAGTTCTTCTTCGCCAGCTCGGAGCCGACGATGGACGTGGCGGTGCGAACGAGCGGCGATCCGGTTGCGCTCGCGCCGGCGGTGAGAACGGCAATCAGATCGGTGTATGCCAACGCCGTGGTCGTGAACATGACAACGATCGAAGGGTCCGTCCGCGGGCTGACTGCTCAGCGCCGGTTTGAAACCTGGTTGCTGGCGCTCTTCGCGATGGTGGCACTGCTGCTGTGCGCCGTGGGCGTGTACAGCGTGATGCACTTCACCGTCGCACAACGAGCGCACGAGTTCGCGATCCGTGTCGCGCTCGGGGCGAGTCGGAGGAATCTGCTGCGTCTCGTCTTCGGCGAAGGAATGCGCCCGCCGATCGTCGGACTCGCAATAGGTTACGGCTGCGCATCCGTACTCACACGTTTACTCACCCATTTGCTTTTCGGCGTCAGCGCTAGGGATCCGGTCACCCTCGTCGGTGTCGGCGCTCTGTTGATGGCGACCGGACTCGTCGCGTGCGGGCTGCCGGCCTATCGCGCGACGCGGGTCGATCCGATCGTGGCGTTGAAACATGACTAGCTCGCGTTGCATTATCCTTCGGTGTTCATGCTTCACAGGAGGAGTAATGGATCGGCGCGAGTTCCTCGAAGCATCGGCGATGTTGGCCGGCGGAGCGCTGGCAGCTCGAGTACCCTTCGCGGACCCGCCGATGATTGGCATTCAAATCGGCGCGGTGTCGTTCGTCGACGAGGGCACCGAGAGAGTACTCGACAACCTGCAGGAGATGGCGGCAGTCAACACGCTGTTCCTTGCCACCTTTACGTACGGCCGCGGCATTGGTGGACGCCAGGTTCCGAATCAGCCGCTTCCCGATCACGGCAAGCAGGAGTACGACACCGCGTACCGCGGCGGGAATTTCGCGACGCCGCATCCGCAGTACTACAAGGACAGCTCGATCGTGCCGGAGAAGGCTCCGGATCATCCGGGATATGACGTCATCGCCGACGCCCTGCCAGCAGCACACAAACGCAACTTGAAAGTGATCTGCTGGTTCGAGGACGTCTTCGCCGCTGACGTGCCGGGACTCGATCAGGCGAGAGAGGTGGCGTTGGCAGGCCAGCCGCCAACAACCGTCTGTTCCCGCAACCCGAACACCCGCAACTTCTGGCTCGGCATGGTCGAGGACTACCTGCGCTCCTATGACGTGGACGGATTGATGTGGGGCAGCGAACGTCAGGGGCCGCTGGGAAATCTGCTCGTCGCCAATCACGGCGGTGCGGGAGCCGGTGGAAGGATTGCGTGCTTCTGTCGGTACTGCGTCGACGCCGCACGAAAGGAAGGCATCAACATCGATCGCGCAAGAGAGGGTTACACGCAGCTTGCGGCATGGGCGGACGCCGTACGGGCCGGACGGAAGCCAACCGACGGCGCGCTCGTGACGTTCTGGCGGCTGCTCGTGAAGTACCCGGAGATCCTCGCGTGGGAGCGGCTCTGGAACGAGGCGCTCAACGATACCTACCGCGATATGTACAAACTGGCGCACGAGATCGCGCCGCAGAAAGGCATCGGCTGGCACGTCTGGCACAACAACTCGTTCTCGTGGCTCTATCGTGCCGAGCAGGACTACGCCGAGTTCAGCAAGTACTCGGATTTCCTCAAAGTCGTCATGTACAACCTGTGTGGCGGCGAACGCCTCGCGCAGTACACGCGCAACATCCAGCGGTCCCTGCTCGCCGACCTCACCCCTGACCAGGCACTCGAATTCACCTACAGCGTGCAGCAGTTCAACGGTCAGCCTCTCGAGAAGATTCCTGCCTCAGGGCTCGGCGCGGATTACGTCCTACGCGAAACGAGCCGGGCGGTCGCGGGTGCCGGCCCTTCGATGAAGATCTGGCCGGGGATCGACATCGACATTCCCACGGCTCAGGCGAGCAAGAAGACGACGCCCGAGGACGTGTATCGGGCCGTCGAAGCGGCATTTCAAGGGGGCGCGCATGGCGTGCTGCTGTCTCGGAAGTATTCCGAGATGCGGCTCGATAACATCCGCGGCGCCGGTCGCGCCATCCGTGAGCTCAAAGCGATGTGAAGGGGGCGATTCACGATAGGATACGCAGCCATGACGACACGCTCATTCTTCGTGATTGCGACTGTACTCGGACTCGGAACACCAGCACTGACGCAGACGCCTTCAACCCAGCAGCCTCCGGTGCAGCCGGCACCGCAGGCAACGGCGCCGCAGCTGCCACCGCCGACCTGCCCGGAAATGGCAACCGCCCTGCAGGCGCTGATGCGCAACGACGTCCGGCTTCGCGACTGGCCGCAGCTCGCGCGATATCGCGAAGCCAATCGCACCGTCACTCCGCCCGCCGCGAACGAATCGCGCGTCGTCTTCATGGGTGACTCGATCACCGACAGCTGGCAGCAGCCGCGGTTCGGAGGCTTTTTTCCCGGCAAACCCTACATCGACCGCGGCATCAGCGGGCAGACGACGCCGCAGATGCTGATCCGATTCAAACCCGATGTGATCGATCTGACCCCGAAAGTGGTGGTGATTCTCGCCGGGACGAACGACATCGCCGGCAACACGGGCCCGATGACGAACGAGGAGATCCAGGGGAACATCGAGTCGATGGCCGAGCTCGCTCGAGCGCACCAGATTCGTGTCGTGCTCTCCAGCATCCTGCCGACGAGCGCGTATCACGTGCAACCGGGCGGGACCCCGCAGACGACGTTGCGCCCGATGGCGCGCATCACGGCACTGAACGACTGGATGAAAGGTTACGCGGCCAAGAACGGTCACGTGTCTCTCGATTACTTCTCGGCGATGGTTGACTCGACAGGCGTCTTGAAAGAGGAATACAGCGGCGACGATCTCCACCCCAACTTGGCCGGGTACGCGGTTATGGCGCCGCTCGCGCAGGCCGCGATCGAACGCGCGCTGAAGTAAGGTTCGGCTCGAGGCGCAAGCGCTTTCGACTCAGAGCCCTCCC
Organism: Acidobacteriota bacterium; assembly: GCA_046727175.1. GTDB lineage: Bacteria > Acidobacteriota > Vicinamibacteria > Vicinamibacterales > 2-12-FULL-66-21 > JBKPCD01. Next base: position 60,441 of record JBKPCD010000120.1, on the reverse strand, counting down.
ACCAACAAATCCATTCTCCCCGTCGTTTAATGACGGAGAATGGCTCGCGAGGACATTCGCCGGGTTTGGATCACCTCGACGGCCGAGGCCTTCACGCAGGACGTGAGCTTCGCGCTAAGGGTCCTGCGGCGGAGTCCTGCTTTCGCCGGTGCGATGATCCTGGTCACGTCGCTCGGCATCGGCGCTACGACCGCGGTGTTCGGGCTGATCGATGAGTTGATCCTCAGAAGCCTTCCGGTGCGGGAACCGGAGCGGCTCGTCTGGTTCAGGAACCCCGCATTCTCTGACGCCATCTTCGACGGAGTCCAGACACGAGGGTCGCAGGTCTTCGCAGGACTCTTCGCGTGGAGCACCGAAAGCCTGAATGTCGAATGGGCAGGCGAGCTCGAACCGGCGGAAGTCCTCCTGGCCTCCGGTGCGTTCTACTCAACGTTGGGCGTCGGTGCCCACGCCGGTCGCACCTTCACGCCGGACGACGATCGGATCGGCGGCGGACCCGGCGGCATGGTCGCTGTCATCAGTTACCCGTGCTGGCGGCGGCGATTCGGCGGTGATGCGGCGGTCATCGGGCGCACGCTGCATATCGAGCGCAGACCCTTCACGATCGTGGGCGTGACGCCGCCGGGATTTTTCGGGGTCGCTCCCGGTTTGGCGCCGGAGATCACGATTCCACTGAAGGCACTTCAGAACGTCGACACGCTTCGTGGTCCGACTTCAGCATGGCTGCACATCATGGGCCGGCTGCGTGCTGGTCTGACGATCGAGCGCGCGAACGCCGCGCTGCAGGTGTTCTGGCCCGCCGTTCTGGAGGTCACGACAGGCCCCGGCGAGCCGGCAGATCGTCGCGCGAAGTATCTCGCGAGGAAGACCGCGCTGGAGCCAGCGCGCACTGGCTACTCGCGAATCAGGAATCGATTCGGCGACCCGCTCTGGATGCTGCTGGCGCTCGTCGGTCTGCTGCTCGCCATTGCGACGGCCAGTGCTGCAAACCTGCTGTTCGCTCGCGGCATCGCGCGACGGAGAGAGATGGCTGTTCGCCTCGCTCTTGGCGCGAACCGGGCCAGAATTGTGCGTCAGATGCTGACGGAAGCGCTCGTGTGGACGGCGCTGGGCGGCGCACTCGGCGTTCCACTCGCGTCGGCAGGCAGCCGCGCGCTCGTTGCGATCATGAGAACGCGCAATGAACCGATTGCCCTCGACCTCGGCCCGAACTGGCACGTCGTTGCGTTCATCGTCACCCTCACGCTCACGACGGCAGCGGTCTGCGCCATTCTTCCCGCGCTTCGCGTGACGCGGCTGGACCAGGGATCGACGCTCAAGGGGAGCCGTCAGGTCGGCAGCGGCCTGCTCCGGCGCCGGACGCTCGGCAGGTCGCTCGTCGCTCTTCAGGTCGCGCTGACAGTGCTGCTGCTCGTCGGCGCTGCGCTGTTCGTGCGCAGCCTGCAACGGGTGTTGTCACAGAACGCCGGCTTCGAGCGCGACAGCGTGATCGTGCTCTGGAGCGATCCGATGGCGGTCGGTTACACGGGCCCGCGGCTGACCGCGTTCTACGACACGCTGCTCAAGAAACTCGGAACCACTCCTGGCGTGGAATCGGCGAGCCTCTCCTGGTATCCGCCGATCAGCGAGGATGACGGTCACTGGACGCAGAGCGTTGCCGTTGACGGCGCAGCGTTCGGGCCCGAAAACGGACGGTATGTCTACTTCAACGCCATCTCACCGGGATACTTTCGGACGGTGGGCACAGGCTTCGTCGATGGACGCGACTTCACCGATTCGGACATCGAGGGATCGCGTCGTGTCGTGATCGTCAACGAATCACTCGCCCAGCGCTATTTTCCAGGACAGAATCCGCTCGGTCGACGGATCACGCTCGGCCGGCACCAGTCGCGAAGGAATCTCGAGATTGTCGGGATCGCACGCGACGCCAAGTATCAACGGCTCCAGGAACCGAGCCGCAGCATCGCGTACCTGCCTTACAAGCAGCTCGCCGAGTACATCGCCGGCACGAATCTCGTCGCTGAAGTTCGCGCAGCCGGACCGATCGCGTCGCTGAGCGCGAGCGTTCGACTCGCCGCGCGAGCGCTCGATTCGCAGATGCCGATCCGCATCGAGACCATCGGCGATCGCATTGGTGCGTCGCTTGTCACCGAGCGCGTCGTTGCGCTGCTCGCGAGCGCAACCGCACTTGCCGCGCTCGTCCTTGCAAGCGCCGCGCTGTATGGCCTCCTTGCATACACCGTGTCGCGGGAAACCTCTGCAATCGGCTTGAGGCTCGCACTCGGCGCCAGCCGGGCCGCCGTCCTGAGGAACGTGCTTCGCGAGTGCCTGACGCTGGCGGTCATCGGCCTCGCGATTGGCCTCGGCGCGGCGCTCGCGCTCGGGCGCTTTGCGAGCAGATTTCTGTTTCAGGTCAGTGCTCTCGATCCTCCCTCGTTGATCGCCGCTTCCGTTCTGATGATCGCCGTCGCCAGCTGCGCCGGCTTCCTGCCGGCGCGGAGGGCCGCCAACATCGACCCTGCTATAGCATTGAAGGCTGAGTAGATCCGGACGCTCACACGGCGCTTTCACGGCCGGCGCGGTCTGAAGACCGCGCCCTACAGCTTGGGGTGTTGCAGCTTCAGACGTCGGGGTCTGACGGCGCTCTTCAAGACCGCGCCGTACACGTTGCAGTGTTGCGGCTTTAAATGCCGCGGCGTCGATCGCCGTCTACAAGACTGCGTCGCACAGCATGCGGTGTTGCGGCTTTGAAATGCCGGCTTCGACCGCCGTCTTCAAGACCGCGTCCTACACCGCCTCGACTCTGTAGCGTGGCGTCTTCAGACGTCACGGCACTTCGCGTGTCATAGTTGTCACATGCGACGCGTCTTCCCTCTCCTCTGCGTCACGCTCGTCTTCACAACAGCGATTGATTCGCAACAGCCTCAACCGCTTCGCGGGTTCTCTCGCGACAGCGCAGCACCGCAACGCGAGCTGGAGCGACGGTTTCAGACGCTGCCGAAGGCAGACAACCTGCGCGAGTACATGCGCGTCATCAGCCAGGAGCCGCATCACGCCGGCACGGCGGCCAGTCGCAAGGTCGCCGAGTACGTGCTCGCTCAGTTCAGGTCCTGGGGATTGAACGCGTCGATTGAGGAGTACGAAGCGCTGATGCCGTACCCGGTCGATCGCATCGTGGAACTGGTGGACCCCGAGCGGTATTCGGCGCAGCTGAACGAACCGAACGTGGCCGTCGACGAGGACTCCGATGACGCCGGACAGTTGCCGACCTTCAATGCCTACTCCGCCGACGGCGACGTTGCTGCGGATCTCGTCTACGTGAATTACGGCGTGCCCGAAGATTACGAGCAGTTGGCAAAGCTCGGCGTCGACGTGGAGGGGAAGGTTGTCATCGCGCGCTATGGCCGCAGCTGGCGCGGTATCAAGCCCAAGGTCGCATGGGAACATGGCGCGGTCGGCTGCATCATCTACTCGGATCCCCGTGACGACGGGTTTTACCAGGGAGACGTGTATCCGAAGGGCGCGTACAGACCCGAACAGGGTGTGCAGCGCGGCAGCGTAATGGACATGCCGATTTATCCCGGTGATCCGCTCACGCCGGGATGGGCATCGGAACGCGGCGCGCGCAAGCTCGAACGCGCCGAGGCCAGAACGCTGCTGAGGATTCCGGTGCTGCCGATTTCGTACGGGGACGCGCTTCCGTTGCTTCGGAACCTGACCGGGCCGGTGCCGCCGGAGAGCTGGCGCGGCGCGCTGCCGATCACGTATCACGTCGGGCCAGGGCCCGCGAGAGTACGAATGAAGCTTTCGTTCGACTGGCAAATCCGTCCGCTTTACAACGTCATCGCGCGGATCGACGGAACCGAATCCCCAGACGCGTGGATCCTCTACGGCAACCACCACGACGCGTGGGTCAACGGCGCGTCCGACCCGACGAGCGGCAACGTCGTCTTGATGGAAACCGCCCGCGGCCTCGCAGAGCTGGTGAGGACCGGCTGGAAGCCGAAACGCACGATCATCCTCGCATCGTGGGACGGTGAGGAGTGGGGACTCCTCGGATCGACCGAGTGGGTCGAAAAGCACCAGGACGAACTGGCGCGCAACGCCGTGGCTTACATCAACAGCGACAGCACCGGAAAGGGCTGGCTCACGATGGAGGGGTCGCACTCGCTGCAGGCGTTCGTGAACGATGTCGCACGCGACGTGCCCGATCCGCGCGGGCGCGACAGGAACGTGCTCGAAGCGAAACGCGCGCACGAGCTCGAGCAGGCGTCATCGAAGGAAGCGCGCGCAAAGCTCGAACGCGGCGATCTTCCGCTCGCTGCGCTCGGGTCGGGATCCGATTACACCGCGTTCCTCGATCATCTCAACATCGCATCACTGAACCTGTCGTTCGGCGGCGACGGGAGCAGCAACGGCGTGTATCACTCCATCTACGATTCGTTCTATTGGTACAGCCACTTCTCGGACGGCGACTTCAAACACTCGGTCGCCTTGTCGAAAGTCATCGGCACCATGCTTCTGCGCCTTGCGAACGCGGACGTGCTGCCGTTCGAATTTCGAAGCACCGCATCGACATTGCACGGATACGTCGATGAGCTCGACAAGCTTGCGCCAGAAAAGGGTCAGAAGATTGATTTCGGGCCGCTCCGGACGTCGATCGCAAAGCTCGACGACGCGGCACAGAAATATGATGCGGCAATACAGCGCGTGCAGACTGGCGGAACCCTCAAGGATCTGAGGGAAATCGGCGAGCTGAATCGAGTCCTCTATTCGAGCGAGCGGGCGTTTCGTTACGACGCCGGCCTTCCACGGCGGGAGTGGTTCAAGCACCTCGCGTATGCGCCGGGCTTCTACACGGGCTATGGCGTCAAAACGCTGCCTGGCATTCGCGAAGCTATCGAGCAGAAACAGTGGGACGAAGCACGCCGGTTCGTCGCGATCGTCGCCGCCGCAATCGATCGACTGCGCGCGGACGTCGAGAAGGCGCTGGCGCTGATAAACGCAGAATCCAGAAGCCAGAAGTTAGAGCGATCGCGAGCGACTCCCGAACGCCGAGCCCCAACCCGGCACGCAAGCGAGTTACCGAGCCACCGAGCTACCGGCACTTTCTGAACAGCTACGCAACCCCGAATCCCGAACCCGGAGTCCACTCACCACTGCCTGAACGTTAGATTGAACCGTCCCGGACCGGTTCCTGCCGGGGCGGTACCGGCCAGCATGCGGGTCACACCATGAAACCGCAGTCGTGATGGACCGCCCATCACGAGCGCATCGCCAGACCGTAGGATTAGCGGCTGCATCGGCGCCTTGCGGTCCAGGCCGCCGATGACGAACCGGGCGGCATCACCGAACGACAGCGACACAATTGGGACGCCCCGCGCGATCGTCTCGGGCCGCTCGTCTTTGTCCTGATGGACGCCGAGCTTACTCTCACCCGTGTAGAAGTTCATGATGCAGATGTCGGGCTGCATCGCGAACCCGGCCCGGACCGCAACATCGACCGCAAGCTGCTCGAACTCCGGCGGGATTGGCGGGGCGGGCAAATCGTCGAAGTCGCGACGCGTCGCTTCGTACGAGTACGTCAGTCCATTCCAGTGACGCCCGAGACACAGCATTCCGACGCTCATCTTCCGTCCGCCACGGACCGTCGGCGTGTACATCGGGACAGGACCGTCCGCGAGCGCGCGGCATTGTTCCCAAAGCAACCGTTGCCGGTCCGAGGAAAGCAACCGTTGGAAGAGAAAAAGTCCCGGCTCCAGTTGCATTTCAGAATCTGTGTCTACTCAGCCGATGAAGCGCGATCGACACGGCGACGACTACGTTCAGCGAATCGTACTCTTCAGCAATGGGGATTCGCACCAGCGCGTCGCAGGCATTCAGCGCAGCATTGCTCAGGCCATGGCCCTCTGAACCCGCCAGCACAATGAATCTTCCGCTCTCAGACTGGTGCGCGGCAAACTCATCGATGGTGATCGAGCCCCTCGGTGCAAGGCCGACCAGCGTGAGTCCAGCCCCTCGCAGCTCGATGACGTCCTCTGGCCATCGAGCCAGCCGTGCGAAGGGCACCTGCAGCACGGCGCCCATCGATGTTCGAATGGCCTTTCGGTAAAACGGATCTCCGCTGGAGGGATCGAGCAGAATCGCATCCGCACCAAGGGCCGCCGCGCTGCGGAAAACACCGCCAACGTTATCCGGATTTCCGACACCTTCCAGCGCCACGGCGAGTTTCGTGTCAGCCAGCGTCCAGGACGATTCGGGACCTCGCCGTGCGAGCGCGAGACAACCGCGGTGGAAATTGAACCCCGTGATTCCGTTCAGGATGGCTTGCGCGGCAACGAAGACGTCGGTCGACACCGCTGTGAGTCGATCGCGCAACGCGTCGAAGGCGGCGGGCGTCAACAGCAGAGAGACGATATCGAAACGCGCGCCCTCGATCAACCGATCGACGACGAGGCGGCCCTCGGCGACGAACAATCCACGTTCGCGAAGCCAGGCGGGATCCCCGACGTGCGCGTACGCGGCAATGCGCGGATCGTCGACGCGATCGATGACCCGAATCACTCGGGGCTGCGGATCACCGATCGCCCGCCGCGGTGCTTGTCGAGCACGTGCTGGCCGAGCCGCTTGCTCAGAAAGATCTTCGACTCGCCGGTTTCGGCAGGATGGTGTACGAATCGAATCACGTCGAAGTGCAGCTGGGCGAGCGTACTGCGCATCTCGTAGAACTGGTTCTTCGTCTTGCAAATGATCTCGTCGAACCCGTTTTCGAGCGCCCACACCTCCTGCTCTTCGGTCAGCGCGCGAAAATGCCCCTGGCCGCGCCAGTCCTTGCGCGTGCCGCCAATCCATTGATAGAGGACGCGACGTCCGTCGAAGTCCACGCAGTCCTCGAGCTGCGCGACCAGGTCGGCGAGCTTCGGATCGTTCTCGATTGATCGAAGCTCGTGCGCCACTTTGAACGAGACCGGAACGATCGTCGACGGATCCTCCGGCAGCGTCGCCTCTGCCATGAGAATTTGATGATCGCGGTCGGACAGGCGGCGCACCACTTCGGCCGCCAACTTCTTCCGCGGAAAATCGAGGAAGAATTCCTCGATGTACTGGATTTCCAACGCCCCTTGCTGAAGTCCGTACTGCTTGATGAGGTATTCCACGGCCTCCTACTATACCGTTCTCGGGGGCCGGAAGCCGGTACCCGGGAGCCGATACCCGGGAGCCGATACCCAGTCCCGTGTCTATTCCGCTCGCAACGCGACGACCGGATCGACGCGCGCCGCGCGACGCGACGGGACGTAGCTCGCGACGAGAGAGATGACGACAAGGAGTCCGGCAACGAGCGAGAACGTCGCGGGATCCGTCGGCTCGGTCATGTACAGCAGCGTGTCGAGCGTCTGCGCCACGAAGTACGCCACGACGAGGCCGAGCCCGACACCGCCAAGCGCGAACCCCAGCGCTTCCCGCACCACCAGGCCGACGACTGTTGCCTCGCCAGCGCCAAGTGCCACGCGGATCCCGATCTCGCGCGTGCGCTGCGTAACCGCGTACGACAGCACGCCGAAGATACCGACCGCCGCGAGCATCAATGCCACACTGGCGAACACCGTCAGCATCGTCATGTAGAACTTCGGTTGCGAAACCGAGCGCGCGACGACCTCTTCGAGCGTGCGAACGTTCGATACGGGTATGTCCGGATCGACCGCATAGACTTCGCGTCGCGCTGCGGAGACGATGTTCGCGGGCGGAGTCGCGGTTCTCAGCACGAGGCTCATCCTCTGAACCGGCCACTGCCGGTACGGCAGATAGATCTCCGGCGGATCCGGTTCGTTCAAGCCAGCGTCCTTCACGTCGCCGACGATGCCGACGACTTCGCCGCCGGCGCGCGGCGTACCGGGCCCGTGACCCCAGCCAAGCGTGATCTTCTTGCCGAGCGGCTCTTCGCCAGGGAAGAAACGGCGCGTGGCGCTTGCAGTCAGCAGGACGACCGGCGTCGTGCCCTCCCGATCGAGATCGGTGAACAGCCGCCCGCGCTCGAGTCGAATGCCTATTGTCCTGAAGTAGTCCGTCGTGGCGACCCGCACCTGCATTGTCGGCTGTTGCGCCGGCGGTACCGGCGGCCGCCCTGCAATCGAGAACGAAAGATTGAAGTCGTTGCCGGTCAACGGCAGGATCATGACCGCGCCAGCCGATGTGACGCCGGGAAGCAAGTGCAGCCGCGGCATGAGCTGTTCGAAGAACGCGGCCTGCCGCGTCTCCTGCTCGTATCGCGAGTCCGGGAGCGAGAGATCGAAGGTCAGCGCCCGGGCTGCGGTGAAGCCCGGATCGACGGACACGAGCTTGATGAAACTCCGGATGAGAAGGCCCGCGCCCGTCAACAGCACGACCGCCAGCGCGAGCTCGATGAGGACGAGAGACCCACGCATTCGCGCGCTGCTCCGGGACGCCAGCAGGGTGCGCCCGCTTTCCTTCAGCGAACCGGCCAGGCCATCGCGTGTCGATTGAAGCGCCGGCAGGATCCCGAACAGCAGGCCGGTCGCAGTAGCGACTGCAACGCTGAACAGAATCACCGTTCGATCGACCCGCACGTCTTCCAGCCTGGGGATCCCTTGCGGTTGCAGATCGATCAGCAGCTCGACGCCCCATATTGCCAGCAGCAGGCCGACACCGCATCCAATCAGGCTGAGGATCACGCTCTCGGTCAGCAGCTGACGAAGCAGACGGCTGCGGCCGGCGCCAAGCGCTGCACGAACCGCCATTTCGCCGCCGCGCGCCGCAGCGCGCGCGAGGAGGAGGTTCGCAACGTTCGCACACGCGATGACCAACACAAAGCCAACGGCGCCGAGCAACACCAGAACCGACGTCCTGATGTCTTTCACCATCGATTCCTGAAGCGGAACTGCGGTCAACCCAACTCCTTCGTTCGCGTCGGGGTACTGAGCCGCCAACTGTTTCCCGATCGTTTCGACTTCTGCGGTCACCTGATCGAGGGTCACTCCCGGCCGGGTGCGGCCGATGACCTCGAGGTACCACGCGCCGCGCACGTCGGAGAGAAAGCCCTTCGAATAACGGATCGGCGTCCACAACACGCGGTCCGCCGGATATGCCAATCCACGCGGCATCACGCCGATGACCTCTTTGCTGACGCCGTCCAGCGTGATCGACTTCCCGACGATCTGTCGGTCCGCACCGAACCGATCTCGCCACAGCGCATCAGAGAGAACAACCACGTTGACCCTTGCCGGATCGTTCTCCTCGGGTCGAAACGTGCGACCCAGCGCCGCGGGAACACCAAGGACGTCGAAGAAGCTCGCCGACACTTCAGCCGAAGGCAGTCGAACCGGCTCGCCGCGGCCGGTGAGGACCGTACGATCGCCGGCGATCGCCGCGGCAGCAAGCGTCCGGCTCATCTTCCGCATGTCCGTGAAGTTCGGGCCGGACAACGTGCTACGGTGGCCGTGGCTCACGTGAAAGACGCCGACCAGCCGGTCGGGCTCGAAGTACGGCAGCGGCTTCAACACGCCGTTGACGACGCTGAAGATCGCGCTGTTCGCACCGATGCCCAACGCGAGCGTCAACACGGCAACGGTTGTGAACCCAGGCGTCCTGATCAGGCGACGAAACGCGTATCGAACGTCCTGCTGGAACGTGTCCATGACTCCTCGGATCGAAACCGCTGGTTGGAGCGAGAGCTATGCCAACTCGCGAAAGGGAAAAGGGACAAGGGAAAAGGGGACAAGGGATAAGGGAAAAGGGAAAAGGGAAAACGGACAAGGGACAAGGAGACGGGCAAAGAAGGCTTGTCCCTTGTCCCTTTTAAATCTTCCACTTTGGATTGATGCGCGCGTAGAGTGCCTGATCTCGCGGCTGCCCGTATTTCACGCAACTCGCCTTCAGGATCCCTTCAAGGACGTACCCGGCCTTCTCGAGGACGCGAGCGGACCCCGTGTTGTCCGCGAACGGCAGCGCGAACAGCCGCAGCATATTGACGCGATCGAAGGCATGCGTCGTGACGAGCTGCAGCGCTTCGGTGGCGATCCCGCGGCCCCAGTGCAGCTCGCCGAGCCAGTAGCCCACTTCCGCCGAATATCGCTCGACGTCGCTGCCGGCAACGAACCCGATGCCACCGACGGCCTCCTCGGCAACGTCGATCGCGAAGTTCGTCGGAGGGTCCACCGCGACGGAATGTTTCAGGAACGCAATCGCGTTCGTTCTGGTGTAAGGATACGGAAAGCGATCGCGGAGCTGTTTCGCGACGTTGATGTTGTTGGCATGGCTGACGAGCGCTTCGACGTCTTCCGCTCGCCATGGCCGGACGGTGCAGCGCTCACCGGTCAGCTTCACCACTGCAATAGCCCAGTGAAACTTGACCATCGACCGATGTCACGGCGGCGGCCCGAACCGTGACGCTCACGAAGGACATAACGACCACGAAGATATTATTGATTGAATTCTCTTCGCGGTCTGGTGGACTTCATGAGAGGCTCCTGGGCCATTCAGGATGTGGTGTCCAGCATCCTACTAGAAGAGCGCACGGCCTTCGGCCCGCAGCCACCGCTCGGCGTCCTGGTAATCTGGACATGCCGCAGCGACGAGGCGCCAGAAACGGCGGGAGTGATTCTGCTGCCGGAGGTGCATCAGCTCGTGCAGCAGCACGTAGTCGCGAATCTCCGGCGGCATCTGCACCAGACGAAAATTCAACGCAATCCGGCCGTTCCTCGCGCAGGAGCCCCAACGCGATCGCTGGTTTCGGATGCTGACCGCGCCCGGCGCGAGTCCGTGTGCGGCCGCCAGCTCGCGCAGCCGCGGCATCAGCTCGAGGCGGGCAAGCTCGCGGAGGTCCCATTCGATGGCCGCCCTCACGTCGTCCGCCGACTCGATCCGGACTCGGCGGTCGCCGTACGTAACGAGAAATCCATCGGCGACCGGCGTCACCGCAATGCGAACAGGCACGCCGCGCACGAGGATTTCGCTGCCGTCCCGCCACATGCGCGGTGCCTGCTCGCTGCGGACCCGCTGCCGCTCCCGCTCGATCCAGCGACGCTGCTTCTCGACGAACTGCTGCGCCTCTCGACGTGAGCCGCCGCGCGGTACCGTGACTCGCAACGTCCCGTCTGGCCGGACCCTCAGGATGTAACGGCGCGCGCGCGACACTCTGACGAACTCGATGAGCGCCTCACCCGCAGGGTCGACGGGCGATTCCGGTCGAACCAGCGGCGGTCGCGCTCCAGTTGTGCCGGTTTCGTCGGTAACCCGCAGGAAGGGAAGAGGCAACTGCATTCAATGGCAGATGGTAAATGGGAAATGGGAAATGGTAAATGGGGAAAGCGTAGACCAGCATCCTTTCCGTTTCCCATTCCCCATTTCCCATTCGCGTTCACTCGTCCCGAAGCGCCACGATCGGATCCACGGCCATCGCGCGCCGCGCCGGGACGTAGCTGGCCATCAGCGCAACGGAAACGAGAAACAGTGCAACGCCACTGAAGCTGACCGGATCGGTAGGCGTCACGTTGTAAAGAAGTGTTTTGATGAAGCGCGTGACTCCGAACGCACCGAGGATGCCGACGCCGATGCCGGCCAGGGCAAGGCGCAGCCCCTGACCGACGACGAGGCGCATCACGTCGCGCTTCGCCGCCCCGAGCGCAACGCGAACGCCGATCTCTTGCGTCCTCTGCGAGACCGAATAGGACAGCACGCCGTACACACCAATCGACGCCAGGAGCAGTGCGATCGCTCCAAACACCGAGAACATCCAGCCAAACAGTTTGAATTCCCAAAAGCTGCGCTGCCGGAGCGCTTCCATCGTGCTGACCTGGAAAATCGGAAGGGACGCATCCGCCTGCCGAATCCGTTCGCGCACCGCTCCGGTAATCCGCGTCGGGTCTCCAGTCGCCCTGATCGTCAACCCCGTGTTCGGTGTTGGCGCGAACGAGTACGCCACGTACGCCGCGGGATCGACGGTGCCATCAGTGTCTCCTTGAAAGTGCCGGAAGTCCGCAATCACGCCGACAACCGTGAACCACTCGGGCGTCTCATCGGAGACGAGACGAAACCGACGGCCCAACGGGTCGGCGTCGTTCCACAGCTCCCTGGCCATCGTCTGGTTGATCAGGGCGACGGCCGTCCGCGTGGTCTCCTCCGACTCCGTGATGTCGCGGCCGCGAACGAGCGCGATTCCCATGGTCTTTCGCAGCTGTGGCGACGCAGCAATGAACGAAATGTCAGGTTCCTTGCCCCGTTCGTAGCTCTTTCCCTCGACGAGCACGCGCCCGCCGTCCCCGCCACCCCACAGCGGCACGAAATTCGATGCAAACACCGACTGAATACCCGGAACCGTCTCGACGCGGCGGAGGATGTCCAGCACCCGGCGCGCTCTCGCGTCGGTTGATTCGTACCCGGCGCCCGACATGTAGAAGCGCAGCGTCATCAGCGGCGACGTATCGAAGCCCACATTCGCGTTCTGAAGATTCAGGAAGCTCCGAACGAATAACGACGCGCCGATCAGCAGCACGAGCGACATCGAGACCTCGGCGATGACCAGCCCGTTCCGCAACCGCGCGCGCCGTCCACCCGCCGAACCGCGTCCGCCCTCCCGGAGGCCCTCCTGCAGGTTGCTGCGCGTCGCCGTGAGCGCGGGGGCGAGACCGAACACGATCCCCGTCAGCACCGAAATACCGATCGTGTAGCTCAGCGAACGCGCGTCGAGCGCCCAGTGAATGAAATACGGAATCGAATCGGGCGGAATCCCCTGATCGAGTAGATACAATCCGAGTCGCGCGAAGAGGATGCCAAGGGGTGCACTCAATGTGCCAATGACGATAGCTTCGGTGAGCAACTGACGAACGATGTGCCAGCGGCCGGCACCGAGCGCGGAACGGATCGAAATCTCACGGTGCCGGACTGACGCTCGCGCAAGGAACAGGTTCGCGACGTTCGCACAGGCAACGAGCAGCACCAGGGTTGCGGCGCACATCATCGACACGATTGTGAGGTTCACATCGCCCGGGAGCATCCAGCTCTTGAGGGACCTGGCGAACGCACTCCATCCGTCATTCTGTTCGGGATATGTCGACGCGAGCCGGGTAGCGATGCCCTTGAGGTCCGTGGTGGCCTGGTCCATCGTGACGCCTGGTTTGAGCTTGGCGAACACCTGCATGTTGCGCGCGTTGCGTGGTGACTTCTCCACATAAGACGCGAGCGGCACCCAGAGCCGCTGATTCTGTGGAAACATGAAACGAGGCGGCATCACACCGATAACGGTGTGCGGCCGGCCGTTGAGGGAAACGGCTTTCCCGACGATGGCAGGGTCGCCGTTGTAGCGGCGGTGCCAAACGTCGTCGCTCAGCATCACGACGGGTTCTGCACCCGGACGATCGTCGTCGGGACGGAAGTCCCGTCCGAGCGCCGACGGTGTACCGAGGAAACTGAACAGCGTCCATGTCACCGCGGAACCGAGAAACCGCTCCGGGTCGGCTGCACCATCTGAAATCGTGAAGCTGCGTCCTGAAAACGCCACCATCGCGGCCATCGTCGTGTTCTGGTCCCGCCAGTCGCGGAAGTCGAGCCACGAGACGCCACTGCGGTTGATTCCCTGACGCGGGTTGGTGGAGTTCAGGACCACGATCCGATCGGCGTCCGCGTATGGATATGGCTGCAGCAGCACACCGTCGACGACGCTGAAGATTGTGGCGTTGACGCCGATCCCGAGGGCGAGACACAGCACGGCAAGCGCTGCGAAGCCAGGGTTCTGGGCGAGCGTCCGGACGGCGTACCGGAGGTCCTGAAACAGCATGAGTCCTTAGACGGCTGGGGTGGATGGTGAGTTCTACCGGGCCAGTAAACCCGACCTCCCGAGATCTCGTCCAACGCGCCGGGAGTAGAAACCAATGATGAAGAAGCGGGTCCTTTTTTTGATGTTCGCGGCCGTTTCCGCGGCCGGGATGACTGGTGGAGCTGCAAGTCCGGCTTTGCAACAGGTCGTGCCGAACGATGACTGGTGCCGGAGCGAACGGTGGGGCAACGATCGCGAGACTTACTGCGAAGTTCGACAGTATGTGATTTCCGGCGGTGCTAGCGTCCTGACGGTCGACGCCTCGCCGAACGGCGGGATCGACGTCGAGGGAACTGGCCGGGGCGACGTGCAGGTGCTGGCGAAAGTTCAGGCGAACGCGGCGACGGAACAACGAGCCCGCGAAATCACCAGCGCGGTTCGAATCGAAGCCACGCCAAGCCGGATTGGCGCGGACGGACCGACCGGGCTCGATCGTCGCGAGGGCTGGTCGGTCAGCTATCGATTGTCGGTGCCCAACATGAGCTCGCTTTCACTGCAGACGGTGAACGGTGGCATCACCATCAGGGACGTCGAGGGGCAGATCGACTTCAAAACCGTCAACGGCGGGGTCAAGCTGGCTGGACTTGCGGGAAACGTCAGGGGGCGCACGAGCAATGGCGGAGTCGACGTCGACCTCGACGGCGTGTCGTGGCGCGGCGAAGGCCTCGACGTGGAAACCAGCAACGGCGGGGTCAAGCTCGTGATTCCAGAGCAGTACTCGGCTCATCTCGAATCCGGAACGATTAATGGTGGAGTCAACGTCGATTTTCCGGTCACCGTGCGCGGCCGGATGGATCGCGAAATCGTCGCCGACATCGGCGGCGGTGGTCCGCCGATTCGGGTCAGAACCCATAACGGCGGGATCAAGATCATGAAGAAGTGAGGTACTTCTTCATCCATCCGAACACCGCTTCGTGCCAGGCGCGGCTGTTGAGCGGTTTGAGCACCCAGTGCCCCTCGTCGGGGAAAACCAGCATCTCGCTGGGCACCTGCTGTCGTCGGAGCACCGTGAACATCTGCATGCCCTGATCGACGGGCACGCGGAAGTCGAGCTCGTTGGTGATGATCAGGGTCGGCGTGCGGATGTTCTGCGCGAACAGGTGTGGAGACCACTTCGAGAGTTGTGCCCGCGCCCTCGCGTCCCACGGCGGTCCGCCGAACTCCCAGTCAGGGAACCAGAGCTCCTCGGTCGCGAGGGGCATCGACTCGAGATTGAAGACGCCGTCGTGAGTGACCGCAGCCTTGAACCGGTTCGTGTGGCCGATGATCCAGTTGACGGCGTAGCCGCCGTAGCTTGCGCCGGCGATTCCCATGCGCGACGTATCGGCGCCTGGTAGCGCCGAAACTGCGGCAAATACGGCGTCGAGATCCTGCATCACCTTGCCGCCCCAGTCACCCGAGATCTCGTCCACGAGCTTCTGACCGAAGCCGGTCGATCCGCGCGGATTCGGCGCGGCGACGATCCAGCCCTGCGCCGCCCAGAGCGACGGGTTCCATCGGTACGACCACCCGTCCTCCCACGCGCCCTGAGGCCCGCCGTGAATCAGGAACACGACGGGGTACTTCTTCTGCGGATCGAAGTCAGGCGGCTTCAGCAGCCAGTACTGGATGGGCGTGCCCCCTTCCCCGCTGACGGTCAGACTCTGCGGCTCGGACATCGACACCTCCTTCAACCAACCCGCGTTTTCGGCGGTGAGCGCGGTGACGCCGGCGCCGTCCGGCCCAGCGCGAAACAGATCGGCGGGAGCGGTCAATGTGGATTTCGAGAAGACGACGAATCCGTTGCCGGCCTGAACGGAGGAAATGGACCCCCCCTGCACGATTCTCTTTGGAGATCCTCCTGCCGCAGGAACGCTGAAGAGACTCTCGCGTCCCTGATCGCCGGCGACGAAATAGATCGCCGTCGAATCCTTCGACAGGACGAAGTCGTTCACCGAGAGATCGGGTGTTTCGAACAGCGTTCGTGCTGCGCCTGTCGCGCGGTCGTAAGCCTCGAGATACCAACGGTCGGATTCGAATCCGGGTCGCCGCTGCGCACGCACGAAGACCGTCTTGCCATTCGGCGAGAAGACCGGCTGAACATCGGCGGCCGGATTCTTCGTCAGCCTGGCTGCGTCGCCCCCGATGGCAGGCACGATCCAGATATCGTTGTTCGTCGTCCAGGCTTCCATGTCACGACCCTCGCGGTTCGAGACGAACGCCACGTCGCGGCCATCCGGCGCAAAAGCAATCGCCGCGTCCTCCTGCTGTGTCGGCGGCGAGTCGAAGTCGCCCGGCGTGAGATCGATCGTCTTCCCGCTGCTCACGTCCGCAACGAAGACGTGATGGCGGATGTTCTCGCGCCACTCGTCCCAGTGTCGATACAGCAATCGGGTGACGCGATGCACCTTCACAGGATTCTTCTCGGCCTCTTCGGCGCGTCTCTTGTTGCACGCGTCGTCCCCGCATTCCGGGTAGACGTCAGAGACGAACGCGACCTTCGAGCCATCGGGCGAGAACACGAGCGGCGGCTGAACGCCGAGTGCGACGTCCGTGATCTTCTTCACCTCGGTGCCGTCGGCGTCGGCCACGTAGACCTGCGGACTGCCGTCGCGCGACGAGATGAACGCGAGACGCCTGCCGTCGGGGGAGAACCGCGGCGTGCTCTCGCTCTTCTCACCGGTCACGATCGCCTTCGCTTTGCCCGATCCATCTGCCGGCACGGACCAGATATCGCCGTTCCGCCGTCCGGCCGCGAGGTCTGTCGTTGTCCGCACGAACACGAGCGTGCGACCGTCCGGCGAGAGCTGCGGGTCGGAGACGCGGATCGCGGTGAGGAGATCGTCAACGGTCATCGGCCGGTTGGCTGCCTGCAGGTCCGTCGAGTCCGCTCGGGGCAGGGCTCGCGAGCCGGCGTGCAGGATCGCGGTCGCGCCCCACACGATCGTCAGCAGGATTGTTCTGAATCGGGTGTGCATCATGATGTTCACCATCGGAGCAGCGGCCGGCCGAATGGCCTGTTCGGCCAGGGGATCGACGCGAGGATGATGATAAGAGCGATCGTGAAGAAGATCGCAGCCGCCGTGTGACGGCGCGCGTCGACGGTTGCTTTCCGAATCCGCCTCTGGCCGATGTGCGCGAGCACGACCGCGACGATCATGCCCACCGCGTGTTCGATTGCATAGAAGCGCAAGGTCGCATCGCGCATCGCCGAGCCGACGTCACGAAGCGCAGCCCAGGTCAGCGGGCTGAAGAAGTAAATGATCAGCCCGACTGTCATCTGGAGGTCCAGCGCCACCGTGAACCAGGTGGCCGAATGGTCGTCCGTCCGCGTCCAGCGGCGGTTCCCGACGCGGCCAGCAATCCCGCGGCCTGCAGCACCGAGTCCGGTGACGATCACGATCCAGCGAACCCAGGAATGAATAACGAGCGCAGCAGCATATAGCATCCCGCCCATTATGCGGGACAGCCACCCGGGACAGCCACCCGGGACAGGCACGGTTGGATGTCCCTGTTGGATGTCCCTGTTGGGTGTCCCTTTTGGGTGTCCCGGTTGGATGTCCCCGGAACATCGGACTCGCAGCCTTATCCTCGAATACCCGCTTTCCGAGCGTAGCTTCCCACGATTGATCTAGAATCAAGCCCTTCACACGCTGGCTCATGCCTTGGTCCGCCGGAACTCGACTCGGACCGTACGAAATCCAATCTCTCGTTGGCGCTGGCGGCATGGGTGAGGTGTTCAAGGCCCGTGACACCCGCCTCGATCGCACCGTTGCGATCAAAACCCTTCCCGAGAGTCTCGCAGCCGAGCCGGCCTTTCGGGAGCGGTTCGATCGCGAAGCTCGCGCGATCTCACAGCTCGATCATCCGCACATCTGTGCGCTATACGACGTCGGAGAAGTCCGGGGGACCGCCTTCCTCGTCATGCAGTATCTCGAAGGGGAGACGCTTGCCAATCGGTTGCAGAAAGGTGGCCTTTCGCTCGATCAGGCGCTTCGTTACGGAGTCGAGATTGCCGACGCGCTCCACAAAGCTCACCGCGCCGGCATCGTCCATCGCGATTTGAAACCGGGCAATGTCTTTTTGACGAGCGCAGGGACCAAGCTCCTCGACTTCGGACTGGCAAGGATGGGCGCGCCGGTCGATGCGACACCCGCGCAGTCAATCCCGTCCACCACAGCGGCCGACCTGACTGCCAAGGGGACGTTCCTCGGCACGTTCCAGTACACGGCGCCGGAGCAACTCGAGGGACACGATGTCGACGCTCGCGCGGACATCTTCGCATTCGGCGCAGTCCTCTACGAGATGGTCACCGGCGCCAAAGCGTTCCAGGGCGAAACCCACGCGAGCCTGATCGGCGCAATCATGCAGCGCGATCCGCCGTCGATTGCGACGCTCCGGCCTGACGCGCCGCCCTTCCTCGATCATCTCGTCTCGCGATGTCTCGCGAAGGATCGCGATGAGCGCTGGCAGACGGCAAGCGATGTCATGCGGGAATTGAAATGGATTGCGAGCAGTCGTTCGGAGCTGCCGTTGCCGGGAGCCGGCGCCTTGGACGCCAATCCCGGCAGGTGGAGGCGAGCGACGTACGCACTGAGTCTCCTTGCCGTGTCGCTGCTGGCGGTTGTCGGATACCTCATCGTCAAGCCAGTCTCCGCTCGCCAGGTTGCCGAACCTCGAAAGTTGCCAATCCGCGTTTCGGTGAGTCCACCCCCCAACACGCGGTTCTCGACGATCCAGTTGGCGCTGTCGCCGGACGGCAGCAGCATCGCGTTTGTCGGGTTGACCGGCCAGCGACGACAGGTGTGGGTGTACTCGCTCGCAACAGGGGAGTCGCGCGTGGTCGCTGGCTCCGACGGCGCAAGCTTTCCGTTCTGGTCCCCGGACAGCCAGAACATCGGCTTTCTGACAGCTCGCGGCTTGGTGCGGATTAGTGCAGCCGGAGGACCACCCCAAAGTCTGGCCCCGGCCTTTTCGTTCCGACTCGGACCGAGCGGCATTGGTGGCGGCGGTACGTGGAGCGATGACGCGGTCATTCTTTTCACGGGCCGCGAAAACAACTGTCTCTTCAGGATTCCAGCGGGTGGCGGAACGCCGACCGCCGTCACGACTCTCGATGCCGGTCGGGACGAGCTGATCCATTTGCATCCGCGCTTCCTCCCTGGCGGAAAGCAATTCATCTATCTCGTGCGCAGTCGCCGACCTGAGTACACGGGCGTGTACGTTCGTTCGCTCGACAAGGATGACCCAAAACTGTTGGTCAGCACGCCAACGCAGGCTGAATACGCCACGCCCGGATACCTGCTGTTTGTCCGGGACTCCGTGCTGTTCGCGCAACGCTTCAACGTCGCGCAGCGGGCGCTCGAGAGTGATCCATTTCCCGTCGCACAGCCGGTCAACATGAACATCGACAACGGTGGATCAGCGATCTCGACGTCCCGGAACGGATCGCTGCTCTATTTCGCGCGCGCCGACGCTCCCGCCGCGCTCAAGTGGGTTGATCGAGAAGGAAAGGAACCGAAGGCGACAGGCCCACCCGGCATTTACAGGGGAGTCGAGCTGTCGCCTGACGAGCGGCAGGTGCTGGTGAGGACCCGTGGAACCGAGGTGACGCTGCTAGGCGACGTGTGGACGATAGATCTACTTCGCGGAATCCGCTCGCGCCTCACGGTCGACGCCAAGATCCTCAACGCGAGATGGTCACCCGATGGGCAGGACGTCGTGTTCGATTCTCATCGGCCTGGCGCCGCTGGGATCTACCGCAAGCGATCGGACGGCACCGGACCGGAACACTTCATTTGGCGCACCGAAGGGACGTTGGCTGATGTATCAACGCACGGAACCCTGCTGATTCAGGAGGCGGGCGCGTGCACGGTGGTGGAACCGATCGGAGCGCCCAAAGCAAAGAGGTTCATTGAATCGCGATCGATCGCAAGCTGTGGTCGCTTTACGCATGACGGCCGCTTCGTGGCGTACACCGAAAGCGATTCGGGGCGTCCCGAGGTGTACGTGGTCCCGTTCCCGGAGGGCACGCCGCGTATCAAAGTGTCTGGCGAAGGAGGCGTAGAGCCGCGCTGGCGGAACGACGGAGCGGAGCTGTTCTACGTCGCGCCTGACGGCAAGATGATAGGCGTCACCGTGACGACGGCCGCGACGGTCCAGGTCTCGCCGCCAAAGGAACTGTTTCAGGCGTCGGCCTGGACCGCCGGGCCGATGGCGGAGTACAGCGTGGCCAAGAACGGCTCGCGATTCCTCATGATCGAGCCGTTCGAAGACCCGCACGCGGAAACCCTCACCGTCATCGCGCATTGGAGCGACACACTTCAGAAGTGACGGATCGAGCTGAGAGTCTCACGGGGACCGCCGTCGCCGTGGCGAAGGGGGTCAGCCAGACCGGATGGAGGGTGGAAGATGCACGCGTTGAAGCACGACATCAAACATGCGATCCGGCTGCTCGTCCGGCAGCCGGGCGTCAGCATCGTCGCGGTGATCACGCTCGCGCTGGGAATCGGGGCGAATACGGCGATGTTCTCGGCCGTCGATGCCATCCTGCTTCGCCCGCTCCCATACGAGGATCCCGATCGGGTCGTCATGGTGTGGGAGAAGCGTCAGGCGGAAGGCGTGCTCGACAACGTCGTGGCACCAGCGGATTTCGTCGACTGGGCGAAGATGAACACCGTCTTCGAGTCGATGGCGGCGTTCGCACCGTCGAGCGTGGATCTCACCGGCGTCGGTGAGCCGGTGCGCCTGCCCGCCGGCGCGGTCTCTCCCGCGTTCTTCGACGTGTTCAAGGTTCGACCGTTTCTTGGACGGACGTTCGGCACGGAAGAAGGAACCGTTGGACGTCATCGCGTGGTGATCCTTGGCCACGGTCTGTGGCAACGACGCTTCGGATCGGACGCTGCGATCGTCGGACGCAAGCTTCTCTTCAACGGAGTCCCGCACGAGGTCATCGGAGTCGTGCCGACGTCGTTCGAGTTTCCCGATCCCACGATCGAAGTCTGGGCGCCGCTGGCATTCGAGGGAACCGCCGAACCGCTCAGTCGTGCGGTCCACAATTTCTTTGTCTACGCACGGATGAAACCGGGTGTCACGGTGAAACAGGCGCGCACGGAAATGGATCGCGTCGGCGCTGTGCTCTCGCAACGGTACCCGGACACGAACGCGCGTCACGGCAGCTGGGTCACCTCATTGAGCGACCAGATCACCGGGCCGAGACAAAGAAGCTCGGCCCAGGATCGCGGCCTTCGCAACGGCTTGCTTCTCCTCCTCGGATCGGTCGCATTCGTGCTGCTCATCGCCTGCGTGAACGTCGCGAACCTGCTCCTCGCGCGCGCCGCCGGACGACGGCGGGAAATGGCGGTGCGGGCGGCGCTTGGAGCGGGGCGCGCACGCCTCATCGCTCAGACGCTCACGGAGAGCCTGGTGCTGGGCCTCACCGGCGGAATCACCGGGCTGATCGTCGCGTGGTGGGGGATCGGCACGCTGCGTCAGATCGCACCAGGCGCCGGGCAGGTCGCCGGCGTGACACACCTCGGCCTCGACTGGCGTGTGTTGCTCTTCACGTTCGCGCTGTCGCTCGCAACTGGCCTGGTATTCGGCCTTCTGCCGGCGTGGCATCTCGCTGGTCAGGACGTCAACGCAGCGTTGAGGGATGGCGCTCGGACGACGGGCGTTGGCCGGCGTCGGCTTCGGTTGATGCTCGTGGTCTCGGAGATCGCGCTGGCGTCACTTCTTCTCGTCGGAGCCGGCCTCACGGTGCGAAGCTTCCAGTCGCTGCTCCGCGCCGAACCGGGGTTCAACGCCGACGGCGTTCTGACGTCGATGGTCGTGCTGCCTGATTCACGTTACCGTGGCGAAGAGCGTCTCGCCGTGGCGAGCGAACAGATCGAACAGAGGCTCGCGGCGATCCCCGGCGTCCGCGCCGCCGGAGTGACGAGCCATTTGCCGCTCTCGGGTCAGGACAGCCGCCGCGGCATCATCGTCGAAGGACGCGAGTCATCCGATTCCCCGACACGCGCGCATCCCCGGTCCGTGACGCCGCCATATTTCCGCGCGATGAGTATCCGACTCGCATCAGGACGTTTTTTCACCGACGTCGATCGCGCGGGAGCACCACCTGTCGCGATCGTCAACGAGACGATGGCCCGAAGCTATTGGCCCGGTCAGTCTCCGATTGGGCGACGGGTCACCTTTACGGGGACACGTGACGCCCGCGAAATAGTCGGCGTGATTCGCGACGTGCGGCACTGGGGCCTCGGCCTGCCCGTCAATCCCGAGATGTACGTGCCACTCGCGCAGTTCCCCGCGCAAGCGATGACCTTCGTGGTTTCGACCCAGGGGAATCCTTCGGCGCTGGCGGGCGCCGTTCGCGAGCAGCTTCGAAGCTTCGACCCGAACCTTCCGCTCTCGAACGTGCGACCGATGACGGAGGTGGCAGCTCGATCGGTCGTGCCACATCGAGCGGCGATGCTGCTGCTGGCGATCTTCGGCGGGCTGGCGCTCGTGCTCGCGGCAGCGGGCATCTACGGTGTCATGGCTCATCTGGTTGCGCTGCGCTCATCCGAGATCGGCCTCCGCATGACGCTCGGTGCAACACCCTCGGAGCTGATGCGAGCCGTCCTGAAAGAAGGCCTCCTCCAGACCGTGATTGGTCTCACCCTCGGTCTCGGGGCAGCCGCGATCGTGATGCGAGGCTTCCAGTCGATGCTCTACGAGATCAGCCCGACCGATCCGTTCACCCTCGCCGCGGTCGCCATGATCCTCGTCGCGACCGCCGTGGCTGCGTCGGCCATCCCCGCGCGCCGCGCCATGCGCGTAGATCCGGTCCAAGCGTTACGCGAATAGGCTCGACCTTGAACCTTGAACACGTTATTGCGACGTTGTCGCCTTCACCGTCCGCCCAAAGCTTGGGGGCATACTCCGCGTTGCGCTCTTCGAAGCGACCGAGCTACGCGAGTGAGGTCGCCTATATTACTGCGGCGCTGTTCCCCAGGTCTCGACGAGCCGCGGCGTGGAGACGATCGTGTTCGGCGTACGCGCGAACTCGAACAGCTCCGCGACAACGGCGTCGACCTCGGCCGCCGTCGCGAGACCTGCACCAACGACGTTGTCCGCGATATTCTGCATCGTGACCGGCGCGACCAGTTTCACCTCGCCGTCCAGGTCCGCCAGCTGCACCACGTTCATGCGGACGCCCTGGAACCCAGTCTCAATCAGGAGACTCGGGAGCCGCGGGCCGATGTTCGGATCGGCACCGCGACGGATTCCGGTTTCCGTGTACCACTCGACGTACCGGGAGAAGGCGCGGTTATCCGGATGACAGAAGTGTCCGCGAAAATCGATGTCGACGACAGTCACGATGCCACCTGGCCGGATCGCGTGACGTATGCTCGCGAGTCCCCCGGCCGGTGCACGCAGGTGCGTGAGCACGAACCGGACGAACACGAAATCGAACTGCTCGCCGATATCCGCCGTCGTGACGTCGGCGACTCTGAACTCGACGTTCGAGATGCCCTGAGCCGCAGCTTCCCGGCGAGCGAGATCCACCTTGATTCCGTCGATGTCGACGCCGACGACCCTGCCGGTGGGACCGACCAGCCGTGCGAGGTCGGCGCACACATCGCCGCCCCGACACCCGACGTCGAGGCAAGACATTCCCGGACGGACCCCGACGCGCTGGAACAGGTCGAGGGTCGTCGGCCGCAGAACGCGCGCCAGAAGCCGGAGGCGCTCCCTGCCTTCGATCCCGCCACGGATGATGTACGTCTCCGATTCTGCTGCCATCGTCGTTCGCCAGACGGTGTGAAAGTACATCGGGGTCTGACCCCATTTCGCGCAGTGGGTAAACCCACATCAGGGTCTGACCGCGTTCCGGCGGAGTGTGCCTTGGTCGTCCGGCGTCTGACCCCATTATCCGGCGTCTGACCCCGTTTCGGTCAGCAGATCAGCCCCCAGACGACGGCCGCCACACCCCACCCGGCGATTGCATCAGCGGCGTAATGATATCTCCCGAGCACGGCGCCTGCCGAGATCACCAGCGCAACGACCAGCATGCACAGAAACACCGGCAAGGGGGCGTGGGACAGAAGGAGCGCCGCCGCGAGCGCCTCGGCGGCGTGACCGCTGGGAAACGTGTTCACGCCAGTACTGGCGGACCCGACGAGCATCAGGTTGACGCGGCGGAATCGCGCGCGCCATGGTGGCTGCGGTTCCAGGTTTCTCGGCGCGCGTGTCTGAACCCAGGGCAGCACGGCAAAGCAGATGAAATCAGTCACCAGGACCACGGCCCAGAACTGCGACGCGTCCGGCGCCGCGGTGTAGACCAAATAGAGAATGAGCGCTACCGGGATGGCCGGGTAGACGGCTGCATACGCAAATTCGAGCACCTCGGTCAGCCAGTTCGGCAGGCGCTTCGCGAGCTCACGAACACGCAGCGAGCTATCAATCTTCACCAGCGCCGCCTCGGCCGTCGGATCAGGCGCGACGAACAGCAGCCCGCTCGTCCAGTACGCGATGAGCAGCGCCGCCGGGGGAAGCAGCCATTCCGTCAGCAGCTTCGGCAATGGCCACACGGCGCTGGCGCCGACGAGTGCCGCACCGATCGCGGCGCCGCCGAACACGATGAGCCGGCGACGAGACGTCAGACGACGCGAAGCAAGCGCAATGGCGATGATGTAGCCGAAGAAGACGAGCGACGACGCTTCCCAGAGGCGCATATCTGTAATGCGTAAGAACCGTGCGCAGAAGCTCAACGTACCGTCTAGAGCGGGGTCTTGATTTAGCATCAGGCCGTCTCCTTCAGCGGCCTGTTCGACCCCGCTCCGGCGCGGTCTGAAGACCGCGCCCCACAACACGACGAATGTCTCCGCGGAACCGGGCTACCGCACTCCGAGCCACCGAACTACCGAGCCACCGAGCTACCGAGCTACCGAGCCACCGCGCGATTTTTCAGCAGCCTACCAGTACGTTTGTATCTCGTGGTATATACTCTCAGAGATATTCATGACACCTGTACGAGACGTCGACGTCGCGCTGCCGCCGCACTGGTTCCAGATTCTCCTTGCGCTTGCCGATCGCGATCTGCACGGACTCGGAATCATGAACGAAGTCCTCGAGCGCACGAGCGGACGCATGCGGCTCTGGCCCGCGATGTTGTATCGCAACCTGGGTCGGCTTGCCGACGAAGGACTGGTGACCGAGATTCGGGCGCCACGCAACGCCGAGGCGGGCGGCGGCCGGCCACGCTACTACAGGATCACCGCGCTCGGGCGCCGCGCGTGCGGAGCCGAGGCGCGCCGGCTCGCCGGATTCGTTGCCGCCGCGCGTCAGAAAAAGCTGCTTCCACCCCACCGCGCACAAGACGCGCCGGGGGGGCCCCGGCTGCTCCACCCCGTCGCGCATAATACGCGCGGCGGGGGCCCAGGCTGCTGAAGGCGTAGACACATGTCCGACCGATCGGTCCGCATCTATCGCCTCCTCTCTGGTCTGCTGCCGGCCGACGCGCGCGAACCCGAGCTCGAAGACGCGTTCCTCGCGTGTCTGAGCCGCGAGCGCGACCGACTCGGATGGAAAGGTCTTCCCTACGTCTGGATGATGGTCACCGCGGATACCGTCCGCGCCGCCGTGCTGTTGCGGATCGACAGGCGCCGGCGGCAACGGATCTCGGCGCAGGCGCAGCCGAATTCGCAAGGAGATCCGACGATGAGAATCCTGTGGCAGGACGTTCGATACGGCGCCAGGGCGATCCGCCGCGCGCCGGTGTTCAGCGCGATGGTCATTCTCACGCTCGCGCTCGCGATCGGTGCCTTGACGGCGATCTTCAGCGTCGTGAACGGCGTGCTGCTTCGCGCCATGCCCTACTCGGATCCCGATCGCCTGGCAATCCTCTACGAATCGATCGGACGCTCGGGCCCGATCGGATTCTCTGCGCCAGACTTCAGGGCTTTCGAGCAGCGGGTGACGAGGTTGAGCGCGATCGCGGCATTCGGCAACCGCGACTACGAGCTGTCGGGGATCGATCAGCCGGAACGAGTCACCGGCGCGCGAGTCTCAGCGGAACTTTTCAAGGTTCTCGGGGTCGAACCGCAACTCGGACGATCGTTCACGCGACAGGAAGACGAGGGACGAATACCGGTAGCGCTCGTCAACGATGGCTTGTGGCGGCGCAAGTTCGGTGCCGATCCTTCAATCGTCGGCCGCGCCATTCTCCTGGAGCGGAAACCGTACACCGTCATCGGCGTCATGCCGCGCTCGTTCGTGTTTCCGAACAGAGGAACGCTGCTCAACAACGTTCCCGCCGACGTCTTCGTCCCCATCAGCTTCAGCGATCAGGAGCTGACCGGCTTCGGCAGCATGTACAACAACACCGTCGTGGGACGGCTTGCTCCTGGAGCCTCGGTTGCCGAAGCCAGCGCCGAAGCCCGATCGATTGCCGAACAGCTCGTTCGCGAAATCTACCCGTCGCAGCTTCGGGAAATGGGATTTGATCTCGCGGCGTTGGCGGTCCCGCTTCGCGACGAGACGGTCGGACGCGTGAAGACCTTTCTCTACGTGATGCTCGCGGCCGTGGCGACGGTGCTGCTGATCGCGTGCGCCGATCTCGCCAATCTGCTCCTGACGCGCGCAGCGGCACGGGAGCGTGAGATGGCGGTGAGAGCGGCGCTTGGAGCTAGCCGGGGCCGGCTCGCGCGCCAGGTGCTCGTCGAGGTCGGGCTCCTTGCCGCCTGCGGTGGCGCACTTGGCGTCGTGCTCGCGCTGTGGAGCACCGGCGCGATCGTTCGAATCGCGCCCCCAACGATTCCGCGCTTGGAGGAGGTCACGGTCGACTGGCGCGTGCTCGCGTTCACGATTGGCGTATCGATGCTGACGGCTCTTCTCTGCGGTGTGCTACCCGCGCTCGAAGCGTCGCGGAAATCGTCTGGCGAGTCACTCAAGGACGGCGGACGGGGCGGAATCGCTGGCGTTCGACAGCGGCGTGCCTTTGGCACTCTGGTCACGGTCCAATTTGCGTTGGCGGTGGTCATGCTCGTGGCCGGCGGTCTGCTGTTCCGCAGCTTCGCGCGGATGATGGCCGTCAGCCCGGGTTTCGCACCCGAACATGTCGTCACGCTCGCGACCAGCTTGCCTGCCAACGCGTACGCGACGGGAAAGGACATCCGCACGTTTTATGGACGACTGCTCGACGACGTCGGACGCCTTCCGGGCGTCACGAGCGCCGCCGCGGCGACCGATCTGCCGCTGTCGGTCCGCGAACGCCGGTCGTTCACGATCGAAGCGCAAATACCCGCGACAGCCCAGCTCCCGCATGTCGTCGCGCACGAGTGGGTCATCGGACGCTACTTCGAAACACTCGGCATTCGCCTGGTTCGCGGCCGCTTCCTTTCAACTCAGGACGTCCTGCAGTCGGAGCGTGTTGTGGTCATCAACAACACGATGGCCAGGCGCTACTGGCTCGATGGCGATCCCATCGGCCAGCGCGTCGCCTGGGGCGGCGCCAAGACGCACGGACCCTGGATGCGTATCGTCGGAATCGTCGATGACGTGAAGCAGGGACCGCTGAACACCGAAACAGTCCCTCAGACATACCAGCCGTGGGAGCAGGTGATCGCCGACGCCGTGAGCACCGAGCTTATTCCTGGAGCATGGCGGTCGATGAAGCTGATCGTCCGGACAGCGGGTGAACCGTCGCTGCTTTCTGCTGCGCTGCGCGCGCGTGTGCGGGACCTCGATTCGTCGCTGCCAATAGCCGCAGTGAGGACGATGGAGGCAGTCGTCAGCGAATCGGCCAGTCCGCAGCGTTTCAACACGGTGATGCTCGGAAGCTTCGCGGTGTCGGCGCTGCTCCTTGCGTCGCTCGGCATCGGCGGCGTGCTGGCGACGTCCGTTTCGAATCGAACGCAGGAGATCGGGGTGCGGATGGCGCTTGGCGCCGCGCGTGGCGACGTGCTGCGCATGGTGCTGGGTCAGGGAATGACGCTCGCGGTCCTTGGCATCGCGATCGGCGCGCCTGTGGCGCTCGTCTTGACCCGTCTGATGTCGAGCCTGCTGTTCGAAGTGAGCCCGCGCGATCCTGTGACGTTTGGCGCAGTTGCAGGTTTGCTGGTCCTGGTCGCGCTTGCTGCGTGCTACGTTCCGGCGCGACGCGCCACGCGTGTGGAGCCGATCGTCGCGTTGCGGTGTGAGTAGTGCCTGTGAGCTTCAACAGGAGACCAGGAGATCAGGAGTCATTTAGGTACTTCTAAATCGTCTCCTGGACTTTTGGTCTCCTGTTGATGCTCACCGGCGGTGTCACCTCGCCGTTAACGTTCTGAAGAAGGTATCGATCTCTCTCGTCTGTTAAGGTACCCGTGAATCGTCTCCTGGACTCCTGGTCTCCTGTGAGACTCACCGGCGGTGTCACCTCGCCGCGATAGTTTTGATGAAGGTATCGATCTCTCTCCAATACAACTGCGGATTCACTAAATGCAGATCGTTGTGATCTGCCCCAGGGATCGTGACGAAGCGCTTCTGCGCGCCCGGTGCACGATCGAACACCGTCCGACCTGCGCTGTACGGGATGATCGAGTCCGCATCGCCGTGCACGACGAGCAGCGGGCCGTCGTACGACCGCAACCACTGCGAGGTCCCAAACCGGTACGAAGAAACGAAGCTCAAGACCCACAGCACAGGATTACTCCGAAGGATCGTTCGAACGTCAGGCATCGGGCTCTCGAGGACCAGCGCGTCCGGCCGGGCGATTGACGCACTGTATGCGGCAACCGCGCAACCCAGCGAACGGCCCCAGTAAATGACAGGCAGACCCGATCGCACACGCTGGTGGAACGCCCGAATTGACCCGTCCGCATCCTTGTAGAGCCCGTGCTCCGAGGGACGGCCTGTACTCGCGCCGTATCCGCGATAGTCGACCGCGAGCACGCTGAATCCACGGCGATGCAGGTCGGCAATCACGTCGAGCCACAGCGAGAGATTGCCGCCGTTCCCGTGGAAGAACAGCACCTGGGCTCTCGGATTCTCGTGCGTGAGCCACCAGGCGTGCAGGGTCTCGCCATCTTGCGTCGGGATGGAAAGGTCCTCGAACCGCTGCCCGAGATCGCCGGGCGTTTCCTGCACGCCGCGAAGCGGGTAGAACGCCATGCGCGGCTCGAGCCAGCGGACCAGCATCACGATCCCGACCACCACGAGCAGGACGACGGCGAGTCGCACCACCATCGCAGTTATACTCCTGTGAATGCACACAGGGATGCTGACTGTCGCTGCCGCGGTCGCGGCAACGGCCTCGCTCTTTTCGCAATCATCGTCGCTGCCGACTCCCGAGTCGGTCCTCGGCTTCAAGCCTGGCGCGGACCTGAAGCTGGCGACCTACGACGAATCGCTCGAGTACTTCCGCAAGCTCGATACGGCGAGCGATCGGATGACGCTCGTCGAAATCGGCACGACGTCGTACGGCCATCCCTGGTACTTCGCGCTCGTTTCGAGCCCGGCGAATCTCGCCAACATCGAACGTTATCGTCAAATCGCGCAACGTCTCGCCCACCCCGAAGGGCTGACCGACGACGACGCGCACACGCTCGCGCAGGAGGGCCGCGCGTTCGTTCACATTGACGGCGGGCTGCACGCAAGCGAAGTCGCCGGCGCGCAACACACCATTCAGCTCGCCTACGATCTGATCAGCCGCGCCGACGATCCGAAGATCAAGCCGATCTTCGACAACGTCGTCCTGATGTTGTGGCCCTCGATCAACCCCGACGGACAGAACATCGTCGCAAACTGGTATCGCGGGAATGTCGGGACGCCGTACGAGGTCGCCCCGCTGACGGAGCTGTACCAGAAATACATCGGCCACGACAACAACCGCGACGCCTACATGCTCAACATGGTCGAGTCGCGGGAGGTCGCGAGGGCGTGGCGGCATTGGGAGCCGCAGATCATCTACGTGCACCATCAGACGGCGCCGTTTCCGACGCGCATCTGGCTGCCGCCGTTCGCGGAACCGATCGCCTCGCAGGTGCCACCGCTGATGTCGCGCACGGTGAACATGATCGGCATGGGCATCGCGCGGAGCCTCGAGGAGCGCGGGCAGGTCGGCGCCACGCACATGGGCACCGGATTCGACGCGTGGTATCCAGGCTACATCGACTACATGCCCATGCTTCAGAACATCAACTCGTTCTGGACCGAAACGGCGTTGTACCGATATGCGACGCCGCACTTCTTCACGCTGGCGGACTTCCCGGCGGCGTATCGCGCGTTGCGATCGGAGTCGCTGTATCCGAGCCCGTGGGCGGGGGGGTGGTGGCGACTCAAGGATGCTGTCGATTACATGCTGACGGCATCGATGTCGGTACTGGACTACGCGTCGAAATACAAAGAGGAGCTGCTCTACAACAGGTATCAGGCGGGACGCGATCAGATTCGCAAGTACGAGAAGAGTCCGCCCTTCGCGTACGTGATTCCGCAGCAGCAGCATGATCCCGTCGCGGCGGTCGAGCTCCTGCGCCGGCTCGCGTTCAACGGGATCGCCGTCAGTCAGCTGTCGGCGCCCGCGGCGCTCGAAGGCACGACATGGCCGGCGGGAACGTGGGTCATTGCGATGAATCAGCCGTTCGCCGAGCTTGCCCGGCAGGTCCTCGACGTGCAGGCGTATCCGGACCTTCGCGAGTATCCGGAAGGACCGCCCGAGCAGCCCTACGACGCAGCGGGATGGACGCTGCCATTTCAGATGGACGTGCGAGTGGTCGAAGCACGCACGGCGTTGCCGGCGGAGTTCAGGGCAGCGCTGAAGCCGCTCGGGGCTCGGAAGCCGGACACTACGAACGGCGAAATCCGGCTGAAGCCGGACGCCACAGTCCGCCCGAAGGCGGAAACTACAAGTAGTGGCCGGCTGCAGCCGGCCGACGACGACCCGGCGCCGTTCGACAGCGTCCCCGGTCGGGGATTCGACACGAACCCGGTTGCGGCGGCGATCGTGCCGCCTCCCGGAAAGATCACGGGCAGTG
The DNA here is from genome assembly GCA_046727175.1 of Acidobacteriota bacterium. Taxonomy (GTDB): domain Bacteria; phylum Acidobacteriota; class Vicinamibacteria; order Vicinamibacterales; family 2-12-FULL-66-21; genus JBKPCD01. Next base: position 29,637 of record JBKPCD010000120.1, on the reverse strand, counting down.
GCGCTGGCGTTGCGATCGATCCGGCACAGAACAACGCCTTTCGTGCGATCAATGCGGCGTGGGACGCGGGCGGCGCGGTGCGGTTCGACGCGTCGCGCGGCCGCTACGTCGTCAGCGGCGTCTCCGACGGTGTGGTCAGCCGCTGGGCGGAAGCGCTCGCGCTGAAAGGCGAACGAGGCGGCGCGACCGGAATCGATCTTCCACGACCGCGGATCGCGCTGTATCAACCATGGACCGCCAGCATCGATGCCGGCTGGAGTCAATGGCTGCTCGAGAACTACGGCTTCCGGTTCTCCACGGTACGAAACACGGACGTTCAGGGGGGCGCCCTGCGCGAACGATTCGATGTCATCGTCCTGGCCGACGAGAGTCCGCGCGGTCTGCTCGAGGGTTTTCAACCTGGATCGGTGCCGCCTCAGTTCGAGGGAGGCCTCGGTCCCCGAGGTGTTCGGGCGCTCGACGAGTTCGTCAGCGACGGCGGCACGCTCGTCTGCCTGAACGGCAGCAGCTCGTTCGCGATTGCGCAATTCCAGCTCCCAATCCAGCTCGCCACGTCGAACCTGAAACGACTGCAGTTCTTCGCCAGCGGATCGATCCTGCAGGTCACGACGGATCCCGCGCATCCCGTGATGGCGGGCATGCCGCCTCGCGCCGCGGTGTTCTTCGACGGCAGCCCCGTGTTCACGCCGCTCGAAGGATTCAAGGGAGACGTGCTCGCGAAGTATCAGACACAGGGTTCGCCTCTTCTGTCGGGGTATTTGCTCGGCGAGCGGTTTCTGCAGGGACAAGCGGCGGCACTGGACGTGCGCCGTGGAAACGGCCACGTCATCCTGATCGGATTCCGTCCGCAATGGCGCGGGCAACCGTTCGGGACTTTTCGCATGCTCTTCAACGCCGCACTCTTTCACGGTGCGGTCGCTGCATCCGCCAAGGGCACACCGGGCTTCTGGACGCCCCCTCCGCGTGCCGCTTCTTCGTCCGGCGAAGGACCGCGGTGATCACGGTGGGATGGGGGGTCCGGCGGGGCGAAGCCCCCCGGTCCAACATGATTCGCGCGGTCGTTTTCGATCTCGATGGAACGCTCGTCGAGTCGCGGAAGGACCTCGCGGATGCCACGAACGCGCTGATTCGCGATCTCGGAGGCACGCCTCTGCCAGACGAGTCGATTGTCAGGATGGTGGGTGAAGGCGTCAGCGTGCTCGTGCGGCGCGCGTTGGCGGCGGCCTCCCTGGATCCGGAGACACCGTCCGCAGTCGATCGCTTCCTCCGACTCTACGATGCGCGCCTGCTCAATCACACGGTTCCGTACGATGGGACGGTCGACATGCTGAAGGGGCTTCGGGACCGATATCACCTATCGGTGCTGACAAACAAGCCCGCGCGGCCGACGACCCGCGTGCTCGAGGGTCTGCAGTTGATCCGCTTCTTCGAACGCGTCATCGGCGGCGACACTCCGCTCGGCCGCAAACCGGATCCCACGGGCCTTCTTCATCTCGCGCGGGAAGCGGGCGCGACACCCCGGTCGACCCTGCTCGTCGGCGATTCGGCGGTCGATCTGCGAACCGCCCGCAACGCCGGGACCCGAGTGTGTCTCGCCCGATACGGATTCGGGTACCGTTTTGAGCCATCGGCGTTTCGCGGAGACGAATCGTTCATCGACGCACCGGGCGAGCTGCCAGCGCTGCTCGAATCCCTGATCACGAATCACTGATCGCGAATCACTCATCTTCGAATCGCACGTTGGAAACCTGACCGCGCGAGTTGACCGTGCGATGTTCTGGTTCGTAGATCCAGCGAACCAACGATGCAACGATTCGACGATCAACGATGAGTGATTCACGATTAGCGATCAGGGATTAGGGATTCGAGGCGTCTATTCTTTTAAATCGACGCCAAACCGTTCAGCCATTCGATAAAGAGTCCGCCGATCGACACCCATGACGGACGCCGCGCGGCTGCGATTGCCGTCGACGGCTTTCAGGACGTGCAGCAAGTATCGGCGCTCGAGCTCGTCGAGTGACGGCAGATCGACGAAGAGACTCTCTTCCAATCCCGGGCCGCGCGACCGGATCGCTTGAGGGAGATCGGCTTCTTCGATCGACGACCCCCGGCTGAAGAGGACGAGACGTTCGATGGTGTTCTCGAGCTCGCGGACGTTGCCCGGCCACGCGTATCCGCGCAGCGCATCGAGCGCTTCCTTCGAGATCTCCACGCGGCGTCCCGCGCGCGCGCAGGCGCTCTCGACAAATCGCTCGATCAGCAGGCCGATGTCGCTCCGACGCTCGCGCAGCGGCGGCACGACGATCACGATCACGCTGAGGCGATAGAACAGATCCTGGCGAAATCGATTGGCGGCGACCTCGCGTTCGAGATCGACGTTCGTCGCGGCAATCACGCGCGCCGAGACGTTGACCACGCGACTGGCGCCCACAGGACGGACCTCGGATTCCTCGAGCACGCGCAGGAGCTTGACCTGCAGCGCCGGGGACGTTTCGCCGATCTCGTCGAGAAACACGGTCCCGTCGGCGGCCTGCTCGAACAGCCCGCGTCGATCCGCTACCGCGCCCGTGAACGATCCGCGCGCGTGCCCGAACAGCTCCGAGTCCAGCAGCGTCTCGGCAATCGCGCCGCAATTCACCGCGACGAAGGGTCTCGACGCGCGCTGACCATGCGTGTGAATCGCGCGGGCGACCAGCTCCTTGCCCGTCCCGCTCTCACCCTGGATCAGGACGGGCGCTGACGAATCAGCGGCGCGCGCAATCTGTTTGTAGACTTCGAGCATCGGGGCGCTGCGGCCCAGAAGCCCTTCGGCGGCGCGCACGCGGTGGGGTGGCAGCGTCTCGAGGCCCGCCGGCCGCGCGAGCGCGCGATCGACGGTCGCTTTGATCTCGCCGATGTTGAAGGGCTTGCTGATGTAATCGAACGCCCCGGCACGTACGGCTTCGATGGCGGTCTCGAGCGTGCCGAACCCGCTGATCAGGACGACCTGCCCGGCCGGATGATCCGCCTTGAACTCCCGCAGCAGATCCAGACCCGAGCGCTGCGCGTTGAGGTTGATATCCGACACGATCAAGTCAAAGGGGTGCTGATGAATCATGGCCAGCGCCTCCGACGGCTCGTGCGCTGTCAGGATGTCGCGGTCCGGCTGCGCCAGCAGCTCCGTCATGAAGCTGCAGGTGTCGTGGTCGTCGTCGACAATCAGGATCTTCGTCATAACTGATGCCTCAATTACTAGACCGGGGGACTTTGTCCCCCCCACCCCCTTGCGCCGTCGCTCGCGGGGCCCCTCGGCCCCGCTCCGCTCCGGCGGGGTCCCCGCCGCGCGTTTTCTGCGCGGTGGGGCGCGGGACGGCTCACTCGCTGCGCTCGTTCGCTTGTGAGGGATTCGTCGGAACGGACCGTTTTCGCCGGTGGCACGCTCCAATTTCTGTTTGTCATCCGTGAGACGCGTTCTTCGATCTCTCGTTAACGACTGACCCGCAGCGGATTCGCGAGCGGCTCGCGGTTCTTGTCCTCGGGCGGAACCGCGGGCAGCTCCACCGTGCAGACGGCACCGCCCGACGGACGATTCTCGATGCTAATTGTGCCGCCGTGCGCCACGATCACGTCGCGGGCGATCGCTAGCCCGAGTCCGGTCCCGCGCCCGGCCGGCTTCGTCGTGACCCAGGGCTCGAAGATGCGGGGCAGCAGCGACGCGGGAACGCCGGTCCCGTTGTCTGCAATCTCGAGACGAATCCCACCCGCCGTGGGCGAAAGCCTGACAGTGAGCGCGCCGGCCTCCGGCATGGCGTCGATCGCGTTGGTGACGAGGTTCAACAGCGCGAGCTCCAGCTGCACCGCGTCCGCCTCGATGTGCGGCAGATCCTGCGACGCGTTCACCGTGACGGCAACGCGGTTGCGATCGAGCCGCGGCTGGGCGATCTCGAGCACGCGGTCGATGAGACGGTGCGGCTCGAGCGATTCCCGCGGTGACGAGTATCGGGATCGATCGAGGAGACCTCGCACCGCGCTAGCGACCTGACCGATTTGCCGCTCGACCATCTCGAGCCGCCGCCGCGTGCGCGCGTCGATCGAGTTGTCGGCGAGCAGCATCTGCACGTACCCGGAAATCAGATTCAGCGGCGTGCCGATCTGATGCGCCACGTTCGCGGCCGTCTGCCCCACGGCTGCCATCTGCTCGGCGCGGCCGAGCGCCTCACGGAGGTCGAAAATCCGACGGTACATCTCCTCCATCTCCGAGTTCCGGGCGCGCAGCTCCGTCGTTGCCTCGCTCACTCGCCGCTGCAACGATTCGCTGAACCCCTGCATCTCTGCGAGCATGCTGTTGAGCCCGAACACGATTGCACCAATTTCGTCGGCGCGATCGACTGGCGCCCTCGCTGTAAGGTCGCCGGCGGCGACCCGCTGCATCGTGTCGCGGATTGCTTCGATCCGGCGGTGCACCAATCGCCGCGCGAACAGATCGAGCAAGACCGTGACCATCGCAATCGCCGGTACCGCGACGAGCAGCGCAATGAGCCCGCCGCGCCGCGCCACCTGATCGCGCGCCGCCATCGACACGGTGACGACCACACCCATGGGTCCGCTCGCGCTCGTCAATGGCACGCCGACGAATCGCAGCGGCCCCGACACGTTACTCACGACGTCGCCCGTCGTAATCGCTTCGCGCGCCACATCGACGGCAACCGGCCGCTCGCCGGATGACGTGCTCGCAACGATCCTCGGCGCATCCTGATCGAGGTCCACAACGGTAATCGCGCGCACCGCGGCGTTCACTTCGAGGAACTGGTGGAGCATGTCGCCGATCTCCCCGTCGTTTCCGGCGCGGCTCCGCAGCTCCAGATCGTCGGCGACGGCGAGCGCCGTGACGCGTCCCGCGTCGATCAGCTCGCGCTCCAGCGTCTGCTCGAACATCCTGAGCTCGAGAAACGCGGCGGTCCCGACCACAGCCGCCACAATCAGTCCGACCACGAGCGAGAGTCTGGACCGGAGCGAAAGGACGGGCAGCAAACCCGCCACAGCATGGCGATCCTGCGTTCCGTCGCCGCCGCCTTTCGATATCCGTACCATCCTGTAACCCTTTGGACCAGTGATAGTTATGTACTCCGACCCATCCAGGACTCCACCGGCACGCGAGTTGGTTCCTGCAAGCGGTGACGCGCCCGAATCGACGGGGCGTCTGGTAATTCAAAACCGCGGGAGATACAGTATGCGCAAAGTCGTTCTGGCCCTGAGCATTGTCGGCCTGGTGGTGACGTTGGGTGGTATCGGCTACGCCGAGCAGGCGTCGAAGATGGCCAAGGCGCCGGCGAAGGCCGCCGCGCCGAAGGCCGCGTCAGCCACCGGCAAAATCGTGAGCTTCGACGAGGCATCGAAAACACTGACGATTTCGACCTCGAAGGGCGAAGAGAAGTTCGTGCTCGGATCGAACGTCCGCCTCCAGGAGGACTCGAAGACGATCACGGCGGCGAACCTCTCGGGTCTGACTGGCCATCAGGCCAAAGTTCGGTATACGGCCTCGGGCAGCGACAAGACTGCCGAGTCCGTCATGGTGTCCGGCGGTACCGCCGCGCACGCAAAGAAGTAGCGCGCGCGTCGGTCCGTCAGTGCAGGCGGGCGGTCTACTCCTCCAGTCGTCCGCCTGCACCGGACATTTCTCTCCGTAACTATCTCCCTCTTTCCGCTTCCGGGAACCGCTCGATCGCATACCGCAGCAACGTGCGCGGAATCGAACGGGAGCGATCTCTGACAGGTGGCGCGCTCGTGCGACTGGTTGTCATGGATGCTCAGCGTTGGTACGACTCTCGCTTCGCCGAGGGGGATTGCTTGATCAGAAATTTCTGAGGATCCGCCCAGAACCGCGCGCGCAGCTCGGCGAGTGACGACGCGCCGCCGTAACTGATGGACGAGCAGAGGTGCTTGATCATCTCGCGGACGATCGTGCGGGCGGACCCCCGTGCCGGAACGCTGATCTCCATCCCCTCGGCGCCGATCGCCTCCAGCTCGACGCGGTCGGCGTCTTCGACGTCGAGCCGATCGCGGATCGCATCGAGCGACGCCATCCCGCGCAGCACCTTGAACGGAACCTTCACGGCCTTCTGCGACTCCGGAAGAACCACCGACTTGTGCACGATCTCCCCTGGTGCCTCCTCGGTCCCCGCGAACGCGCTCCCGAGCATCGTCGAATCACCGCCGAACAGCAGCGCCTCGGCGATGCCGCCGTGACGTCGAATCCCGCCGTCGGCGATCATCGCCACGTCCGAGTCGCGCAAAGCAAGACGGCACTCGACGAGCGCCTGCACCTGCGGCACGCCGAAGCTCGTGGTCATTCTCGTCGTGCACCCGCCGCCGGGGCCGATGCCGACCTTGATCCCGTCGACGCCGCGCTCGAGCAGAAACCGCGCACCTTCCACGGTCGCCACGTTGCCGGCGATCATCTCGAAATCGCCAAACCGCTTCCGGAATGCCGCGATGGCGCGGTCCATCACGATCGAGTGCCCGTGCGCGATATCGATGACGACGACGTCGACGCCGGCGCGAATCAACTCCGCGGCGCGCTCGAGATAATCGCCGGTCGCGCCGATCGCCGCGCCGACCCTGAGGCGCCCGCGCTCGTCGCGCGTGGCGAACGGCATGCGGCGCTGACGCAGCAGATCGCGCGCGGTGATCAGGCCGAGCAGGGTCCCGTCCGGGGCAACGAGCGGCAGCTTCTTGATCTTGCGCTCGATCATGATCTGCTCTGCGTCGGCGGGACTCAGCGGACCGCGGTGGACGACGAGGCGATCGAGCGGCGTCATTCGATCGCCTACGGCGATGTCCCGGCCGGTGACGAAGCGAATGTCCCGCTCGGTCAGGATCCCACGCAATCGACGGTCATCGTCGACGACGACCAGCGTGCCGACGCGCGACCGCGCCATGAGCGCCGCGGCTTCGGCGAGCGTCGCCGACGGACTGATGCTGTACGGATCCGTGATGACGCCGTGCTGCGTTCGTTTGACGATCTCGACCTCGCGCACCTGGGGCTCGATCTCTCCGGGACGAAAGCCGCGATCGATGATCCCGATTCCGCCCTCCTCGGCCTGAACGATCGCCATCGGCGCGCGAGTGACAGTGTCCATGTTGGCGGACACGATGGGCCGCTTGAGCGTGATGCGACGGGACAGCTTGCACGAGAGATCGATGACGGCCGGATCGCGGCGTACCAGCACGCTGCGCTGCGGCGCGAGGATGAAGTCGTCGAACGTGCACCCGCGCACCAGTTCCAGCGTGGCACGTCCGACGCCCTCGTCGATGCGGGGAAAGCCCATCGTCATCGTAGCCATGATCTCTTATCGTAGCGCTCTGGTTGATGATAGCGGCAAGGCTCAAGGCTTTCGGCTCTTGGTTTTAGGCCTTTGGCCAATCTTTGCCTTGAATCGATTCTCCTTGGCTCTTTGCTCCTCGTACTCGGCGAGCAGCAGGATCTCTAGCTCTTGCAGAAGGCGTTCGAGCTGTCGAACCACATGGTCCGCACGGGAACTCAGGTCTTTGAAGGCCACTCCCGCCAGGTAACCGAGCTCCGAGGCGAGATCGATCAAGTAATGTAGTTCGCCAGCAGACCCACGAGCGATACTGACGAAATTGAAATACTCCTTCGTGGTCCTGCGCGCAGATCCTTCAACAATGTTGGTTGATATCGACGTTGCCGCTCGACGCATCTGGAGCCGCATTCCAAACCATTCGTCCTTCGGGAATGTCTTTGTCTGTCGATTGATCGCGAGCATCAACTGGTGCGCATTGTGAAACACACGTAGCTTGCGATGATCTCTGGCCATGTCCGCCTCCGACGTTGTCCGGGGCAACGTCTGCTCCGGCGAGCAATGCGGTGCGAACGAGAGAGGTCGCCAAGAGCCGAAAGCCTTAGCCGAGAGGCGGGTTCGTGGTCGCCGAAAGCCGAGAGCCATGAGCCGAAAGCCTGACACTATGACCCGAGAGGCTCGAGGCGAGCCGGGCTCGGATGATCCAGAATTGATCCGAGCCCATGCCTCTGCGGACCATCGAGCAGACGCTTCGCGAGCGGTTGAGCAGGACCTTGCCGGGAATCGACGCGCAGCTGCGGTTTGCACCGACGCCCACACGACCGGGCTGGCGGGCCGGAGAGTTTCCCGAGAGCGCGCGGACGGCCGCGGCGCTGTTGCTGCTCTACCCCCGCGACAGTGGTGTTGCCGTTCCGTTGACGGTCCGCGCAAGCAACCTCCCGAGACACGCGGGACAGATCAGCCTGCCCGGCGGCGCGACCAACGCGGGCGAGACGCTGGCCGAAACCGCGCTGCGTGAAGCGTCGGAGGAAATCGCGGTCGACCCCACGACCGTGCGTGTGCTGGGCGAACTGACGCCCGTGCACGTGCTGGTCAGCGGGTTCACGCTCCATCCCGTCGTCGGCATCACGGATACACGTCCTGCCTTCATCGCGGCGCCGGGCGAGGTCGACGAGATCCTCGAAGTCCTGCTGGACGATTTGCGCGATGCCTCACGAATCCGGCGCGGCACCCGAATCCGCGAAGGGGTAGCGGTCGAGTACCCCTATTTCGATCTGCTCGGTCATCAGATCTGGGGAGCGACGGCAATGGTGCTCGGCGAGTTCATCCATCTGCTCCAGGACGAGGAAGAAATCTGACGCCCAAGCCCGGCTTGGAGTATCCTTGTTGTTTGCCCCTATAGAACCGCGTGGGAGGTACAAATGAGTCTGAGGATTGGCGATATCGCTCCCGATTTCGAGGCCGATACCACTGACGGCCGCATCAAGTTCCACGAGTGGATCGGCAACTCATGGGCAGTGCTGTTCTCGCACCCGAAGGACTTTACTCCGGTGTGCACCACCGAGCTTGGCTACATGGCGAAGCTCAAGCCGGAATTCGACAAGCGCGGCGTCAAGATCATCGGCCTGAGCGTTGATCCCGTCGAGAACCACAGTCGCTGGGCCAACGACATCAAGGAGACGCAGGGAGCGGCGCCGAACTATCCGATGATCGGCGACACAGAGCTGAAGATCTCGAAACTGTACGACATGCTTCCTGCGGATCTCCAGGGAAGCTGCGACGGCAGAACGCCCACGGACAACCAGACCGTCCGCACGGTGTTCGTGGTCGGTCCCGACAAGAAGATCAAGCTGAACCTGACGTACCCGATGACGACCGGCCGCAACTTCGACGAGGTGCTGCGCGTGATCGACTCGATGCAGCTCACGGCGAAGCACAAGGTGGCAACACCGGTGAACTGGAAGCAGGGCGAAGACGTGATCATCGCCGGGTCGGTGTCGGACGAGGAAGCGAAGAAGACGTATCCGGAAGGATGGAAAGCACCGAAGCCGTACCTCCGCATCGTCCCGCAGCCCGGATCGCAGCAGAAGGGGGTGTAGGCTTGAACAGGGGAACCGGAGAACATCAGCGGCCCGCCAAATCTGCGCGTATCGCGAAGAGGTGCTGCGCGCCCCGGATGTAGATCGTTCCGCGCGCGAGCGCAAGCGACGCATATACAGGCTCACCGACTGGGTTCGTCCGCAGGATCTCGTGCCTGGGACCGGCTTTGACCACTAACGTGTCGCCGTCCTCGCTGGTTTGAAGCAGCCGATCGCCGAACGCGACGAGTGACGCCGTGAACGTCGCGGGCACGGGCGGTCGGCCACCCTCGTACTGGACCTTGCCGGTCAGCGCGTCGAGGCACGTAATCAGGCCGGTGTCGCTCATCAAGTACAGATAATCACCAGCCACGATCGGCGAAGGTACGTACGCGGTCCCCTTCGAATAGCGCCACACAATCGCAGCGGAGTCAGTCAGGTCGCCTTCACCGCCAGTCTTGATCGCAAGCGCACGCTTCGCCTGACTTCCGGCGGTGATGAACACGAGTCCGTGTGCCGCGACGGGGCTCGGGATTGGATGACTCTGGACGCCGTTTGCGCGCCACAGCTCACGCCCGGTCGATGGATCGTACGCGATGACGACTTCCGCGCCTGATGCAACGAGCTCCGTCCGCATCGTCCGGGGCTCCAACGGCGCGTAGTTTGTGCCGTGGGTTGGATACGAGGGCACCAGGATCGGTGTCGCCCAGCTTCGCCGAGTCGTGCGCTCGGCTCGCCAGACTTCCTTCCCATCTCGTTTGTCGAGTGCGATCATCGCGGAACCGGCACCCATTTCCTGATCGACCTGAAGAATGAGCAGGTTCTCGAAGAGAATCGGCGACGTGCCGGGGCCGAGCCCGGCCTTTGCGATCGGACCGAGCGATTTCTGCCACGCGAGCTTGCCGTCCATGTCATAGGCGTAGAGGCCGGCTGCCTCGAAGAAGGCGTATGCCAGCTTCCCGTCGGTCACGACCGTTGACGAGGCGTACGTGTTCTTCCGATGCCGATTGTCGTACATCAAGCCGTCGTACGCGGTCCTTTCCCAGAGGAGCTTGCCGTCACGCGCATCGAACGCGAGGACCTCGAGCCTGTTCTTGTAGTCGACCCCGACGCTGTCCGGATGCAGGTAACCCGGCTTCAGATCGAATCCGAGGTGATCCGGCGCCTTGCGACCTGGAACCTGTTCGCCTTCGATCGAAGTCGTCAGGAAGATTCGATCGCCCCAGATGACCGGCGACGAGTGCCCGCGTCCGGGCACCGCAGTCTTCCACGCGATGTTCTTGTCTGGTCCCCACTCGTCGGGGTAGTTCGGCGACGCTGCAACGCCGAGCCCGCCGGGCCCGCGCCACTGCGGCCAGTTGCCGTCGCCGTTCGGGGCGGGCATGGCGCGTGAAGAGAGCGAGAGGAAGATCGTTGAGACGAACAGGGCTGCGCACGGGCGAATCATGCGCGAGAGCATACCCCGATCGCGAGGTGTACGGTGTCGGTTGTCAGGTTGTGAGATACCCGTCGTGGGGCGGGCTCTCACTCCGCCCCCTGGCGCGGTCTGAAGACCGCGCCCCACAATCGAGAACAGCCCCGCGTAAAGTCACCGCCTGAGTGCGGCAAGCGGATCGATCCTTGTCGCGCGCCGCGCGGGCACGTAACAGGCGGCGGTCGCGACAAGCGTCAGCAGCAACGAGACCGCAACGAGCGTCAGCGGATCGAACGGTTGGATCTCGTACAAGAGGCCGGTCATCACCCGGGTCAACGCCGCGGACGCGAGCAGGCCGACGATGACGCCGGCGACTACCGGCGTGAGTCCCTGGCGAAGAACGAGTCGCAGCACGTCCCGTGCGTCCGCGCCGAGTGCCATGCGTAACCCGAGCTCGCTCCGGCGTTGGCCGACCGCGAACGCCATCACGCCGTACAGGCCCACTGCGGCGAGTACGACCGCGATCCCGGCGAACAGCCCGAGCAGCACCATCCTGAATCGCGGCTGCGCAACGGCCGCGCCGACGATCTGATCGCCCGTGCGTGCGCGCGTCAGCGCAATCGCGCGATCGATCTGCGCGAGCCGCACCTTGAGTGCCGGCAGAACCATCATCGGATCGCCCGGAGTGCGGACGAACACGCTCATCTCCTCGGCGGCGTATTGCGCATGCGGCACGTAGACGACCGGGCCTGGCTGCTGATCGAGCGATCGGATGTGGACGTCGCCGACGATGCCGACAATCTCTCGCGGCGGTTCCTTGAGGCCGATGCTGACGTGAATCCGGATCCGCTTGCCAATCGGATCTTCACCGGGCCAGTATCGTCGCGCCGCGTCCTCGCTGATCACCGCCACGGGCTGCGTACTCTCGTGATCGGACGCCTTCAGAACGCGACCGCGCTTCAGGGGAATCCGCAGGGACTCGAAGTAACCGCCCGTGACCGGCCGGACCTGCATCCGGCGATCGTTCGTCTCGTCTTTGCCGATGATCGAGAACGTGCCGCCGAATCCGCCGCGCGTCAGCGGCGGAATCATCACCGCTCCGGCTGCCGTAATGCCAGGCTCCATTCCGAGCGCCTCGACGTACGTTCGATAGAAACGCGCGATGGCGCCGGCGTCCGGATACCGTGCCTCCGGCGTGGCAACGTCGACGACCAGCAGGCCCGACGGATCGAACCCGGGATCAACAGCGCTCAATCGGGCGAAGCTTCGCAACGCGAGCCCGGCCCCAGCGAGCAGGACGAGCGAGAGCGCAACCTCGCTCGCCATGAGCACGTTTCGCAGCGCTCCTCGGCCGCCGGCGGCGCCGTCACGGCGGCCGTCTTTCAGGAAAGCCGCAACGTCCTGCGCCGATGCGTAGATTGCGGGAGCCACGCCGAACAGAAGCCCGGTGAGAACCGAGACCGCGAAGCTGAATCCAAGAACGATCACGCTGACGTGAATGGCCTCGGCGCGAGGCAGATCGTCCGGCAGTACGAAGGACAAGGCGCGGACGCCCCACACGGCGAGCATCACGCCGACAACACCGCCTGCGAGTGACAACAGCACGCTCTCGGCCAGCAACTGGCGAACGATACGCCAGCGGCCTGCGCCGAGCGCAGCACGCACCGCAATCTCCGCACTGCGCGTCGTCGCGCGCGCCAGCAGCAGGTTCGAGACGTTCGCGCACGCGATCAGCAGGACGAAGCCGACGGCGCCCAGGATCGTCAGGAGCGGCCGCCGTACGCTGCCAACGATGGAGTCGAACAGCGGCCGGATCCAGACGCCGTATCCCTCGAGCTTGTCTGGAAATTGCACGGCAATGCGGTGCTCGATCGCGGACAGTTCCTCGACCGCTTGCGCGCGCGTCACTCCTGTTTTCAACCGTCCGATCGCGTTCAGATAGTGGGCGCCGCGCTGGGCGGGCCTCAGGTCGTCGTCGGTCAGCCTGCGCGGGAACCACAATTCCACGCCTTCAGGAAACATGAACCCTCGCGGCATGATGCCGACGACGGGGTGGGCCCTGCCGTCGAACGTCAGCGTGCGTCCGACAATGCCCGGATCTCCGCCGAATCGCCGCTGCCACAAGCCGTGACCCAGGATGACAGCGCGCGGGCCGCCCGGTCGGTCTTCATCCGGCTGGAACCCGCGGCCCAGCATTGGTGTAACGCCGAGAACGTGAAAGAGATCCGCGCCCACGGCTGCGGCATCGATCTGCTCCGGCGCACCGAAGCCGTTCAACGTCGCCGCCGCGTCAGTGTAAGCGGCCATCGACTCGAAGCTGCGGGCCTGCGCCTTCCAATCGGCGAAGTTCGGGGGAGCGATCGATTGCAGCCGGCCGAGTGCCGTCTCCTTCAGCTCGACGATTCGGCCGGGATCGGCGTACGGCAGCGGTCGAAGCAACACCGCTTGAACCACGCTGAAGATCGCGGTATTCGCGCCGATACCCAACGCGAGCGCGAGAATCGCAACCGCAGTGAATCCGGGATTCTTCCACAGCATCCGCGCCGCGAACCGCACGTCCTGCGTCACCATGTGATCGACTCCTCGGTTGAACCTGCACGATTCCACGTCAGATTTAACAGGAGATCAGGAGATCAGGAGAAGAGCTATGCAAAGAATTTCGCTCCTGGTCTCTGGTCTCCTGTTACAACCGGCGTCCCGGGAAAGGATGACCGGTGGAAACCCGGGCAGACGGCGCGTTGCCTAACTGAATCGCAACGCCGACGCGCTTTCGATGCGCAGCGCGCGCCAGGCCGGGACGGCGCCCGCGACGAGCGCGAGGACAAGGAGAAGACCGACGACGACGAGATGCGTGAGCGGATCGCTGGCGGTCACGCCGAACAGCTGCGACGAGAGGACGCGCGTCAGCGATGCGGCCGCGGTCAAGCCGATTGCGCTACCTACGACGGACAATTGGAGCGCTTTCGAGAGCACGAGCCGCATCACGTCGCCAGGTTGCGCGCCGAGCGCCGTTCGAATCGCAATCTCGCGCGTCCTCTGCGCGACCGAGTACGACATGATCCCGTAAATGCCTACGACGGAGAGCGTCAATGCGAGCGCGGCGAAGCCGGCCACGAGCGTGGACAGGAATCGCGGCCTCGCGAGCGATCGCGCCAGGTGTTCATCCATCGAGGTGGGACGGGTCATGGGTTGGGCAGGATCGAGCTGGGCGATCACCTTGCGGATCGGCGTTGCGAGCGTTTCGGACGCTCCGGCCGTGCGGATCACGAACGTCATCCCGCTGAACGGTCGCCGGGCCGCTGGCTCGTAGATTTCGGGTACCGGCGGCGTGGCTGGTCCCTGGTGACGCACGTCACCCACGATGCCGATCACCGTCATCCAGGGATCGGAGTCGTCGGGTCCAAAACGGACGCGACGCCCGATCGCATCGCGACCCGGCCATTGGCGGGCGAACGTTTCGTTGACGATCACGACAGGCGCGCTGTCTCTCGTGTCCGAATCGCGAAAGTCGCGTCCGGCTCTGATGGGAATGCCCATCGTCCGGAAGTAGTTGGGCGTCACGATGCGGTACCCAGCCCGCGGCTCCTGTCCGGGCCTCGGTATCGGCCATCCTTCGATCTGAACGCCGGTTCCGAAATTGTCGCCGCCGATCGGCAACGTCACCGCGCCGGCGGCTGCGCTCACACCAGGCAGTCCGCTCAGCGATCGCAGGACCTCGTTGTAGAACGACAGCCGTGACTGATCGCTGTCGTACGCGCGTCCTCTGAGCACGATATCGAACGTCAGCAGGTTTCGAGCAGCAATGCCCGTATCGACGCGCGACAGCGCGATGAAGCTCCGCAACAGGAGCCCGGCACCGAGGAGCAGGACCAACGCGACGGAGATTTCCGCGACCACGAGCAGATCGCGGGAACGCCCCGTTCTCCGCGTCGCCGACATCCGTGTGCTGCCCTCGGCCAAATCCTCGTTCAGCGCGCCGGTCGAGGCCTGCAGGGCCGGAACGATCCCGAATAGTATGCCGGTCGCGAGCGCAACCATCGTGGTGAAGGCCAGCACGCGTCCGTCGATCGCGGCGTCATCCACGCGCAGGATGCCTGCGGGCGCGGCGGCCACGAGCCACGTCTTGCCCCACCAGGCCAGCAGCAGCCCGAAGCACGCGCCGCCGAACGCGAGAATCGTGGCTTCCGTGAGCAGCTGACGAACGAGCCGCGCGCGGCCGGCGCCGAGTGCCAGGCGCACCGCGATTTCCTTCCGACGAATGGCCGCGCGTCCGAGCAGCAGGCTGGCTGCGTTGGCGCAGGCAATTGCCAGCACGAACCCGACAGCCCCGAGCAGGATGAGCAGCGGCCGCTCGACCGTTCCGAACAGTTGATCACGGATTGGCTGGAGCGCGGCGCTCCGACCGCCCTCATCGGTCGGATGCAGAGCGGCCAATCGCGTCGCAATCGCCTCCGCTTCGCGCTGCGCCTGCGCTGTCGAGACGCCGTCTGCGAGGCGGGCGACGGCGCGAAGGTAACTGCCTCCGCGCCGCGTCGCGAGGTCCTCGGTCGGGTCATCCTTCGGAGTCCGCGGCACGTCCTGGTGATTACCCGGCAGCCAGAGCTCTGGTGCCGGCGCATTGCTCGTGCTCCTCGACGTTATGGCGGGCCACTGAAACTCTGACGGCATGACAGCTACGACGCGACGCGACGTTCCGTTGATCGTGATGTCCCGGCCCACGATCGTCGGGTCGGCGGCGAATCGACGGGTCCAGAGTCCGTAGCTCAACACGACGTCGCGCTGATCGACTCGCGAGCCTGGGTTCCCGCGGTCCGTAGTCCCGCGCGGTGGGGTGGAGGACGTGTGAAACGTATCCCCGATGAGAGGGGCAACGCCCAGCACGTCGAAGAAACCGGACGATACGCTCGAGGCGCTGACGCCTTCGGGATCTCCAGCATCGGTGAGATTCACCGAGAGATGACTGAGACTGGCGATTGCTGTTACCGTCGTCATCTGCTCGGCGAAGTCTCTCAGGCGCGCCGGCGTCAGGGAGTCGCGTTGCGACGAAGGACCGGTCGACCACAGAAAGACGAGCCGATCCGCGTCGTGAAACGGCAGCGGCCGCAGCAGCACGGCGTCGACGATGCTGAAGATGGCGGTGTTGGCGCCGATCCCGAGCCCGAGCGTCAGGAGCGCGACAATGGTGAACCCCGGGCTCCGGCGAAGCGAGCGCAGCGAATAGATCAGATCGCGACGAAAATCAGTCCATGACATGGAGGATAGGACGATGGCGCAGCGTGAAAGGTTAGGCTCGAGACGGCTCAAGCTTACGGCTCGCGGCTTTAGGCCTTGCTCGTAGTCGCAGCGACTGGGTGCGAGAACGTTGAAATCATCCGCTACGCGGTTACTGATGTCGCGCCAAAAGCCAAGAGCCTCGAGCCGAGAGGCTGGTTCGCGCGTTCGTCTCGATCGCGCGCTGTCCAAGCTTCGGCTCGCGTCGAGAAGCGAGGCGCGTGGGTTGATCGAAGCAGGCCGCGTCACGGTTGCCGGACGGCCCGTGCTCGATCCCGCGCGTCTCGTCAACCCGGACGACACCGCGATTGCGGTAGACGGCCGTCGTCCGTCGTCGAGACCCTGGCGAACGATTGCCTTCCACAAACCGCGCGGGATCGTCACGACGAAGCGCGATCCACAGGGACGCAGGACGGTGTTCGACGCGCTTGGCTCGCACGCCCAGGGACTCGTCGCGATCGGCCGGCTCGATCTCGCGAGCACGGGTCTGCTGTTGTGTACGACGGACACGCGACTCGCCAACTGGCTGACCGATCCCGCCAACGCGATCGTCCGCCGTTACGTGGTCACCGCTCGCGGCGCCGTGTCCGACGAGAAGGTGCAGCGAATGGAGGCCGGCCTCGAAGGAGTCCGCGCCGAGCGCGTGCACGTACGCAAACGGTCACGCCGGGAAACGCACGTTATCGTCGAACTGGCCGAGGGAAAGAACCGCGAGATCCGACGCCTGTTCACCAGCGTCGGTCACGAGGTTACGCGTCTGCTGCGTGTGGCGTTCGGCGGGATCGAACTCGGTTCGCTGCAACCCGGCCAGTGGAGAGAAGTGTCCCGTGAAGAGGTCCGCGCCGCGTTCGAGCAGTACCCTTGGTAGAATTTTGCTTTTCCAGTGCGGCGCGCGTCTTTCATCTTCTCGGGAATCCTTCTGTGCTCGTGCGGCCCGACGACCCGCGCGGCGATCGTACCCAATCGCCTGACCGAAATCGGCGCGCTGCGGCTCGTCGGGGAATACGATATTCCGTCGCTGACGCGGTTTCCGCCGGGTAACGGGCCGCGCTTCGGCGGCATCTCCGGATTGGCGACGATAGGTGGCGGACACGAGCTCGTAGGAGTCTCCGACGACAACACCGATGTTCGCGTGTACCGATTCGAGGTACGCGAGGAGCCGCCGTTCACCGTGAGCCCTCTCGACGTAACGTATTTGGCGCGCGACCCGCGCGCGCCAGCGAGGCTCGATGCAGAAGGCGTGGCAATCCTGCGAGACGGGAACCTGCTGATTGCGTCCGAGGGCTCCGGCAGTCGCGAACCGCGCATTCCGCCGGCGCTCGTCGAGTACACGCGGAATGGCCGGTTCGTCCGGCAACTCGAAGTCCGTAATCGGTATCTGCCAACGCCAACGGGACCGCTCACGCACGGCGCGCGTCCGAATGCGGCCTTCGAGAGCCTGGCCGTAGTGCCCGGCGGCGGCCGACTCTTCACGGCACTGGAGAGCCCGCTCGTTCAGGACGGTGAACCGGCGACGTTCGATCACGGCGCGCCGGTACGAATCCTCGAATACGTGCGGCGCAACGGCACGTACGAGCCCGCGCGCGAGTTCGTCTATTTGCTCGAACCCATCGTGCGCGAGGACTACGCGCCCGACACGTCGATCAACGGCCTCGTCGAGTTGATTGCGACGAGCAACACGGATCTGCTCGCGCTCGAGCGAAGCTACGTCGCCGAAAAGGATCAAAAGGAGAAAGGCGCGAATCGAATCAGGCTGTTCCGGACGACGCTGTCCGGCGCGTCTGACGTGTCAGGGCTCGAATCGCTGACGAACGCGTCGATCACGCCGGTGAAGAAGACACTGCTGCTCGATCTCTCGCAGGTGACCGGCTTGAGCCCGGCGCTCGCACACCTCGAGAACTTCGAGGCGATGGCGTTCGGCCCACGGTTGCACGACGGTCGGCGGTCGCTCATCCTGGCGAGCGATGACAACTTCAGTCCGACTCAGCGGACGTCGTTTCTCCTGTTTGGCGTGGATCGGTAGACTGGCGTGCGGCTTTGGGCTTGGGCTTTGGGCCAGATCTAAACCCAAGTGCCGAATGCTTTCAGCACAGTTTCCGCGAAACTGGTTTCGCAGGCTGGCGTGAATCAATAGACTGATGAAATTCGCCTCGACATGGACTCGAGAAGTTTTGGCGCGGCCGAGAGCCAAGAGCCATGAGCCCAGAGCCGGCTCGCCGTGGCCCGCTCGTGCAAGGAGAAACTAGATGAACGTTCGCGTCGTCGAAGCCATCAACCAGCAGATCAACTCGGAGCTGAGCGCGTCGTATGCGTACCTCGCAATGTCGGCGTGGTGCGAGCGGCAGAAGTTCGCGGGGGCCGCACGCTGGTTGAGGTCGCAGAGTCAGGAAGAGTACATGCACGCGATGAAGCTGTTCGACTTCATTCTGGCGAGAGACGAACAGGTCGAGCTGAAGCCCCTCGAGCAACCGCGACAGACGTTCTCGTCGCTCGCGGACGTCTTCGAACGCGCGCTCGCGCAGGAGCAGGAAGTCAGCCGCCAGATCGATACGCTGTACGAGACGGCGTTCAACGAGAAGGCGTTTGCGGCGGTCGCCGAGCTGCAGTGGTTTCTGACGGAGCAGGTCGAGGAGGAAAAGACGGCGCGTGAGATCGTGGCGAAGTTTCACCTGATTGGCGACGATCCGTCGTCGCTGCTCGACATGGATCGCGAACTGGGTACTCGTACGGCGATCGAAGCGCCCGCGGCGGCGACACGTAATTGAATTAGTGCGTGCGCGAGCGAACGAGCGCAGCGAATGAGCCACGCGAGCGGAGCGGGGCGTAGGGGCCCCCGCGAGCGAGCGTGTAGCGGCCCCCCGCCGCGCGGACTGCGCGCGGTGGGGTGCCTATGGGGGTCCGGCGGACAAAGTCCCCCGGTTAACAATGCGCAATCCGGGAACGGCAGCCGTTCTGAGCCTGATCATTCCTGGCATCGGGCAGTTCTACAACGGAGACTTTCTGCGCGGGATCTTCTGGCTGATCATCACACCCGGGCTGTGGATTGGGTCGGGTGGGACGCTCGGCTGGATCTGTCACGTGATCGCGGCAATTACTGCGTATCGCCGCGCGAGGATCAAGAACGCAGTCAGCTGATCGAAAGGCCGAGCCACTTCCACTCCACGGTATACGGTAGTTCGGTAGGTCGGTTCGCTTCGTCGTGCCGCAAATGAAACAAGCGATCAGGAGACGAGAAGAGCTTCCTGATTTCTCCTCAGCTCCTGATCTCCTGTAGGTTCTGGGCCGCAGCGAGAACATCCCACGTGCTGGTTCGGGCATCGCGGCGCACGGTACAATGCGTAGATGATGAGATCGCTTCCTGCGCTGCTGGTCGCCGCGCTTCTTGCCTCATCCTGTGATAGTCAGTCGGAACAAACGTCTTCCTCCGCCACTGCGGGTAAGGGTGCCGCCACATCATCGGCTGTAGCGAAGATTCGTTTTTCGAACTTTCCGAAGATCGCTCCTCAGGCCATCCTGGACCGCACCAAGGTTCTCTCAGCAGACGAATTCGAAGGACGGGCGCCGGGGACCAAAGGCGAAGAGCTCACCGTCAAGTATCTGGAGGACGAATTCAAGAAGCTGGGACTCAAACCGGGTAATACCGACGGCACCTACGTACAGAAAGTGCCACTCGTCGGCATCACAGGTACCGCAACCCAACCGCTGACGATCGCCAAGGGTACGCAGAAGCAAACGTTCAAATGGCGCGATGATGTCGTCGCCTGGACGAAGCATGTCGCTGACAGCGCTGCAATCGACCGGTCGGAGATCGTCTTCGCCGGCTACGGCGTGGAGGCGCCCGAGTACAAATGGGACGACTTCAAGGGTCTCGACGTCACGGGCAAGACCATCATGGTCCTCGTGAACGATCCGGCCGTTCCCGATCCGGCGGACCCGTCGAAGCTCGATCCGAAGCTGTTCAGCGGCAACGCGATGACCTACTACGGCCGCTGGACCTACAAGTTCGAAGAGGGTGCGCGCAAGGGCGCCGCGGGCGTGCTGATCGTGCACGAGACCGGACCGGCAGGTTATCCGTTCACCGTGGTGCAGGGAAATCTCGAAGAGAAGTTCGACCTCGTGACGCCCGACAGGAACATGGGGCGCGCGGCAATCGAAGGCTGGATCACGCTCGATACGGCGAAGAAGATTCTGGCGATGGCCGGCCAGGACTTCGATGCGCTCAAGAAGCAGGCCATCACGCGTGAGTTCAAGCCGGTTCCGCTCGGCCTGCAGGCCTCGCTTGCGGTCAGGAACAGGCTTCGGACCGTCGATTCACGCAACGTCGTCGCAAAGCTGGAAGGCACCGATCCCCAGGGCAGGGACGAGTACGTCATCTACACCGCGCACTGGGATCATCTGGGGGTGGGCGCACCGGTCAACGGTGACAAGATTTACAACGGCGCCCTCGACAACGCGTCAGGCGTGGCTTCACTGCTGGAGATCGCCCGCGCGTTCACGCAGACGCAGCCGCCGCCCAAGCGATCCATCCTGTTCCTGGCGGTCACTGCCGAAGAACAGGGGCTCCTCGGCTCGCAGTACTACTCCGTCACGCCGATTTATCCGCTGGCGAAAACGCTTGCGAACATCAACATGGACGAAGTCAATCAGTGGGGGCGAACGAAGGACATCACGGTCGTAGGCATCGGCGCGTCAGATCTCGACGATTACCTGCGTGACGCCGCCGCCGAACAGGGCCGCACCCTGCGTCCCGATCCCGAGCCAGAGAAGGGGTTCTACTATCGTTCCGATCACTTCAACTTCGCGAAGCAGGGCGTGCCTGCCCTTTACCCGAATCCTGGTGTCGAGTTCCTCGGCAAGCCTGCCGACTACGGTGCCCGAAAACGCAAGGAATACGTCGACCACGACTATCACGCGCCGTCCGACGAGGTGAAGCCGGACTGGGATCTGACCGGCGCCGTCGACGATGCGCAGCTGCTGCTGGCCGTTGGCTACCGGGTTGCGGATGCGGAGAAATATCCTGAATGGAAGCCCGGAAATGAATTCAGGGCGAAGCGCGAGGAGATGCTGAAAAAATAGATCGATTGCAGAGTGCGGACTGAAGATTGCCGGTTGACGAATTACAGAGTGAGGATTGTTGTGGGATCAACTCACCAATCTGCAATCGACAATCCGTCAATCTCCAATCCGCAATGTCCTAACGCTCCTTCGGATCCTCGAGGTAGGTGTAACCTTGCAATCCTTCCTCGTAGAACTCGAGCAGCCGTCCTGATTCTTCGTAATTGATCTTTCCTTCGCGGACGGCGAGCTCCACGTCGCTCCGGAGCTTGCGGACCAGCGTGGCGGCGTCGAACTCGACGTAATCGAGCACTTCCTTGACCGTATCCCCCTTGATCACCGCGTCGAGCACGACATTGCCGCGCTCGTCAAGACTGACATGGACGGCGTGCGTATCGCCAAAGAGGTTGTGCAGGTCGCCAAGGATCTCCTGGTACGCGCCGACGAGAAACACGCCAAGGTAGTAGGGCTCGCCATTGACGCTGTGGAGCGGCAGCGTCCGCTTCACGTCTCGTCGATCGATGAACTGATCGATCTTGCCATCGGAATCACACGTGATGTCGCCGAGGACCGCGTGGTGCGTTGGCGGCGTGTTCAGTCGATGGATGGGAATGAGCGGGAAGAGCTGTTTGATGGCCCAGCTGTCGGGACAGGACTGGAACAGCGAGAAATTGCAGAAGTAGGTGTCCGCCATCGCATCGTCCAGCCCCTGGAGGTCCTCCGGGACATCGTCCATCTGGCTGACCAGCTTTTTGAGCTTCACGAGAATCGCGAAGTAGAGGTTCTCGGCCTGACACCGCTGGTCGAGCGGCAGGTAGCCGCCGCTGAACAGATTGAGCGCCATGTCGAGCGCCTGCTGGGCGTCGTGGTAGCTCTCCAGCGCGTTGCGGATTGAGAGATTGTTGTAGGTTTCGAGCAGATCGATGACGGGCTGCTCGGCCTCTGCCGGCGAGATGGTCTCGGGAATCTTCTCCTCGCCGAACGCAGAGACGCCAAGAACGTTGAAGATGAGGACGCTGTGGTACGCGACGATCGCGCGGCCGCT
The DNA here is from genome assembly GCA_046727175.1 of Acidobacteriota bacterium. Taxonomy (GTDB): domain Bacteria; phylum Acidobacteriota; class Vicinamibacteria; order Vicinamibacterales; family 2-12-FULL-66-21; genus JBKPCD01. Next base: position 7,476 of record JBKPCD010000120.1, on the reverse strand, counting down.
CTCGGACACGATCGTCGGGTGCTTGACGCCGGCGTCGTCGCACACCGTCTGGATGTGATAAACGACGTCGTTCGCGTACTCTTCGAGCGTGTAGTTGACGCTCGATTCGAAATTGGTCTGCGAGCCGTCGTAGTCCACGCCGAGGCCGCCCCCGACATCCAGGTAGCGCAGCCCCGCTCCGGCCTTCACGAGCTCCGCGTAGATGCGCGCCGCTTCGTTGAGCGCACCCTTGACGATCCGGATGTTGGGAATCTGACTGCCCAGATGGAAGTGCAGAAGCTTGAAGCAATCCTGCATCCCCAGCGCCTTCAGCTCTTCGAGACCGCGGAGGATCTCGGCGACCGTCAGACCGAACTTCGATCGATAGCCGCCGGAGCTCTGCCAGCGCCCTCCCCCACGGGCCGCCAGCTTCACGCGCATCCCAATCTGCGGCCGAACGCCCACCTTCTCCGCGTACTTCAGAATCAGGCCGAGCTCGGTGTACTTTTCCACCACCGGGATGACGTTTCGCCCGATTTTCTGGGCCAGCATCGCCATCTCGATGAACTCCGCGTCCTTGAACCCGTTGCAGATGATCGGCGTGTCGTTGTAGGCCTGCGCAACTACCGCCAGCAGCTCCGGCTTGGAGCCGGCTTCGAGCCCGAAGCCGTACTCGCGGCCGAAATCCAGGACTTCCTCGACGACCTGCCGCTGCTGGTTCACCTTGATGGGATAGACGCAGATATAGCCGCCGTCGTACTGATGCTGGGTAATGGCGGACTGAAAGGCGTGGTGAATGTCGCCGACGCGGTGCCGGAGGATGTCGCGAAACCTGATGAGCACCGGGAGGTGGATCCCCCGCAGCAGCAGGTGGTCGGTCAGCTGCTTGAGGTCGATGGCTCGTGAGGGGTCCTTCGTCGGATGGACAAGAACGTGTCCCGCCTGCGAGATCGAGAAGTAGCCCTTCCCCCAACGATCAACCTCATAGAGCTCAGTGGCGTCGGTGACGGTGAAAACGTCACCGGTCTGCCAGTTACGGTGAACGCGGGTTGTCGATATGCTCACGCGATCATGATACGGCAGCTTCCATGATCTTCAGCGATGACGTTGGCGAAAATTTTGCTCGCGGGCTCTGCCCGCTTGCTCCAAGGTTCAGGGTTCATATCGCTCATCGTCGGCAATCGGAGGTCCTCACTACGAACGTTGAAGCCCGAACTGCGCCCGTTGAACCCAGGACCTTGAAGCCTGAACCCTGAACCGGTTCCAGATCGCTCAGGGACGAATCACCCTCGGACCGGGGCGAGCGTTCGCTTCAGATTGACGAACCGAATCCTCCACACGTATCGCCCAATATCAGTGATGCAAGTCGCGCAATACTAACAATTAACGACACGAAAGAGCCCGTTCATACGTCTAACGTTGAGCATGCAATTGGGCCCAGGCTCGGGACCAGCGGACGAACGCCGTCGCCCGTCTGACAGCACAGCGGCGTGGACTTCATCAGTGCCGGCATCATGAAACCGCCCCTCGACAGTCGTCTCGACCCGTCCGGCTCCGGCACCGATCTGCCGGCTCGCGTCCACCCGCGCTACGGAGTGCACTGGTCGCTGATTCTCATTGCGGCGACGGTGATGGGAGTCGTCTCGGCGATCCTTGCGTGGCGGGTGGCCATCTCGCTCGGAGAGGACTCGGCGAGTTACTGGCGATGGATGGTCATCCTGAATTTCGCCTACTGGTACATCCTCGCCGCGTTGACGCCGGCAATCGTGTGGTTGTCGCAGCACTTCCGTTTCGAGCGGCAGGGGCTGGCGCGAGCGATGGCAGTGCACCTTCCGTCCATGATTGTGTTCTGCCTGGCCCACTCGATGGGCGTGACTGCGGTCTCGTGGCGGCTCGCAATCGCGGCTGGCAAGCCGTTCGAGTGGTGGGAACAGGTTCAGCGCTCGCTTGTTCGCAACCTCGACTGGGAAATGGTCACGTACGGGGCCATCGTCGGCGTCAGCCACGCCGTCCTGTACTATCGTGAATCACGCGATCGAGCGCTCGCGGCTGCCAGCCTGGAGACGAAGCTCGTGGCTGCGCAGCTCAAGGCGCTGCAACACCAGCTCCACCCGCATTTTCTTTTCAACACGCTGCACGCGATCTCGACACTGATGCACCGCGATGTCGAAGCCGCGGATCGCACGTTGATGCAGCTCAGCGACCTGTTGAGGATCACGCTCGAGAACACAGGCCAGCAGGAAATCACCCTCAAAGTCGAGCTGGAGTTCCTGTCGAAGTACCTTCAGATCGAGCAGACGCGATTCGCCGATCGCCTCGTCGCGCGCTTCGACGTGCAGCCGGAAACGCTCGACGCGTCCGTCCCGAACTTCATCCTGCAGCCGCTCGTCGAGAACGCGATCAAGCACGGCATCGCAAAGAAGGCTGGCCCGGGCCACATCCACGTCTCTGCGCGACGTGACGGCGACAAACTGCTGATGGAGGTTCGCGACGACGGGGTCGGGCTCTCTGAAGACGCGCTGACGGCGCTTCAGAAGGGCATCGGCGTGTCGACGACGCGCGCGCGTCTTCAGCACCTCTTCGGCGCCGATTACCGCTTCGAGTTCCATCGTCAGCAGGCCGGTCTCGCCGTGGTCATTGCGATTCCGTGGCGGACCGAGGCCGCTCGCGCTGCGGTCCACGGGGCCGAGTCCGCAGACACGAACATCACCTCTCGTCATGACGCTGTCGGATCGACACGAACCAGGAACGGCATGGCTCAACGCTATCCGCGACCGATCGCATAACTCAGCAACCTGGACGGGACAACCACCATGAAAAAAATAAAGACCCTCATCGTCGACGACGAACCTCTTGCTCGAGAACGTCTGGCCACACTGCTCTCATCGGAGCCGGACATCGAGGTCGTTGGCCAGTGCCGCGACGGCGAGGAGGCCATTACGGCAATTCAAGACCACGCGCCGGACCTGATGTTCCTCGATGTTCAGATGCCGCAGATGAACGGCTTCGACGTCATCGACGCGGTCGGTACGGACCGCATGCCACTCGTCATCTTCGTGACCGCGTACGACCAGCACGCCCTTCGGGCGTTTCAGGTCAGGGCGCTCGACTACATCCTCAAGCCGTTCGATCGCGAGCGTTTCACCGAGGCGCTCCAGCGAGCGCGCAAGCATATCGAGCGGGACGAGACTGGCGATCTCGGCCGACGTCTTCTGGCGCTGGTCAAGGATCTTCGGCGGGATCAGCCGAGATCCGATCGCCTCGTCGTGAAGTCGGCGGGCCGGCTCTTCTTCCTGCGAATGGACGAAATCGACTGGATCGAGGCCGCCGGCAATTACGTGCGGCTTCACGTCGGCAATACCTCGCACCTCCTCAGGGAAACGATGAATGCCATCGAAGGCAGACTCGATCCGGAAAAGTTCTTCCGGATCCATCGATCCCGCATCGTCAACATGGAGCGAATCCAGGAAATGCAGCCCTGGTTGAACGGGGAATACGCCGTGGTCCTGCGCACTGGGACGCGCCTGACGCTGAGCCGCGGATATCGAGAGAAGCTGCAGGAGCGGCTCGGAAGAGTGTGACAAGCCGAAATCGTGAGAGCCCGATCAGTATCGTAACGGCCGGCGCCGCTGACCGGCGAGATCGGGCCGATTCGGGCAGTTTACGGGCGGCATCGCGCTTGCCACTCGAGAATCGCGACTATGGCGTCTCGAGCTGGCAACCGCCAGTACTCCGTCGACCGCGTGCTGCGTCCCGCCAGGGCGGCGTCAGTCACGGTGCTCGTCGTTGCTGAAGATACGAGCTTCGGCGAAGAATGTGGTCGCGTGCTGGAGGAAGACGGCTTCGCCGTCATGCACGCACGACACTCCGGCCACGCGCTGCTCGCGTGTCTCAGTGGTCGCCCGACGGACATCCTGATCGCCGAGCTCTCGATGGCAGATGGATCAGGACCGGCACTTGCCGAACGCCTGAAGCGCCACTCGCCGAATCTTCGATCGTTGTTCCTCGCACCGGCCGGCACGAGCGGCCACCAGGACGGCAACGTCCTCGTTCGCCCCTTCACCGGCGCAGATCTGCTGGACCGCGTTTACGGCTGCCTTATTTCTTCTCGGCAGGCATCGTGAACAGCGACTGGTCCATCGGGACGTTGAATTCAATCTTCTCCAGCGTAATCTGAGCGGCGATGTTGCCGTTCATCGACTGCTGCAGGCTGAAGGGGACGGCGAAGCCATTCACCTTCTGATAGTTTGACATCGCGCTCGAAATCTCTATCGTCTGCCCCCCCTGCGCCATCGTTTGAGACGTTTTCACTTCAAGGCCGGAATCGCCGTCGAGGTAGTAGTGCTGGATCTGGCCGGTCTTGCTCGTGATCTTCAGGTGATACACCGGCCTGTCCTTCAGCGTTTCCTTGCCGACGAGCTCAATCGTGAATCCGCGCCTCTTGTAGTCGATGAGGGGCCCGTCGAAATCGGCCTGCTCCCGCGTCATGTCGGCGAGCGGTCCCGTTACCGCCTGCGGTGCACTCGATCCCGTCATAGGGTTGATCGCCCAGACAGTCTTTCCATCGAACGCAATGATGACCGTGTTGCCCTGGCCCTGCATTTCGCGGCGGAACAGGTTCGGCCGTTTTGCCCACAGGATCATGGACGTTTCAACGCCCTGCGACTGGATTCTGGCTGTCGATTTCACGCTGTTGACGGCCCTGAGCTTTTCGAGGCCTCCCTTGGCTTCGAGGTTCTTCGCGACGAGCTCGTCTACAGTCTGGGCGTGTGAGGCTCCGGCCGCGAAAGCAGTCGCGAGCACGATCGCACCCACACGAACCGCGCGAAGCATTTTCGGATTCTCCTTTGTAACGCGCTGATTGTGGACGGAATCGTCTCCATCTTAACGTGACACCAGGCGACAGTACGAACGGTGTCACAACCGAAGACGCTTCTTCCAATGGCGGGTGAAATCTGGTCGGCGATACGGTTGGTTACGGGTCCCGCGCCGCGGTGACACCGCGGCAGCGGCACCCCGGAATCCTGGCGCAACGAGGTCGCTCAGGCGCCGCGTCGCACAGCGAGTCGATAGATAAACAGCAGCACAATTGCGCCGAGGATGGACATCAGCCACCCGGCGCTCTGGCCTTGACCGTAGAACCCCATCGCCCGACCGATGAATCCGCCGACGAGCGCGCCGGCAATACCAAGCAGGATGGTGACGATGAACCCACCCGGGTCGCGCCCCGGCATCAGGAGCTTTGCGATGATCCCGACTACGAGCCCGAACAGAATCCACGACAGAATCGCCATGCGTACACCCTCCTCGCCCGCAGCATGCAAGGCGTTAACCAGCGGCTCCAAATCAGCTCAACAGAAACCGCTAAACGACCGAAGGTCCCAGTTGAGTATCAGAGTCGCTCAGCGCGCAGTCTAGCAGGACACGACTGATCCGTAATCCGCAAATCCACGTAGCCCACCAAAATCCGCGAAATCCGCGCTTACGAGACGCCGGGCTGCATGCCTCGACGATGGGGAAGAGGACTGTCGGCTGCCGGTTGTGAACCTCGGAGGGCGCGATCGGGCCGTGGAGCGGGCGAGGACTGGTCCGAGAGCAGGGCGACCATCGGGCTCGTCCCGGTGAGCAGAATCCCGACAGCGTAGTACACGGCGATCAACAAAACCGGCCAGAGCAGTCGCGACCCGGCAGCGGCACTCCCGAATGCCAGGACGACGGCGACGGTGAGATCGGCAGCAGTTCCAAGAACGCGAGAGCGACCTGGAGGCGGATTACCGAGAGCCGCCGGTCTGCTCGCCTGCTCAACAGCGGCAGCCTGTACGATCTGAACGAGCGGCGAGCCCGATGGGCGCGCGACTTCGAACTCCGGCGGCCGAAACTGTTCCTCGAAGCGACGGAACACGTCATCCGGATCGAGCCCGACGCACTGCGCATACGAGCGAACGAACGCCCGGCGGAAGATCCCGCCGGGCCAGCGGGAAATGTTGTCGGCCTCGAGTCCCTCGAGCAGGGTCAGTGACACCTTGGTGTTTTCAGAAATGACTCGGAGCGTGAGGCCGCGACGCTCACGCTCGCGTCGCAGGTAAAGCCCAAGCGTGGTGGTGTCCGTCATCTCCGGCACTAGGGGTTGTGTCTGTCGCAGCGCGCATGCGGAGTATGCGCCGAGTTCCCTCGATTGCGCAAGCTGATCATTGCCCATTTTGTAATTTTTTTTGCGGAACCATGCGATCACCGGAGCCGTGGCGGCAGAAGCCGCGAATCGACCTCTCCGGCGAGCGCTCTTTCTCCCCTGTAAGGGGGAGCCACAACGCGTCACCGGGTTCGGCGGCGCGGCGGTGACCAGAGTGGAGCCGTCAGATGGTTCGGGAATATAGTCACGCGTGGTGAGAGGAATTCCTGTCGTCGTGGCGGCCGTCATCGCAATCGGTCTGTCACAACGCGGCACGCAGTCCATGGAAGCGTCGATTGGCCAAACTCTGAAGGATTTCCGCGGCGTCATGGGAGTGGCGGCGATCAACCTCGATTCGGGCGAGGTCATCGCGGTCAGCGGGGACGTGCGCTTTCCAACTGCAAGCACCATCAAGACGGCGGTGATGTTCGAGGCGTACCGTCAAGCCGAACAAGGCGGCCTGTCGCTCGACACGGTTCTGACGCTGCGAGACGAAGAGAAGGTCGGCGGATCGGGCGTACTGAGAAACCTGCACGACGGCCTGGCGGTGACGGTCGGAGATCTGATTTACCTGATGATCGCTCTGAGCGACAACACTGCCACCAACATGCTGATTGGCCGGCTTGGCACGGCCCGCATCGACGAAGGGCTGGCGACTGCGGGCTTTACGGAGACACGGCTGTTCCGGCCGACCTTTCGCGATGGCCACCCCGACCTGTTTCCCGAGCTCGAGCGGGAGTTTGGTCTTGGAATGACGACGCCTCGGGAGATGGCGCGGTTGATGGCGCTCATCGCGGAGGGCAAAGCCGTCAGCGCCGACGCCTCTCGCGCCATGCTGACAACGCTGCGCAAGCAGCAGGACAAGGGGATGATCCCGAGGCTCCTTCCAGCCGACGACTCGGTGCAAGTCGGAAACAAGACCGGCACCGACGAGGAGAAGCAGCCCGGACCGAACGGCGCCAAAGGCCACGTCCGCGCCGACGCCGCGATCGTCACCGGGAAGAACCTGCGCTACACGATTGCGATCTGTGCGCGCCAGGTGCAGGACACGCGGTGGGGGATCGAGAACGATGCGCTCGTGACGGGCGCCCGTATCTCGCGGATGATCTACGATTACTTCGCGGGCAAGGCTCGAATCCCTGACCACCAATCCCTGATCACTAATCCCTGATCACTAATCCCTGATTGGTACGGTCCGGCGACCTGGGTAACACAATTGTCCGGCGACATGGGTAACACTTTTCGGCCAGGAACTAAGCACACGGAGGTGCAATGCCCTGGCGAGAGAGGTCGCCCATGGACGAGCGAGTGCAATTCATCAGTGATTA
>JBKPCD010000119.1:0-58048 GCA_046727175.1 Acidobacteriota bacterium | reverse complement strand
CATGTACACCGCGATCCTGCTCCTGCTCGTGACCGCAGCGCAATTGCAGCAGCCTGCGCCGCCCCGTGACACTGCACCCTCACGCCGTGGCTCGGCGTCCATTACAGGCCGGGTCACGGAGCAAGAGTCCGGTCGACCGCTCGCGCGCGCGATCGTGACGCTCACACCGAACGGCGGTTCGGCACCAACCGAGACTCTGACCGATGCCGATGGCCGCTACGAGTTCAACGGCATCGAGCCGGGGGAGTACGGCGTCACAGCCGGACCTGGTGAGCTGCGAGCGACACATCTTCGGCAGGCGTTCGGCAAGTCGTCGCCGATGACACTGTTTTCGTCTCCGTCACGATCCGGTGTTGACGTGAAGGACGGCGAAGTGCGATCTGGAGTCGACATCGCACTCCGGCGCGCGCTGGCAATCGAAGGACGGGTGCTCGACCCGTGGGATCAGCCAATGTCAAACGTCCGGGTCCACGCTGTTCGTCCGGACGGCGTCCCTGGCGCGGGGGACGGCGCTTATTCGGACGATCGCGGCGAGTTTCGTTTGTATGGGCTCACACCGGGCCGATATCGCGTCTGTGCGACGGCGCAAGGTGAGCGCGAACCGCGCTGGAGCGACTCGTCTCGCTTCGTTCGGACATGTCATCCCGCATCGTTGTCCGACGCCAACGCCGCCGACGTCATTCTGACGTCGAAAGATGCCGTCGGAATCGACATTCGCGTGCAGCGAAGCGGAACGTTCACGCTGTCGGGATCGGTTGTGGACGCGGCCGGAGAACCGGCCGGTGGCGTCAACATCAATGCGAACGAGCTGGAGGATCGTTCCGTCTCGTCCGGCGGGACGAGCACGGGGGGTCGATTCGTCCTGCGCGGCTTGACGGCGGGACGGTATATCGTCACCGGCTACCTCGGCGGACCGATGAATCCCACTGACACGCGTCCACCTGCGCGCGAGCGTGAATTCGGATACGCATTCGTAGATGTCGTCGGCACCGACGTGACGGGCCTCACGATTGCGCTCTCCAAGAGCCTCAAAGTCGAGGGGCGCGTCTCGTTCGATGGTCCTTCGCCGCCTGCATCGAAGGGATTGCGGATGCGCGTGCATGCCGGCGTTCTCGGTCCCGCCTTGTTGCAAATGAGCGGCCGTCCGCAGTCCGCGGCTGTCGACGAGAAGCTCCGATTCGAGCTGACGGAAATTCAGCGAGGATTACCGCTCGTCATCGAAATGAGCGGCTTGCCGGAAGGATGGCTGCTTCGGTCGGTTCGAGTTGGCGAACGCGACATCACTGCCGTGCCGACCGATTTCGGCAGCGTCCCTGAGCCACCTCGATTGGAGCTCGTCGTCACGAATCGTGTCGCTCGGCCCTCCGTGCGGGTCGTCGACGACGAAGGACGTCCTGTCACCGACTATGGATTGTCTGTGCTTCCTGCTGACCCGACCCGATGGAATGGCTCGATGAGACACGACCTCAATCAGCCGACTCGCGACGGGACACTGAAGCTGGACGCAATCGTCCCAGGCGACTACCTTCTGGCCGCGCTGAGCACGGACGAGTACACCCTGCTCGTGTTCGATCCGGCCAGATTCACGGATTCTCGGCGCAAGCGGATCGACGATCTCGTTGCCGCCTCGACGCGCGTCACGTTCGTCGAAGGCGATGACCGGACAATCAACCTGCGCATGACCGCACTGCGCCCGAGACAACCATGACGAGCGTGCCCGCCTTTCTTCTGTCGATGATGCTCGCCCAAGCTTTGCAAGAACTCTCATCCGGCCCGACGCGACCCGGCACGAGCGAGATCCGCGGTCGTGTCGTCGACAAGGTGAGCGGCCAACCCATGTCGCGCGCGCTCGTCAGCATCCGCATGATCGACAGCAGCACCTCGATCACTGCCCGGGCCGATGACGAAGGTCGATTCCAGTTCACGGGACTGCGCGCTGGCTCGTACGACGGATTCGTCGAACCAGGAGAATTCCGCGCGACACATCTGCCACAGTCGCTGCGAAAAGCGGCGGGTTTGAGCGATCCGCTCGCGTTGAAGGAAGGCGAGGTTCACGAGAAAGTTGATCTCGCGCTTCCACGGGCGCTCGCGATGACGCTGCGGGTCGTCGACGAATGGGGTGAGCCTCTTTCGCGCGTCCGGATCGTCCTCGAGTCCATCGACAGCGGACGAGAAATCCATTCGTCGCTCATGCAAAGCACCGATGACCGCGGGCAGATTCGCGTCTTCAATCTCGAGCCGGGACGTTACATCGTCTGCGCCGATCCGTCATTGGGATCGCTGGGGACGGCGGCGCGGCGCCGTGAGCGATTCCTCCGTACCTGTTATCCCGCCGCAGCAGACAGAGCGGAAGCAGAGCCAGTGACCCTCGAGACTTCCGACGTCGACGACATCGAGATCCAGATGCGGCGAGGCCGGACGCTGACGGTTTCAGGAATTGTCCTCGACTCGTCTGGAGCGCCAGCCGCAGGCGCTCGCGTGGGCCTGACGAAGTTCGAGCGAAGCAGCACATCCGGCACTGGAATCGGGGTAGGCGCCGATGGCCGGTTCATGATTCGAGATGTCGCTCCAGGCGACTTCGCGATTGAGGCGTCGATCGGCGGTCGGAATAGACGGCAGGACCGTCGCGATGAGGAATTCGGGTACCTGCCAATTCATCTTGACAAGTCGGACCTCGACAACGTCATCGTGTCAATGGTGAAAGGCGTCGACGTTGTGGGGCGGATCGTGCCGGAGGATCCATCCCTCCCTCTCCGTCAGACGCCTGGTTATGCGCCCATCTTGATTGCCGCTCGTCTGGCGGACGACCCGTTGCCCGGCGTGGGAAGCAGTCGGAGCGGGACTGCCGACAAAGACGGCGAGTTCATCCTGGCCGGCCTGTTCGGCGCAAGAACGCTCGAATTTGCGAACGTGCCGCGAGGATGGTACGTGAAGTCCATTCGCTACGCCGGCAAGGACATCATCGACGTGCCGACCGAATTCAAGGCCAATGACGATCCTTCGCGTTTGGAGGTCGTCCTGAGCACGCGCGGCGCGAGCGTCACAGGTCGGGTGCTCGACGAGCGAGGCAACCCGGTTCGAGGCGCGCAGGTCGTGATGATCCCCGCCGATCGCTCGCGATGGCCACGGATGTTCGAATTCCCGATCGCCACATCGTCTGCGGCAGGGGCATACCGGGTCGGTCCGCAGCGCGCCGGAGATTATTTCATCGTCGCAATCTCTCAGACCACCGCGAGACCGGATCCACGCGCCGGGGATCGCGTCGCACAACTCATCGAGGTAGGCGAACGCATCGCCTTGAGCCTCGACGAAGAGCAGGCGCTCGATCTCCGCGTCAGTAGACCGCGGTGATCGGCAGCTCGTTAGTTCGTGGCTCGTCAACCTGTCTCGAATCGTGAAACGAATTGACCGCACCAGCGAACCCCGAGCGACCGATGATTTCCGAGCGGCGACAACGGATCCACCAACCGCGAACTCCGAACCCCGAATTCCGAATCCCGAGCCACCGAGCATCTTTTCTCAATGCTCGCGGGGGCCCCACCCCCGCTCGCGCGGCGGGACCGCATTCGCGGCGCGCCGCAGCCGCAGCCGCCACTACCGAGCTACCGAGCTACCGGGGGTTGTTCAACGCCCCGGTGAATCGCGGCTTCCGCTTCTCCAGAAAGGCGGCAACCCCTTCCCGAAAATCCTGGCTCGCGTAACATGAGGCAACGAGATCGTCAGCCGCGTGCGCGCCGAGCCGGCGATGCAGGGCGATGCGGCGAAGGGATTCTTTGGTGACGCGCAACGTCATGGGAGCGTTCGACGCGATCTCGAGGGCGAGCGCGCGGACCGCTTCGTCGATCTCGTGAACGTCGGCAATCCGCGTCACGAGGCCGAGCGACTGCGCCTCGGCCGCATCGACGAAGCGGCCTGTGAACAGCAGGTCTTTCGTCCGCGCAGGGCCGATGAGATCGACGAGTCGCGCATAGTTGGTGGCCGACAGACAGTTCCCGAGCGTTCGCGCGATCGGCACGCCGAACCGCGCGCTCGGCGTGCAGACGCGGAGATCGCAGGTGAGGGCGATCGCGCAGCCACCGCCGGCGGCGACGCCGTGAACCTGTGCGATTGTCGGAACGGCGACGCGCTCGAGCCGATCGATGACGGCATCCAGCCGCCGCTCGTAGGCAATGCCGTCCTCACCGGAGGCGAAGCCGGTGAACTGGCGGATGTCGGTACCGGCGGCAAACGCATCGCCCGCCGCACGGACGACGAAGACGCGGACGTTCTGCGCGTCATCGACCTCGTCACATGCGGCGATCAACGCGTCGTACATCGCCCACGTCAGCGCGTTCCGGGCCTCGGGGCGATTGAACGTCAGGAACGCGAGCGGGCCTTCCACGGCGAACAGCGCTTCTGAATTGGACACGGAACCTCACACGGAGCACAGAGGAATGACCGAGAGCCGGACGGCGCTCGAAGGGATTCGCGTGCTGGACGTCACGCAGGTGATGGCCGGCCCCTTCTGCGCGATGCAACTATGCGACATGGGCGCCGACGTGATCAAGGTCGAGCCGCCCGGCGGCGACTCGACGCGACGGATGGCGGGCTCGAAGGGTCGCGACAGCGCAGCCTTCAACGCCGTCAATCGCGGCAAGCGCGGCATCGTCCTCGATTTGAAAACGCCGCTCGGCCAGCGCATCTTCCGACAGCTCGTCGGGCGCACCGACATCCTGATCGAGAACTACCGCCCCGGCGTCATGCAGAATTTCGGGCTTGATTACGCGACCTTGTCAGCCGATCATCCACGCCTGATCTATGCGTCCATTTCCGGCTACGGCCAGACGGGTCCCGATGCGGCGAAGGGCGGCTTCGATCTGATCGCGCAGGGCGTCTCGGGGCTGATGTCGGTGACGGGAGAACCCGGCGGACCGCCGGTGAAGGTCGGCGTGCCGCTGACCGATCTCGGTGCCGCAATGTTTGCGCTGGCCGCAGTGCTCGCTGCCTTGCACTTTCGCGAGCGGACCGGTCGCGGACAGTACATCGACACGTCGCTCGTTGAAGCCGGGCTCGCGTTGTCGGTGTGGGAAGCGACGCAATACTTCTCCGAAGGCGTCATTCCCGAGGCTCTCGGGTCGGCGCATCGGATGCTCGCGCCCTACCAGGCGATCCGTTGCGCGGATGGATACATCACCCTCGGAGCAGCGAACGACCGGCTCTTTCGGCGACTGTGCGGGCTTCTGGATCACCCCGAATGGGCCGATACTCCGGATTACGCGAACGACACCCTGCGTGTCCGCAATCGTGCGACGCTCGTCGATCGCATCGAGGCGATCACCGCGCGAGAGTCCCGCCGGCACTGGCTGGAGCTCTTCGATCGGCACGGCATCCCCTGCGGGCCGATCAACAACTACGCCGAGGCGTTCGCCGACCCTCAGGTACAGAGCCGCGGCATGGTCGTCGACGTCGATCATCCCGCGCTCGGGCGACTGCGAACTCTGGGATCGCCGCTGAAAATGTCCGCAACACCGCCGTCCGTCGCCAGACGCGCGCCGCTGCTCGGCGAGCACACACGCGACGTGCTGCGGGAAGCAGGCTGCGGCGATGACGAAATCGCGGCCGCGCTCAGTGCGGCTGCTTCGGCCTGAGTCGGCTTTGGGCTCAGGGCCCTTGGCTTTGGGCCAGTTCAATCATCGCGCACGGTGCACGACGAGGGATTCTCAGCGAACGAAGCACATCACGACCCGGCACTCGGCTTCGGCAGAGCGGGCCGAAAGCACGAAGCCTTGAGCCCAAAGCCGGTTCACCGCAGGTCAGTTCTTCCCCGGCCCCGTTGTGGCTGTCCGCGCCGGCACCACCCGCCCCTCCAGTTCATTCGCCAGCGCGGGCGCGTCATAGAGCGTACGCAGCGCTGTGATGATTGCCGCACTATGCACGGCGACCGCTCGATTCGCCGTGTCGTCGTACACGAACCGGCCGACGAGGCTCTCGATGTTGCCGTCGAAGATCACGCCGACGAACTCGCCGCTGCGGTTGACGACGGGCGAGCCCGAGTTTCCGCCGATGATGTCGGCGGTCGAGACGAAGTTGAGCGGCGTGGAGAGGTCGAGCAGTCGCCTCCGCTGCTGAAAACGGTCCGGCACATTGAACGGCTCCTTCATGTCGAAGCTGTTCGCGCGATCGAAGAGGCCGTAGAACGTCGTCTTTGCCGGGGCTTTCGTGCCGTTCATCGGGTACCCCTTGACCGTCCCGAACGACAGGCGAAGCGTGAAGGTCGCATCGGGATACACGTCACGGCCGTAAGCCGCGAAACGGGCGCGACCGATCCTCTCGCCGGCCGCCGTTTCGATGTTCTCCACCTGATCCTCCATCATCTTGTGCATCTGCCGCACGAACGGATCGACCTTCCGTGCCAGAGCGATCAGCGAATCGGTGGAGTTCGCAACGGCGCTCTCACCTCCTTCGATGAGCGCCTTGCGAACGTTCACATCCGTCAGCTTCGTGTCCTTGAATGCGTCGTGGACGACGTCGGCCGCGAGGCGCTGGCCAAGGACCGCCGTGATGAATTCGTCATGCGCGCCGAGCTCGTCGGACGATTCCTGCAACGCGTCGGCGAGCAGCAGCTCTTCGAGGGCAAGGTATACCGGAGCCGGCGAGAGAAGCTGGAACTGCAGCGCAGGCAGCTGCGCCTCGCGGAAACCGGGCAGCCGCTCGGCGTCCGGCTTCTTCACTTCGGCAACGTATTGCACGATCTCCAGCGCGAGCGCGGCGAACCCCGAGCCACGGATCTGCCGGAATCGCTCAGGCTTGAACAGCTCTCGATGCCGTACTTCGGCCTTTTCGATCGCGCTCCATGCGCCCGAGTACTCGGCGTTCCATTCGGCATTCTTCGCGACGAGGGCCCGAAAGTCCGCCTCTTCCTTCTTCTTCTTGTCCATGAGCTGAGGGTCACGCAGGCCGCGATACTCGCCTTCGTACGCCTTGAGCGCGTTCTCCAGACCAAACGTCATGCCTTCGGCCTGCCGCGCCTGTTCCGGCCCCTGATCCGAGTACCGCTTCAGTGCCGCGAGCCGCCGCTTCACGACCTTGATGCCAATCGGGTAATACAGATCGCGGTCCGTTTCGAGCTGCGCGACGGTATTCAACCGGTCGGTCGATCCCGGATGTCCCGAGACGAAGACCAGCTCGTCTTCCGCCGCCCCTTTCGTGTTCCACTTCAAGTAGTCGCGGCTCTTCACGGGCGCGCCGTTCTCGTAGACCCGGAAGATCGCGACGTCGAGATCGTAGCGCGGATACGTGAAGTTGTCGGGATCTCCGCCGTAGAACGCCGCCTGCTTCTCCGGTGCGAAGACCAGCCGCACGTCCGTATATTTCTTGTACCGGTGCAGCCAGTACTCGCCGCCCTGATAGAGCGGCACGACATCCGATCGTAACGAAGTCGAATCGAGGCTCTCTTTCTCGATCGCGGCGATAACGCCACGGCGCGCCTCCGCTGCTGCTGCTTCGTCCATGCCCGGCTTGACCGCAGCCTGGACGCGCGAAGTCACGTTCTCCAGCGACTGCAGGACGTTGAGCTCCAGATCGGGAGATTTGATCTCGCTCGCGCGCGTCTTCGCGTAGAAGCCGTCCTTGACGTAATCCTTCTTCGGCGAAGACATCTTCTGCAGCTGCCCGCTCGCCACGTGATGGTTCGTGAGGACGAGGCCATCGGGGCTGACGAACGCGCCCGAACCTCCATCGTTGAAGCGCACGCTTGCCAGACGCAGGTGATCGAGCCACTGCTGTGTGGGGACGAAACCGTACCGCTCCTTGAGGGCTTTCAACGGAGGGTTGTCGAACGTCCACATGCCTTCGTCGGCAGCGCCAGGCACGCCGCCCCAGCCGACGAGCACCGCACACGCGAGCGCTCTCACGACGAGACGACGCGACAATGCCACTGTGACGGTCAATGGAACACGATGTCCTCTCATACTCGGGATCTTAGCTCGGAACGCATGTCTGGCTCTTGGCTCTTGGCTCTTGGCTCTTGGCTCTTGGCTTTGGGCCGCGCTGAAAACCGGATGGTGATCGGAGTCTCAGGAGTCCACGCAAGGAACGGCAGTGGAGCGAAAAGCCGAGAGCCAAAAGCCGAAAGCCGAAACGTTCGCTTCTCTCCCCTTACATCAGCCCGGAGGCGCGGGCCAGCGCCAGCGCTTCCAAGGCGGCGCCACGCGCGCCGGCCGTGTCGCCGTTCGGCATGACGCGGATCGGGATATCGGCCTGTTCCTCCCGCTGCCCTGGCATGCCCGCGCGGACCTCCGCGATGAACCACTCCTGGAATTCCCGAGACGTCTCCAGCGCACCGCCACCCACAATCAGCGCGTCGGGATCGAATGTGTTGATCATCTCGTCGAAGAACAAGCCAAGCGCATGTGCCTGGACACGAAAGACCTCTCTCGACAAGGGATCCCCGCGCTCCGCAGAGCCGCGCACCAGCTTCGCCGCCTTGTGCAGGTCGCCCAGCTTCGTGAAGTCGTGCTCGGGATATCGCGTGAGAAAGAAAGGAAGCAGCGACCGCTCGATCGCCGTCAAGGAGCAGAGCGACTCGAGATCGCCGATCCGCGCGCAGTTGCAGTGCGGTGTCAGCCCGGCGATGCCGCTGATGCTCTGGTACGGGATCAGCACGTGTCCGAGCTCTCCGCCAAAGCCGTTCCGCCCTTTCACGACCTTCCCGTCGGTGACGATGCCACCGCCGAGGCCCGTCCCGATGATCGCTGAAATGGACGTGGCTCCGGGCGTTGCGCCGAAGATGCTGAAGTGGCCCCAGAGCGCGCCCGCATTGCCGTCGTTCAGATACGTGACCGGCGTTCCGAGCTTGTGCGCAAGACCTTCGCGGATGTCGAAGCCGGCCCACGCTGGGTGGACGAAATTCGTCGATCCGCGCGCGCTGAGGACACCTGCCGCGCTCGCGGGACCCGGAGTGTCGAGGCCGACGGCCACGATGTCGGCCAGCGCGATGCCGGCTCTGCTGGCGGCCATCGCGAGGCCTGTCGCAATCTGTTGAAGGCAGACCTCCGGGCCCTGCCTCGAGAGCGCGGGGTGCTCAAACAACCCTTCGATCAGAAACGTCAGGTGGTCGGTGACGAACGTGTAGTTGATTGCCGTCCCCCCGAGATCCACGCCGGCGACAACACTCACGCAGGGGCCTCCTTCCCAGGCTCCGGGTTCTCACGTTCCAGGTTCCAGGTTTCCATTCTCCGGTTCCACTTTGGCTCGAAAACCGGAAAATGGGAACAAGGAGCCGGCGGACCTCAGGGGTAGCGTTTGTCTCTAGTGCCAGCGCCTTGACGACCGCGGCCTTCGCTTTCGGGATTGCGTCGCTCGGCGGGAGGGACCCCACGTCGAAGGAGAACCCGGGCGAGAGATAACAGTCGGCCTGACCAGTATAGGCGGCAGCATACGTAGGATCTCGCTCGATCGCCTCTTTGAAAAACGCGATCGCTCTGTTGATGGACTCCTCGGTCCTCCGATCCCAGAAGAAGCGACCTTTCACGTACAGCCGATAGGTTTCGGGGTCGACTTCGCGCCCTTTTGCGAGCCGCGCGTGCTCTTCGTGTGAGCGTGACCCGCACGGCTCGCGCAACGGATTGCGCCACTTGATCCTGCAACCTCAAAACGTCGCGCATATCCCGGTCGTAGGTATCGGCCCAGAGATGCTCGTCCGTCGACGCACGGATCAACTCGACGTCGATGCGGACCCGCTCGCCAATCTGCTCGATGGTTCCGGCGACGATCGAGTCGACATTCAACTCGCGGCCTATCTGTGGCAGCGCTTTCCGCACGCCCTTGTATCGCATCACCGACGTCCGCGACACGACGCGAAGCGCCTTGATCTTGGCGAGGTTCGTGATGAGCGCCGCCGTCATCCCGTCGGCGAGATATCCGCTGTCCGCACCGGCCGAGAGGCTCTCGAGCGGGAGCACCGCCAGCGATCCGATTCTGGTCGATTCGCTCGGTGCTGCATCGAGCGGAGTGCTCATCGCGATGGTCCAGATCGCCGTCTACGACGCCGTCGTCTCGATCACCGGCGGCTATGAGCCATACGCGTTCTCGATCCGCGCCTCACCACACGCGTCCGTGCCGGCCGCCGTCGCGCAGAGCGCACACGATGTGCTCGTCGATCTGCTGCCCGCGCAGGCGGCGGCCCTCGACAGCCGTCTGGGAAATACGCTGGCGTCGATTCCCGACGGCGACGCGAAGAGCACCGGCGTGTGGGTTGGCAGCCAGGCCGCCGGAGCCATACTGGCCCAGCGCGCCGACGATGGTCGATTCGTGAATGTGCCGTATACGTTTCTTCCGCCAGGACCGGGCGTTTACCAGCCAACTCCCCCGCGTTCTCGACGAGCCCGCTCGTTCCGTGGGTTGCCCAGGTCCGGCCGTTCGTGATGTCGACTCCGTCGCAATTCCGCCCCGGACCACCGCCGCGGCTCGATTCCAGTGAATGGGCGCACGCGTACAAGCGAACGAAAGCCTACGGCGACATCAACAGCGCGGTTCGAACTCCTCAGCAGAGCGAGATCGCAATCTTCTGGACCGGCAACACGCCGCGGCACTGGAATCTGAATATCCGCAACCACGCCGAGCACCTGTCACTCGACGATCTCGAGACGGCGTGACTCCTTGCCGTGACGAACACGGCGATGGCCGATGCATGGATTGGATGCTGGGACGCGAAGTATCACTACAGCTTCTGGCGGCCGGTCACGGCCATTCAACAGGGCGATACCGATGGCCGGTCCGACACGGAGGGCGATCCCACGTGGATGCCGTTCCGAACGACACCGAACCATCCCGAGTACCCCGGTGCCCATGCGTGTGTCTCGACTGCGGCATCACACGCATTGAAGAGGTTCTTCCATCGAAACCGGACATCGTTCCGGATGGAATCGACGATCGGGGATGTGACGTACGTGCATACGTTCGAGCGCTACACCGACGCCGGCGCGGAGGCGAGGACGGCGCGCATCTACGGCGGCATGCACTACGAGTTCTCGAACGAGGCGGGCGAGAAGCTCGGACGAGAGGTGGTGGATTCGATGTTCGCGAAAGGGTTCTTCCAAAGGGAAAAGGGACAAGGCAAAAGGGAAAACCAAGAACGGAGACAACGAAGGGAGACGAGGCTCTCTCTCCCTTTTTCCCTTTTTCCCTTTTCCCTTATCTCTCTGTCACCGTCATCGGCTTCTCCGGCAGCGCGAACGCGTAGAGCGCCGGACCACCTCCCACCAGCAGATACTGACGTCCATCGAGCTCGTACGTGATTGGCGAGTTGCCGACCGCACCGATTGAAGAGTGCCACAGCGTGGTGCCATCGCTCGTGCGAAGAGCCATCACGTTGGTCGACGAATCACCCGTGAACGACAGGCCCGTCGCGGTGGTCAGGACGCCCGCGCCGGATCCGCCGCCAATCTCATGACTCCAGCGGATCTTCCCCGTCTGATAATCGATGGCGCGAATGAAACCTCTCGACGAGACGCCGTAGTCAGCGCCCGCCCAGCCGTAGTCGCCGTGCTCCTTCTTGAAAAAATAAATGCCGTAGCCATCTACAGCACTGACGATGAGGAGGCCATTCTCGGGATCGAAGCCCGGCGATCGGTCATTCGTTCCGCCGCCCTCGTTCGGCGCGACGAGGCGTCCGTCACGCGCCGGCTCCTTCGCGGGATCAGGCATCGGACGGCCGTCCTTGTCCAGACCTTTCGACCAGTTCACGGTCGCAAACGGCGTCGTCAGCAGGCTCTTGCCGTTCGTTCGATCGAGGACGAAGAAGTAGCCGTTTCGAGACGCCTGGAGCAGCATCTTTCGCGGCGTCCCGTTGAAGTTCCCGTCGACGAGCACGGGAACTTCAGCGGCGTCCCAATCGTGCGTATCGTGCGGCGATACCTGGTATCCCCACGCCAGTTTCCCCGTGTCGGGATCGAGCGCGACGATGCTGCAGGTCCAGGGGTTGTCGCCGGGACGCGCCTCGCCGTTGAGGACGGGCGTGGGATTTCCCGTGCCGACGAACATCAGATTCAGCTCGGGATCGTACGTGCCCGTCATCCACATCTGGCCGCCAGTCGCACCGCCGCTCTGCTGCGATTCGGGTGTGTCGCGCGGGTAGGTGCTGTAGAAGGTCCACTGCACCGTCCCTGTCTCGGGATCGAACGACTTCAAGATTCCGGGCAGATTGTCGAAGTCCCCCGAAACGCCGACGATCAGGTGATTGCGAATGAGCAGCGGCGCGTTCGTCGACCAGAAGCCCTTCCGCGCGTCGGCGATCTCGACATCCCATCGCACCTTTCCGTCCTTCGCATTCAGCGCGACGAGGTGCGCATCTGGCGTCGTGAGATAGACGAGATCCTTGTACATCGCTGCGCCACGATGGCCGATGTGGAAGCCCTTGTTGGTTGGATACGTGTACCGCCAGATTTGACGTCCCGAGCGCGCGTCGACGGCCCAGGCGTTATCCGGCGTCGTGACGTAGAGGACGCCGTTGACGAGAATGGGATTGGCTTTGATCTGCTGGGTCTGCGCCGTGTCGAAGACCCACGCGAGCGTGAGCTGATGAACGTTGGCCGTCGTGATCTGCTTCAGCCGGCTGTAGTGCTGACCGGAATAATCGCCGCGGTACGTCGGCCAGCTGTCGGCTGGCGGCTTCAGCAGCATCGCGGGATCGAGGCCTTGGGCGATGAGTCCGGCGCCGATCGCCAGCGCCACACCGGAGCTCAGAGCAAGACGATGAAGATGTCCGACGGGACCAGGCTTTGGGCTTTGGGCTTTGGGCTTTGGGCCTGATAACGGATCATCGCGAAAGCAGACCGCCATGTGTGCTTTACCCTCGCAAGGTACTGATTTCGTTACGGATACACCGGGCGCGGACGTCAATGCCAAAGCCCGGAGACCAAAGCCTAGAGCCGCGCGGAACGCCAGTCACCGCAGCGTCTGGAGATACGCGAGCACATTGCGCATGTCATTTTCAAACCAGGGGGCTTCGCCCCGCCGGACCCCCAATCGCCGTCGCTCGCGGGGCCCCTTCGCCCCGCTCCGCTCCGGCGGGGCGCGCCGCTGGCGCGCCTATCGCAATGTCTGCAGATACGCGAGCACATTGTGCATGTCATCGTCCGTGTACTTCCCGAGCAGCTCCACGTGCGCGGCGAGCGGATCGTCGACGCTGACCTTGACCTGACTGGTCGGCCACGACATGTGCCATCCGGATTCGTCGGTCAGGGCGATCGTGAACTCGTCGCGATGCGCGAGCTTCCCGGAAATGGTCTTCCCCGATGGAAGCGTGACGGTCACCGTCGGCGTCGCACGCGGACTCGAGCCGCGTCCGCGCGGGCTCAGCATGCGTTGCAGCAGCGTCAATCCCTGATACTTCTTCGCAACGCCCGCGAGATCACCGCTCGCGGAATGGCACGTCGCGCAGCCGCCGGCGCCGTTGAAGTACTGCTCGCCGGCCTGCGCGTTTCCGGTCTGCAGATCCGACGGCTCGACGTTCCGCCGATTCCCTTCGAGCGACTCCGCCTTCGTCTTCTGATCGTGGATGTAGGCGACGATGGCCGCGAGATCCGTCTCGGAAAGATTGAATGCGGGCATGTTCTTGTCGATGCGGCCGGTGCGGATGACCTGGCCGATCTTGTCCCCGCGGACGTCTTCGGCAACCACCTGCGACCGCGTCAGGTCGGGACCCGTTTCGCCACCCATCGCGTCGCGACCGTGGCAGAAGCCGCACTGTGCCGTGAAGATGTCACCACCGGCTTGCACCTGCTCAGGCGGATACGTCTGCGGCGTGATTGTCGTCGGTGGCCGCTGCGAGGCCGGACTTCCTGGACGTTCCTGCCCCTCTTGAATCGGTTGCCCACCACGGCCCGCGCCGCCCTGCCCACCGCCCTGCGGTGGCGTCTGAGGGGTCTGGCCCGCGACCAGTGCAGTAAGCGAGATACCGACGAGCCAAACCGTCAGGGTTAAAAACCGTTGCAAATGGCGAGTTCCGTTCTTCATCAGAGTCCTGGACCCGGCGGATCGGTGCCGGCTGCCGTTCGGAGTCTATCAGGATGCTCATTCTTCTGAGACCTTGACCGAGGCGCCAGGCGAACGCGTCGGGGTGCGGAGCACTCCTGGTGTCGGAAGCGTGTTCTTCGCCGTGTCCCGCTCGTCGCGCGCACCATATCAACCGTCACCAGTGCGACCCCGGATCGCAGCGGGCTGATTGACAGGAGATTAGGAGATCAAAAGAAATCTTGGTAAAGAACTCTTGACCTCTTGATCTCCTGTAAAGCTTGTCAGGTTCGCCGAGAGCACCGCAATCACAGGTCGAATATGAAGAATCCACTCCGTTTATCCCGCCACACGCTGGGCATCGCCGTCGCGGCACTCGTCATCACCACTCCATTCGCATCGCTCTCGCAAAGTCCGGCCGCCATCACTTCGCAAGGCGCGAAAGGCGCGACGCCGTTCGTGCCGCCACCAATCCTCCAGGGCGGACAGGTGTTTTCGCTCTTCCCTGCAGGCTCGCGATTCCTCAACATGGAACGCGTCGGCGAGCCCGAGCAGAACACGATGACGCGCGGCGTTCCCGGCCGCATCGCCAGCATCGTCAACATCCACAACCCGTCCATCGAGCTGCACACGGTCGATCCGAACATCAACACGGGCGCCGTCGTCATCCTCGCGCCTGGCGGTGGACACAACACGTTGAACGTGGGGAGTGAAGGCGGGGACTTCGTGCCCTTCTTCTACAACTATGGCGTGAACACGGTCATCCTGCGCAACCGTCTTCGAAAGGATGGATACAACCCGCAGACCGACGAAGTGTACGATGCGCAGCAGGCGATCAGGATGGTCCGCGCACACGCGCAGGAGTGGAGCATCGACGCGCATAAGATCGGGATCATGGGATTCTCTGCGGGCGCGGAGCTCGCGGCGCCGGCGGCGTTGATGTTCGACGACTTCGACAAAGCGAACGGCGCTCCTGGCGACCCGTTAGCAGGCGTCAGCTCGCGACCGGATTTCGTCGCGCTCGTCTATCCCGGCCCGACGCCGTTCGCGCGGAATGCGGACACGCCAGTCCCCGACAACGCCCCGCCGTCGTTCATCACGTGCGCGGGAACGGGCGATGCCGTCCACGCCATCTGGGCTGACCAGTATCTGGCTGCCATGCTCCGCGCTCGTATCCCCAACGTCGAGATGCACATCTACGGCACTGGCGTACACGGTAACGGCCTGAAGGATCGCGACGACACGCCCTTCGGCACGTGGCACCATCGGTTCATCGACTGGTTCCGGGATCTCGGGTTTCTGAGCAAGCCCGGGGTGGAGACACGGGCTGCCAGGGACGTGGCTGCGCGGGTGGCGTCACCGCCCGCACGGCGAGAGCAAGGGAGATCGCGCTCTCCTGTTATCGTTTCCCGGGCTTCACGGGCGCCCCGATCCACCACGTGATCCCCGCAGGATCGACCACGCCCGCATTCCGATGCCCGTACGGCTTGTCCGCGGGCTCTGACTCCGACGTGGCGCCTGCGTCGAGCGCTCGACGGTAGGTCTCATCCACATCGTCGACCCACAAGTAGAAAGCCGCCGTCCTGGCCTGCCACTGTCCGCCGGCCTGACCGAGCATCACGAGCGAGTCGCCGATCTGGATCTCTGCGTGGCCGACGGTTCCGTCGGTATTGCGATGAACTTGCAGTTCGGTCGCGCCGAACGCTCGCTTCAAAAATGCGAGCACCCGGTCCGCGTCGGCGACGACGAGGTAAGGAGTGACGGTGCGATAGGTTTCTTTGGTGTCTGCCATGGGGTCAGTCTCTCAAACCGGCTGGTTGTTGGATTGTAGGAATTTGACGTGGTTGCGGTGCTCGGTTCGTGCAGCCTGGTACAGCGTGGGCGTGATGCCGGAGAACTCGCGGAAGTCATGGATGAAGTGCGCCTGATCGAAGTAGCCGCACGAGAGGGCGACGTCGGACCAGTCGACGCGCGCGCCGGCGTGCGCCGCGCGCAGCGCGCGTTGAAAACGACGAATACGACAGAACGTCTTCGGCGTCACGCCCACTTCGGTCTTGAACCGCTCGATGAATCGCTTCGGACTCAGGCCGACGGCGTTGGTGACGCGCGCGATCGTCGTCGTGTGCGGCACGTGGCGAAACGCCGTCAGCGCATAAACCACGGCGCGATGAAGACGGTCGCGAACGAAGGCCTCAAGGAACGTCCGCTCCAGGACGTCGAGCTTGGCGTCAGCGGTGGACGCCGCGAGCAGCCGCTCGCGCAGGATGGAGGTGTGCTGAACGCCCCAGAGCGACTCGAGAGGGACATCGGCGTTCGCGACCTCGTGCGCTGGTGCGTCGAAGAACGGGTAGGCGCCTCCCGGTCGGAAGCAGACGCCAGCGACCGACTGTTGTTCTGCCGTGTCGATTATTCCGAACCGCGACCGAACGCCGGCGAGGATCGTCCCTGGTGTCGATTCGCAGCGACCGATCGCTTCCGGATCGTACGCGCGCGTCTCGTCCTCGAATAGGTTCACGATCAGCTGTGCGCTGCCCGTCGGGAGAATGCGTTCCAGTGCGTGGGGCCTCGCCACATCGTCATGGGCGAACCAGAATGACTCGATGAACGGCGCAAGCTCGACCCGGGGTGCGCGAAACCAGATGGCCATGATGAAGCCTCACGGCACCTTGATGAGGGCGATCTCATCTCATGGTAATCACTTGAACACGCGACTGCCATGACATACTGACTCCGCGCGGCGCATAATGCCGCATGGCCTGTCGAGCTGCCCTCGGCGCTCTGGTGATGTTTGCATGGACTTGTTCGGGCTGTGGAAGCCCCACCGCCCCCTCGACGCTCGAGGGGACGTGGGGCGGCGACCACATCTCGATGTCGGTCGGTGAGACGACGCGTGTCGAGCTCGATTGCGCTCACGGGAGCATTGCATCACCAATCGTGATCGACAGCCAGCGACAATTCGGCGCGAGCGGCACCTACGTCCTCGAGCACGGCGGTCCTGTTCGAAATGACGAACCCGAAGACGCTCACCCGGCCAGCTACTCGGGTTCGATTTCGGGCGATCGCATGTTGTTGACCATCCGCCTCACGGAGTCCAATCAGACGATCGGCGCCTTCTCGTTGAGCCGCGGCTCACAGGGGCGCGTTGTCAAGTGTCTGTGACGGCTAAAGGTTCGCGGCACTTCCTGCGGAATTGAAACGGAGCTCGACGATGCGATGGACACTGTCGGTGGCGACCTTGTGCCTGCTCTGCACCGGAACCACCCAGGCGCAATCATGGCAGCCACCGAGCGCACAGCAGCGGTGTCCGTCCGCATGGGGCGGCACCGATGAACGCGGCGCAGCGAACCGGATGACGCCCGAGACCGTGCTTCGGGCAACTCGGTTGATTCGGACGGGTGAAGTGATCGAGCTCGGTCGCGTCCTCGCGCCGGACATGCCGTTCACGGGCGGACGGCAATTCAGTCTGTACACCAAGCGGACGAACGGCCCACTCGGCTCCAACAAGCGCTACAGCAACGAGGAGCTCGTCGTCACGGAGCTCGGTCAGGTTGGCACGCAGCTCGACACGTTCTCCCACCAGGGCATCGATGGGCTGTTCTACAACTGCGTCAAGATCGACGAGGTCGCCACGCGGAACGGGTTCAGTAAGCTTGGCATCGACAAAATCGGCGCGTTAATTACCCGCGGAGTCCTCGTCGACATTGCTGGTTCGAAGGGCGTCGAGAGTCTTCCGGTCGACCATGAGATCACCGTTGCCGAGATCGAGGCGGCACTTGGTCGTGAAGGTGTGACGCTCGAAGCCGGTGATGCCGTATTGTTCCACACGGGCTGGGGAAAGCTGTGGGGCACGGACAACGTCAAGTATGCGACAAGCTCACCCGGGATTGGCGTGGCTGCGGCCGAATGGCTCGCCAAACAGAACGTCATGCTTCTTGGCGCAGACACCGGCCCGGTGGAGATCCTGCCGAATCCGGACAAGCGCGTGGACCTTCCGGTTCACCAGATCGCTCTCGTCGTCAACGGCATCTTTCTGCTCGAGAATCTTCGGCTCGACCAGCTCGCTTCGCAACGGGTCTACGAGTTCGCGCTCATCATCGAGCCGCTGAAAATCCGAGGTGGTACGGGTTCGACGGTTGCGCCGATTGCGATTCGGTGACTCGGTTCCACCGACAGTTTCCACAGGAGATCAGGAGGTCAGGAGTTTTTCGTCAGGGAAACCAAGAATTCTCCTGATCTTTTGACCCCCTGTTAATTCCGCTGCTGATTGGTCGGGGGCGCAATCGTGATCGCCAGATCGCGGTTGGTCGTCGCCACGTTCCCCTGAAAGTCGGCGGCGAGAATACGAAGCGTGTAGTCGCCGGGCGGAAGCGTGCTCGTATTCCAGAAGTCGATCCCTGATACGCCCTCGTGCAGGGTGTTGGTGACGACGTACCGAAAATGTGTCGAACGGCGGCCATAGAACGGAATACCGCTGCCGGCCGCGTAGACGACTCGGGCCGCATCCCCATCGTCGGCGAGCCGATCGAATCGAATCGTCTCGAGCGGAGTCTCGAATCCCGGGGCCGGTGATCCGTCGCGCGCAAGGATCTGATACCCGAGCTGGTACAAACCAAGTCGCCGCTGCCGCTCGTTTCCCTCCGCCTGATCCCAGGCATCGACGACGACCTGCACGCGGCCGCTCACGACAATCCGCCCTTTCCTCCGCTCCTTGACCGGCTGCCCGTCTTCGCCAATCACACGAATGCCTCCGCGGACGATGGTCGGAGGAATCGTGTCTTTGAAGTGCGTCAGCCGGAACTGCAGCGGGTTGAACTCCTCACCCGGCCAGCCGACGTTCATGTGCACGTGGTTGAACCGATTGACGGTGCCGATGATGTCGCCGGTGCTGAACCGCGCGCCACGTTTCACCCGGATGTGCGTGATGTGCTCCTCCTCGTCGAAGGACGCAACGAAACGTGCCGGATCGATCTCGTCGTCACGATTCTGACGACCGACGCGCAGGTGGATGTAGGCGATTGGACCGATACGCACTGATTCGTTCAACGTGCCGAACTCGGCGGCTGCGACAGGGCTGCTCACGATACCGTCGCGAACCACGCGGACGGAAGCGTCTTCTTCCGCGTGGACATCGACACCGGCGTGAAAGCGTTCGGCACCGTCACCACCGCGAGCTTCTCCGAGCGTCCCGGCGATCTCGAACGGGCCTTCCATGGGATCGATTGGCCATAGCAACGGCTCGCGTGCGAACGCTTCGAGATCGAACGCCGGCCGAACCCACGGCGACTCGGGCGGGCGCATCCCGAGTCGGGTTCGAGCGGCAACGAGTCGCACGAGCGCATTGCGAGAATCGGCGACCACCAGCTGGCCGGGCCTGACGAGAGTGAGCCCGGTGGGCGCACGAAACCGTGCCTCTGTGCCAAGGCCATCGGCAAACCCTGGCTGCGATCCCGACAACGTCCGAACGCTGACGCCGGGCGTGATTTCGACGATGCGACCGCGATCGTCGGTGACGTACACCGCGTTGGTGTCGCTCACAGCGATGCCAATTGGACGAACGAGGCCATCCGAAGGGACCGGCCCGATCGTGCTGACGAGACCCGTGGGTGAGATCGCGCGGACACTGCCGTTGCCCGTATCGGCGACGTAGATTGTTCCATTGCGCGCCGTCGCGACCCCGCAAGGTGTATCGAACTGCGCGATCGATGACTCACCATCCAGCACGCCGCGCTCGCCCGATCCCGCGATCGTCACGACGGAGCCATCGGGCTGAATCGCGCGGATGCGATCGTTGTACGTGTCGGCCACGATGACACTACCGCGCCCGTCAACCGCGATGCCAACCGGCCCGTTGAACCGGGCGTCGCGCGCGTGGCCATCACGAAAGCCCGCACTGCCATCGCCCGCGATCGTGGAGACGTTGCCACCGGGCGTCACGCGACGGATTGCGTTGTTGCCGGTGTCGGCGACGTACAACCTCCCGCTCGCATCGATGGCGAGCGCTGACGGCGTGTCGAACCGTGCGCCGCTGCCCTGACCATCTGCGTATCCGGATTCCGAGCCGGCGAGGGTGGAGACGCGGCCATCCGGTGAGATGCGACGGATCCGCTGGGCATCTCCCGCGTCCGCGACGTAGATGCTGCCGTCCGCTCCTGCCGCGACGCCAAACGGATCCGAAAAGCGCGCGCGCGTTGCATCAGTGTCACGCATCCCCGCGATGCCGTCACCAGCCAGGACGACGGTCATCGCGACCCAGTCACGGTCGAGCACGTCCTGGAGCGGCCTCCCGAACCACCACCAGATCGCGGCTGCAGCAATTCCGCCGAGGATCAGAATCGTGATCCCGATCGCAAGCACGCGCCAGCGGAAGCGTCTCGGGCGGTCGCCCGTGGCCGGTGCGGTCGAACGGTCAATCGAGTCCAGGATCCGAAGTCTCCCTCCTGTTTTACGCAACCCTCATGGTATTCTGTGAAGGCAGACCGCCGCGCTACGTACTGCGGCGCCAAAAAAGGCTGGAGCGACCACGTCCCGACCAGCACCATGGGGGACACCACCATACGGTCGCGGCCGGGAGGTGCATGCATGACAAACACCACCGGGAGTAGTCGCTAGACTCTCCCAGAAGTACGAACGGCCGGCAGGCAAATGCCGGCCGTTCTTTTGTACCGTCCCGGAATCCTCAGATATAACTCAGCCACCAGTCTCGACGACCTGCTTTCAGGCCCGCGAACCAGCGACACAGCGGATACATCGTGAGGACGATCACGATCCAGAAGAGATACACGCCAGGCAGCCCTTGTCCGTAGCCGGGCGCGGGACCGGCCGGCAGGCCGAACAACGACGATGTCGGTTGGCCCAGAACGTAGGCGAGCACCAACGCGCCGACGTGAATCAGATAGAAATGAACGATGTAGTAAAAAAGCGGGACCCTTCCGAACACGACGAAGAATCCGGCGACGCCCTGCCTGACTCGCTCGAGCATCGACAACAGCAGCATCATCGCTCCGAGCGTCATCAGCAGGAACAGCAACGACGGTGGATACTTCTGACAATTCAGGAACGACATCACCGTGAACAGCGCGTCTTGCTGGCGCGACCAGGGTGCCGGATCGCCGTACTCATTGATCGTTCTGATCGCAAGAAAGGCGGTGACGAGTACCGCTCCCGTTCGGAGCAGGATCTGTCGTCGACGCGCGGCGTCCATCAACATGACGGGCCCGAATGCGTACCCACAGGCCGCGACGCCAATCCATGGGATCAGCGGGTAGCCAATCAGCATCGCCGGTGATGCGGGATTGCCGACGAGTCCAGGCACGTGCACCAGATTCCACAGCCAGCCAACGCTCCCAAGGTCGGCCGGTCGAATGCTATCGGACAGGTTGTGCAGGACGATCATCGTGACGCCAATCGCGCCGACGATCTTCAGCGGCAATCTGACGAGCACCGCCAGCGCGACCATCGACCATCCAATCGCCGAGAGGATCAGGCCGAAGTAGAAGGGCTGCCAGGTAAACATCAAGGCGAACTTCATGATCGTCTGCTCGAGAACGACGAGCCAGAGGCCTCGCGTCAGGATCAGCCGCGCCACGTCCGTATTGGTGCGACCGCGTGTGAGCGACAGATACGCGCCCATGCCGGTCAGGAACACGAATGTCGGGGCGCAGAAGTGTGTGATCCAGCGCGTGAAGAATATCGCCGGTGTGGTGCGCGCGAGGTCGACGGGGTTCACCGAGGCATTCGTCACGAGATCGCGCACGTGATCGAGCGCCATGATGACCATGACGATCCCTCGCAGGGCATCAACGGATTCGAGCCGTGGCCGGATCGCATCGTTGACGCCTTGCCCCGAGCGGAGTCGACGAGCGTCGACGGTTTGTGGCAGCTCGAGGAAGTCAGTGATCATTCGGCCATTCTCAAACGCTTCCCGAATTCCTGCGATCCGCGGCAAGCTGCGGGAACGCGCGTCTATTATTCTGGCGCACCGACGATTATCGCTATCAGGACTTTCAGCTCATGAACGTGCCGACGCTCGGAAAGCGCATCGTCGCCCAACGGCTCCGCAATCAGAAGTTGGTCTCATCTCGTCTTCCCGATTCCGCAGCGGTCGTCGCCTGGATGGGCGCCGTGCAGGCGCAGGACTACGCGGGCGCCAAATGGGCGCTCGCGCTGCGCTCGCCCGCGCTGAGCGATGCGGCAATCGACATGGAGTTCGACGAGGGACGCATCCTGCGTACACACGTGATGAGGCCGACCTGGCATTTCGTCGCGCCGGCGGACATCCGATGGATGCTCGCGCTCACGAGCGCTCGCGTCCAACGCATCAGCGCGACCTATTACCGGAACGTCGGCCTGGACGCAGCGACGTTCGCGAGAAGCCGGAGAGTGCTCGAACGCATGCTACGGGGAGGAAGGCAGCTCACGCGGCGCGAGCTGGCGGCTGCTCTCGGCGATGCTCGAATCGATGTCAATGGACTGCGGCTCGGGTTCCTCATGATGCATGCCGAACTGGAAGGTGTCGTCTGCAGCGGCGCGAGACAGGGCAAACAGTTCACGTATGCCCTGCTCGACGAGCGCGTGCCGCCCGCACCGACGTTGTCGCGCGACGAAGCGCTCGCCGAGCTGACGCGGCGGTTCTTCACGAGCCACGGACCGGCCACCGTCAGAGACTACGCCTGGTGGTCCGGGCTCACCATGCGAGACGCGCGAGCAGGTATTGATTCGATCGCTCCCGCCCTGACGCACGACACCGCCGATGGCCTTACGTACTGGTTCGTTTCAACCCGAGGTACCGCGCTGCCGTCATCTCCTGTCGTCTATCTGCTTCCGAACTACGACGAACTGGGAATTGCCTACCAGGATCGAACCGTCGCTCCCGCTCTGCCGCGGCCCGCGCGCATCACCGCCCGCGACGAAGGGCTACATCTCCTATGGATTGACGGACAGTTCGTGGGGAGATGGAAGCGCAAGCACAAGCCAAACCAGGTCATTCTCGAGATCCAGCCCTTCAGGCGGCTCACACGAACCGAACATCGAGCGATCGAGGGTCAGGTCGCTCGGTACGGCGGGTTCATCGGGCTGCCGGCGGAATTGCTGATTGCTGATTGCTGATTGTGGAAGATAATTCGGTGCGATGGCGGTCTCACGCCGGACCTTCCTGAACACCGTCGGCGCGGCATCGCTCGGGGCGCTCGCCGCGCGCCCGGTTCGAGCTG
Source organism: Acidobacteriota bacterium (assembly GCA_046727175.1). Classification (GTDB taxonomy): domain Bacteria; phylum Acidobacteriota; class Vicinamibacteria; order Vicinamibacterales; family 2-12-FULL-66-21; genus JBKPCD01. The sequence goes on along the minus strand of JBKPCD010000119.1, from coordinate 34,847 downwards.
CACCGGCCACGACGCGCATCGATGCCACGAAGCTCCGCGAGCGCATCGAAGCACTGAGCACGTTCGGACGGCCCGCTGGTGGATCGTTCGCCGACGGCGTCAGCCGCGTGGCCTACTCGGACGCGGATGTCGCCGGTCGCGCGTACCTGATCGGCCTGATGAAGGCCGCCGGACTCGAGCCGCGCATCGACCCTGCCGGAAACATCTTCGGCACCCGCGCGGGAACGGATCGGTTGCTCGAGCCGATCCTCTTCGGATCGCACATCGATTCCGTGCCCAATGGCGGCAACTTCGATGGCGACCTCGGATCGCTCTCGGCACTCGGCGTGATGGAAACGCTCGCGCACGCCAATGTGCGCACTCGGCGTCCCCTCGAAATGGTCGTATGGGCGCACGAGGAAGGCGTCGCGTTCGGCCGGGGGCTCGCATGCAGCCGGATCGTTGCAGGAGACTTCAAGCCGGCGGACCTCGACGAAACCTGGAACGGCATGCGCCGGACGGATGCCATTCGCAAGATCGGCGGCGACCCCGATCGTATCCTCGAGGCACGACGCACGAAGGGATCCTTTCACGCCTATCTCGAGCTCCACATCGAGCAAGGCGGAAACCTCGAGCAGGCTCGCGTCCCCGTCGGCGTCGTCGAGGGCATCGTTGCAATCGACAAGTACGACGTGACCGTCACGGGTTTCGCGAACCACGCAGGCACGACGCCGATGCCCGAGCGCCAGGATGCCTTGCTCGCGGCGGCGCATCTCACGGTCGCGGTCCGGGAGATCGTCACGAGCGAGCCAGGCAGGCAGGTCGGCACGGTCGGGCACCTCGAGGTGTCGCCGAATGCGCCGAACGTCATCCCCGGAATGGCGAAGCTGACCATCGAGCTGAGGGATCTCTCCTCCGAAAAGCTACGCAGGCTTGGTGAGGCGGTGCGCGCCCGTGCGCGCGAGATCGCCTCTGCAACGCGGACGACGATCGAGTTCGTGCCGCTCAGCCTCGCGCAACCCGCGACGGCGGCGGCGCCAGTGCAAGCGGCGATCGAGCGTGCTGCCGCGGGCCTGTCTCTCGAGACGCTGCGGCTGCCGAGCGGGGCCGGACATGACGCACAGATGATGGCGCAACTCGGGCCGATGGGGATGATCTTCGTGCCGAGCGTCGCCGGGATCAGCCACTCCCCCAAGGAGCTGACGCATTGGGAGGATTGCGCGAACGGCGCGAACGTCTTGCTCCACACGATCCTGGAGCTCGATCGAACGTAGAGGTTCTCGGTTCCCGGTTCCCGGTTCCGGGTTCTTTGGTTCTGGTGGTGGATGTGGAGGATTTTATGAGACGTGCACTCCTCGTGGCCGCTTTCTCGGTCACGTGCAGCGGCCTCGCGTCGGCGCAGCCGCTATTCACGGATTCTCTTCCGAAGGAGGAATTCACGGGACGGCGTGCCAGGGTGATGGAGAAGATCGGCGACGGCCTCGCGATCATTCAGGGCACGGCCGAGACCGGCAACTCGCTCAAGTTCCGGCAGAACAATCAGTTCTACTACCTGACCGGCGTGGAAGTGCCTCGCGCGATCCTGTTGATCGACGGACGCGCGAAGCGGTCGACGTTGTTCCTGCCGCCGCGAGACGAGCGCAAGGAACGGTCGGAAGGTCCGGTGCTGACGCCCGGACGCGAGGCCGTGCAGCTCACGGGAATCGAGGCGGTGGAAGAAAGAAGCGCCTTCGAAGCCGCGCTGAAGCAGGCATCGAGCGCCTCGCGCGCCGCGTACATGCCGATGCGGCCTGAAGTGCTCGGCGGCGCGTCGGTCAGCGATCCACGGGAGCGCTGGTCGGCATCAGCCGCCGATCCGTGGGACGGCGGGAAACCGCGCGAGACGCTGTTCGTCGAGAAGGTCAAGGCGGCTGCGCCGGCGCTCGACGTACAGGATCTCGATCCGATCATCGACGCGCTCCGGTTCATCAAGAGCGCGCGCGAGATCGAGCTGATACGCGAGTCCACGCGGATTGCCGGTCTCGCGATGATGGAGGCCATGCGATCGGCGCACACGGGCATGTACGAGTACGAGATCGAGGCGATTGGCGATTACGTGTTCAAAGCGCACAATTCGCAGGGCGCCGCGTACTTCGCGCTCGTCGCGGCCGGGAAGAACAGCTCGTACCCGCACTATCATTCCGCGCAGACGCAGACGAAGGACGGCGATCTCGTCCTCTTCGACTACGCGCCGGACTACAAGTACTACGCGTCCGACGTCACGCGGGAGTTTCCCATCAACGGGAAATTCAGCGCGGACCAACGAGAGCTGTACGGGGTTTACGTGAAGCTGTACAAAGCACTGATGACGTCAATCAAACCGAACGTTCCCGTGCCCGACATCCTGAGGAACGTCGTCACGAAGATGGACGCGGCGATCGCCGGCCATGCGTTCACGAATCCCAAATACAAGGAAGCAGCGGGCCGCTTCGTCGACAACTACCGCAAGCGCATCGACCAGGCGCCGGGCGCGCAAGGCGCTCCCGCGCGCAACGCCGGCAGTCTTGGCCACACGGTCGGCATGGAAGTCCACGACGTGAACACGCCGCACGGTGACGTGCTCGTCCCTGGCATGGTGTTCACGATCGAGCCTGCGCTGACGATTCCCGAAGACCGCGTCTATATCCGCCTCGAGGACGTCATCCTGGTGACGGAGACGGGATACGAGAATCTCTCCGCCTTCGTGCCAATCGACATGGACGCGATCGAGAAGCTGATGGCCGAGCCCGGCATGTTCGAGAAGTACGCGCCGAAGCGAGTGACGACCAGCACGGCGCGCTAGAGCTCACGAAGGTTGCGGAGGGCACGGACAAAACGTTCACCGCGGAGTCACAGAGTTCACGGAGGCAATTAGTAGTTGTTCGGTTTGATGCCCGGCAGCTTGCTGCATCGCTACGAACGCAACGCAGAGCGCGCCGTGGAGGAGCCGAGATACGCAGAGTTCCCGGCTGGATTCCATGGGTCGGCACGGTGGGGCGCCGCCGCACCGTGGCGTAGGCGCGCGAATCCATCCGGACCTCTCCGTGAACTCCGTGACTCCGCGGTGAACGGTTTTTCCGTGTGCTCCGTCTCCGCCGTGATCAGCCGCTGGTCATCGATCCCCGACGCCCCTCAGCTCCCCCACGATGAACCAGAACGCGAGCGGACCGATCGCAATGAGGACGGCGGCGAGGATGAACGGCGGCGTGTAGGAGCCGCTCTGGGCGATGAGAAATCCCGTGATAATCGGAGACAGGATCCCGGCGATGTTGCCAACGAAGTTGTAGACCCCGGTCCAGACCCCGACGTCGCTCGGCGGCGCGCAGCTCTGGAGAATGACGAGCAGATTTCCGGTCGCGAGTCCGACCAGGCACCCACCGATGATCAACATCACCGCCGTACTCGCGTCGTTCACGCGAGCCGCCGGAATCAGCAGGAGGCCCGTGAGGAAGGCGAACGTCACGATGCCCTTGCGTGCCACCGTTTCATTCCATCCGGCGCGGACCAGGCGATCGGCGATCCAGCCACCGATCGGCTCGCTCAGGCCGAACACGAAGTACGGCAGCGCCGCGTAGAACCCGGCCCTGAGAATCGTCAGCCCGCGTGAGGTCACGAGGTAGTCGGGCAGCCAGTTCACGAGGAAGTACCAGTAGTAATCGAAGCAGAAGAACCCCAGGCAGATACCGAGGAGGTTCCGGTTGCTCACGAGCGCGACCACGCTCGACATGAATGTCGGTCGATTCGCGGCAGCCGCGTCACCCGTTGTGGCTCGAAGCTGTTTCGGCGTCAGCAGGAACCAGGGCACCAACCACACGAGCGCCGCGAAGCCGACGACCGAGAAGCTGGCGCGCCATCCGTAGTGCGTCAGCATCCAGGGGACCAGCACGCCTTCGATCACGAGCCCCGTGCGCGTGCCGGAGTCGAACAGGCCGCACGGAAGCCCGCGTTCGGCCGGCCGGAAGAGCAGCGCGACGACCTTCGATCCGCCCGGCAGGTAAATCGCTTCGCCGATGCCGAGAAGCACGCGAAACGCGATTAGCGTTCCGAGACCACCGGCAAACCCGATCAGCCCCTGCGCGATGGACCAGAGCGTGAACGACGCCGCGTACAACCAGCGAAGGTTCACACGGTCGGCCAGCACGCCCATGGGAATCTGCATCAACGCGTACGACCAGAAGAACGCGGAGAGCAGCACCCCTTTGGCTTCCGGCCCCAACTGGAGATCCTTCGAGATCAGCGGGAGAGCGAACGAGATCGTCGCGCGATCGAAGTAGTTGATGAGCGACGCGACGAACAGCAGTCCGACGATCGCCCAGCGCTGGCGGTTCGCCTCAGTGCTCGGCGCGCGTAAACCATCGTCGATTGCGGATGCCGGCAGGCTCCCCATACTCGACTATGCCTCTTAGAATGCTTGACCCGCGTCCCATCCCCCGACAATCCGCGGCTCGCAACGAACTATTCGGAGCGGATTGCCTTCAATGGAATGCCTTAGGTCGTCGGCGACGTGGTCGCGTCACGATCAGGCGGAGACTACCACGGACCGCGTGGCGCGCATGGATTCCGTTGCCGCACCTCGCGAGGAATGACCATCGTGGGGTGCTGGCACTATAATCGCCAGTCCTCCGACGATGGCTCCCCAGGACCCCGCGGTAAGCGGCAACGACTTTCACCCCAGCGCGCAGACAACGCGCACTGGGGACCCCGCGTTTGCCGAGCGACGGCTCACCGCCGAGCACGTGGTTGCCCGCGCACTCGTCGAGGCCTCCACCTTCGCCGAAGCGTCACCCAAGATTCTCGAGGCGATCTGTAACGCCCTCGACTGGGAGCACGGTGCGCTCTGGGCAGTCGACAAGCAGGCCGACGTCCTCCGCTGCACCGAAATCTGGACCTCACCTGCGGTGGAACTGCCGCAGTTCAATGCCGTCAGCAGGTCGTCCACGTTCGCCCGCGGGATTGGGCTGCCGGGGAGCGTGTGGGCCAGGGCTCAGCCGGTTTGGATCCCGGACGTCGTCCAAGACACCAATTTCCCGCGTGCTGCCGTCGCTGCCCGTGAGGGCCTGCACGGCGCCTTCGGGTTTCCGATCTTGCTGCGGGGCGAAGTCCTGAGCGTTATGGAGTTCTTCAGCCGGGAGATCCGCGCACCTGATACCGATCTGCTGTCGATGCTGACGAGCATCGGCAATCAGATCGGCCTGTTCGTCGACCGGCGACGCGCGCAAGAGGAGCTCGACCGGTTTTTCATGCTCTCGCTCGACATGCTGTGCATCGCGGGGTTCGACGGGTACTTCAAGCGCGTCAATCCGGCATGGGAGCGCGTCCTGGGTTACACCGAAGCGGACCTGCTGTCGCGGCCCTTCATGGAGTTCGTCCATCCCGACGATCGCGAACCCACGATCGACGAATGGCACAAACAGCTCGAGAGGGGGCAGGATGTCGTCTACTTCGAGAACCGGTACTTCCACAAGGACGGCACGCTGCGGTGGCTGATGTGGACGTCGACGCCGTTTCGCGAGCAGCAGGTCGTCTTCGGTGCGGCGCGCGACGTCACGGAGCGAAAGGCTGCCGAAGAGACGATGGCGAGCTACGCGCGCGAGCTCGAGACGAGCCAGCGTGAGCTCGAGGACCAGGCCGCACGACTCGCGCAGCTCGTCAAGGAGCTCGAGATTGCGAAACGGCGGGCTGAAGAAGCGACGGAAGCGAAGAGCGCCTTCCTCGCGAACATGAGCCACGAGATTCGGACGCCGCTGAATGGGATCCTCGGGATGACGACGCTGGCGCTTCAGACGAAGCTGTCGGCGGAACAGCGAGAGTATCTGACGACGGTGAAATCGTCAGCCGAGTCGCTGCTCGAGATCATCAACGACATCCTCGACTTCTCGAAGATCGAAGCGCGGCGGCTCGAGCTCGAGCACACACAGTTCGACCTGCGCGAAACGGTCGGCGACGCGGCCAAGCTGCTGGCGCTGCGCGCCGCCGAGAAAGGGATCGAGCTCGCCTGCCACATCGTGCCGGACGTTCCCGAGACGCTGCTCGGCGACCCCGGTCGCCTGCGTCAGGTGCTGCTGAACGTGATGGGTAATGCCGTCAAGTTCACGACGGAGGGCGAGGTCGTTCTGCGGGTCACTGTTCAGACGATGAGCACCGATCGCGTGACGCTCCACTTCGCGGTGAGCGACACGGGCATCGGCATTCCTCCGAAAAAGCAGAAACAGATCTTTCACGCGTTCACGCAAGCCGACAGCTCGACGACGCGTCGGTACGGCGGCACGGGACTCGGGCTCGCGATCGCGCTGCGTCTCGTCGAGCTGATGGGCGGAGGGCTGCGGGTCGAGAGCACAGAAGGCCGGGGCAGTACGTTCTATTTCACTGCTGTGTTCGAGCGCCCGCAGACCGCAGCGCAGGATGTGGCTTCCCCGAGGCCAGACGCACTCGAAGGTCTGCGCGTCCTCGTGGTGGACGACAATGCGACGAACCGTCGCATTCTCGAGGAGATGCTCGCGAGCTGGCACATGAACCCGACGACGGCAGGCGACGCCAAATCGGCGGAGTCCGCGTTGCGGGCGGCGGTGGAAACGAACGCGCGATTCGACGTGCTGATCTCCGACTGTCAGATGCCGGACGTGGACGGCTTCATGCTCGCGCGGCGCGTCAGACGGGACAAACGACTCGCGAAGACGCCCATCGTGATGCTGACATCGGTCGGCCACACCGACCAGCGCGTGCGCGACAAGGATGACATCGACGCAATCTTGACGAAGCCGATCAAGCACTCCGACCTGCTCGACGCGCTGTCGCGCCTCTTTGGCGTGACGACCAGACATGGACGCACGGAGCCGACGCGCGAGCGACTCGGCGCGCGCCCGCGCCGCGCGCTGAACGTTCTCGTGGCGGAAGACAATCCCGTGAACCGCAAGCTGGTGACGACGTTGCTCAGAAAACGCGGGCACAGCGTCAGGGCCGTCGACAACGGCCTGAAGGCGCTCACCGCGGTGCAGTCGGCGAAGGGCCGATCGTTCGATGTCGTGCTGATGGACCTTCAGATGCCGGTGATGGGCGGGTTGGAGGCGGCGCAGGCGATCCGCGAGAACGAGAGCCCGGGCATGTCACGACTGCCGATCGTCGCGCTGACCGCCCACGCCATGCAAGGGGATCGCGAACGGTGCCTCAGCGCCGGCATGGACGGCTACCTCGCGAAACCCATCGACGTAGACGAGCTGATCGCGACAGTCGAACGATTCGGAGGAGCCGAACCGTCCCGATCGGCGGAATCGTCTCCGACGACGGCCGACGAGACGATCTTCGATGAACGGGCGGCGCTCGCGTATTCGGGAGGCGATGCCCGCCTGCTCAAACAGGTCGTCACCCTCTTTCGCGCTGACTACCCCGCCTCGCTCCGACGCATCGAGCGGGCGCTGAAACGCCGCGACAGCGAGGCGCTGCGGCTCGCCGCTCACAGCTTGAAAGGAGGGATCGCAACCGTCGGTGCACCCGCGGGCCGCCAGGCCGCCGCCGACCTCGAGAGTGCGGCAAAATCGAGTAGCTTCGACGATGCCGCGGTCGCCTACGCGAGGCTGCGCGATCAGATCGCGCGGCTGGAACAGGCATTCAGCGCCGCCGGTCTGACGCTGCGCTCCGCTCGCGGCGCGCCAACCTCTCGTCGCGGACGCCGTTCGCCTCAACGAAAGCGAAAATCATCATGACCAAAATCCTCGTTGTCGACGACGACAAGGCCACCCGTCACGTCCTGCAAGGCGTGCTGAAGAATGCCGGATTCTCGACGTCCGTCGCGAAGGACGGCGTCGAGGCGCTCAACGCGCTTCGCACCCGACGCTTCGACCTGCTCCTGCTCGACGTCTGGATGCCCCGGATGAACGGGCTCGATCTGCTCGCGAAGCTGCGCGACGTCAAAACGCGACCTCGAGTCGTCGTGATGACATCAGACGATGCGCCGGAGACGCTGTTGAAGGCGGTTCGCGAGCAGGCGTTCAAGTACGTACACAAGCCGGTGGAATCACCAGTGCTGCTTCAAGCGGTCCGCGACACGCTGGAGGCACCCGACACGCCGCCAATCGAAGTCATTTCGGCGAGACCCGAATGGGTCGAGCTCGTCGTTCCCTGCACGCGGGAAGCGGCCGGGCGAATCGAAGGTGTCATGGCCCACCTGGATGCCAATCTTGCGCCGGAGGTGCGCGAGTCGATCGCCTACGCGTTTCGAGAGCTCCTGCTGAATGCGGTCGAATGGGGCGGCAAGCTGGATCCGACGCGAACAGTACGGATTGCGTGTCTGCGCGCGCAGCGGATGTTGTTGTACCGCATCGCCGACCCGGGAACCGGCTTCAACATCGAGGATCTTCCGCACGCCGCCATCGGCCAGCCGCCCGATGACCCAATCGCACACATGCAGGTCCGTGAAGCGAAAGGGATCCGCCCCGGCGGGTTCGGCCTGCTGACAGTGCGCGCAAGCGTCGACGAGCTGATCTACAACGAGCAGCGAAACGAGGTGGTTTTCGTGAAGTACCTGGCTTGACGCGCCTCCAACGACGCAAGTCGGTCGTAACCAGAATGCTGTTCGTGTTTCAGGAGCACCGACATGGCGATCCGCACGATTCCACCCCACGGCGCACAAGACGCGCCGCGGGGGCCCCGGCTTCCACCCCACGGCGCACAAGACGCGCCGCGGGGGCCCCGGCTCGGTCGACGCGACGTGCTGACCCTCGCGGGACTGGCTTCTCTTTCTTCGCTGACGAACGCGGAAAGCCGGCCGATGATTCAGCCCGCTGTGCAACGACCTGACGATCGACGACGCGCGCTGTACGCGCTGCTGGGGGATCTCCCGGATCGTCATCGCCCGATCAAAGGCGCCAAGCGTCAGGAAGTGCACCGCGACAGCTACGTCCTCGAAACGTGGGATCTCGATCTGAACGGCATCGAAATGGTGCCGGCGTACGTCGCGCGTCCTGAGTCGCCGAAGAGCCCCGCCCCCGCCGTGCTCTTCAATCATTCACATGGCGGCGGGTACAAGATCGGAAAACAGGAATTCGTCGACGGACGCGAGTATCTTCAGCCGGTTCCCTACGCGAAGGCGCTCACAGACCTCGGGTACGTCGCGCTCTGCATCGATCACTGGGTCTTCGGTGAGCGCAGCCACACGACCGAGCTCGACACGTTCAAGGCGATGCTGTGGCAGGGCCAAGTGCTCTGGGGGATGATGGTGTACGACAGCCTTCGCGGGCTCGACTGGCTGGTCGATCGCGCGGACGTCGATCGCGCTCGCGTGGCGACGTTGGGGATCTCGATGGGGAGTACGATGGCCTGGTGGGTCGCCGCACTCGACGAGCGCGTGAAGGTCACGGTCGACATCTGCTGCCTCACGGACTTTCACACGCTGCTGTCGCAGAAGGGCCTCTCGGGCCACGGCGTCTACTATTACGTGCCCGGACTGCTCAAGCATTTCACGACATCACAAATCAATGCGCTCATCGCGCCGCGCGCGCATCTCGGTCTCGCCGGCTTGAAGGACAAACTGACGCCGGTCGAGGGACTCGACGTCATCGACCGCGAGCTCACACGCGTTTACACGGAGCAGAAACATCCCGAACGATGGAAGCTGCTGCGATACGACGTCGGGCACATGGAAACGGCTGAGGGACGCCAGGAGATCATCGCGTTTCTGAACCGTTTCCTGTGACGCGCCCGAGATACCCGATCGCGAACTCGTCTTTCGGGAAGAGATCGCGATTGACATCAACCAGCCTCGTCCGGTCGAATTCCGGCCCGTACGTCATCGGCTCGTGACTCACATAGGGGGCAAGGAGAGTGGCCAGATCGATGCCTCCATGGAGGTAATAGTCGCGTGTAAACGACTGCTGCATGCGGGACTCGATCGCCGTGCGGTCGAACGTCACGGGCGTCATGCTGCCGATCGCGAGATCCGTGAACACGAGGACGTGGGGGAACACCTTCAGGAAACTGTCAACGACGCGGTCGGTCGGCGTCCAGGTCACCGCAAATCCACCCGGCTTCAAGTGATCGGCCAGCAGGGTGAAGTACTCAACCGAAAACAGATTGCCCGCGTAGGCACTCGTCGGGCGGAGTGCGTCAGCCTCGATGATGTCGTATCGGTCTTGTCCATTCCTGACAAACGCCCGTCCGTCAGTAAACCAGTGGTGTACGCGCGCGTCTCGCAGCAGCATTCGCAGCCCGGGGTAGACGAGCTGCCCATCGAGACGGCGCAGCGTATCGAGTTCGGGCGCAACGATCTCGATACTGTCGATGCGGCGCGTTTCGGCTCGACCACCGATAGCGAACAGCGTGTCGCCCGATCCAAGGCCAATCACGGCGACCGATTCCGGAGTGGGATGGACCATGGCGGGAAGCGAGCCGAGCACGGTATGGATTCCGCCGTATGGCAACGTACTCTGTCCAAGCCCGTTCGCGTGGACGACGGTCCTGTTACTCCCAACCTTCGTTTTGAGCACTGACAAGCCCGACGCATCCTCCGCCTGAATCACTTCCTCGCGAGCGGCTCCGTGAAGCCTTGCCCAGAGCGTCGTCGACGAAGGCATCGCGTACGCCAGGAACAGGATGCCCAGGATTAGGACGAGAGTCGTCGGGCGCGCGAGCTGCGCGCGCTGCGGGCCTCGAAACAAGACAACGAACGCCGCCGAGCAGCAGACCAACAACCGAAGCGTCCCCGCCGTCCCGAACCAATCGAGGAGCGCGAGGCCGGTCACCATGGCCCCTGCCATCGAGCCGACGATGTTCGCGGTCTGAAGCCATCCGACACGCCGGCCAAGTGCCTCGAGATCCGTTTGCACCGCTCGCTGCAGTTGACCGAAGCTCAAGCCCATCATCAGCGTTGGGAGTCCCAGCAACGCGACTGGCACCGCGACGTACAGCACGAGGAACAACCCGCGGCGCGTGGCCTCTGCACCTGCTCCGCTCGCGGCACCAAAGACGGCCTCGTTTGACAGAGTCTCGTATTGGCCGAGATAGCGCCACAGCGGATCGGCCCACGCGATTCGACCGACACCGAGGACCAACAGCGCGAGCGACACGGCGGCGACGATCGGGATCGCGGACTGGAGGATGAAAAACGCAGGTACCGGCGACCAGGAGCTCAGTCGGCGATGGTTGGCCAGGAGCGAGCCAAGGCCCACTCCCAGAAGATAGACGGCAAGCAAGTGACCAAACGTGAACGAATTCGATTTGAGAATCACGCCGAGAAGTCTGAACCATACGATCTCGAGCGACAGCGCCACGAAGCCGGAGAGCGCGTAGATTGCGACCCACGTGCGGAGCCCGAAACCGCTGGGTGGTCTGGCCATCGTGGCGGCGGGTGCTGCGGGAGACGCGCGCGACGTACCAGTCGAATGTGCACGACCGTCGCGGACGTATCCCTCGCGGCGGATCAGTCGTGCGCCCACGAGTGCCCCTACGGCGGCGATGAGGGTGAGCCCTGCGGCCAACCTGACGCTCGACACGAAATCAAACGTTCGAAACAGGATCGCTGCGGTGCACAGCGAGCCACATGCGGCGCCGAGCGTGTTCGAGCCATACAAGAGGGGAACCCACCGGGCCGGCCAGCGTGCGTCCTGCGTCAGCGCCCGGGCGAGGAGCGGGAGCGACGTTCCCATGAAGAACGTCGGCCAGAGCGTGACGCCGAAGATGATCGCCGCTGTCGTGGCGCGACCCGGGACCCAGTCGCCGAGTCTGACATACAGTATGTCGTAGTAGATGTTGGCGCTGAAGATCGCAAACACCGCTACGGCGATCTCGCACAGCGCGAACGCAACCAGTCGCGTCCGAGCATCGAGTCGATCGGCAAGATGGCCCCCGGCGAGGTTGCCGACGCCGAGTCCTCCCATGAAGGCCGAAACGATGATCGTGACAGAGTAGACATCGGCGCCGCCGAAGAACGTCAGCATGCGCTGCCAGACGACCTGGTAGACCAGCGCGGCGAAGCCGCTCACGAAAAACAGGACGAGAAACGCGAGTCTCACGGACAGACATACTACCGGAGCCTCGATGCAGCCGTGCGAACAACCGGAGCACGTAGACACCGACGGACCGAAGCCATGTCGCGCACACGCTGTCGGCGTGAATTCCTGAGCCGTGCCGGCGCTGCTGCCGCGGCGCTGGTCGTCGGATGCCGGTCGCGCGCCGACCGCCGACAGACTATTCTGCGTCTGTCGCATTCGATGACTGCCGGCCCGACGGCACTCCACGTGTTCGCGGACAGCTTCCGCGAGATCGTGGACCGCGAAACGAACGGCGCCGTCAGGATCCGCGTGTTCCCGAGCGGCACGCTCGGGCAGGAACGCGAGGTCGTTCAGCAGCTCCAGGAGGGCCTCGTCGACTTCATGGTGTCGGGCACGGCGATCTGGGGCAGCGTTGCGCCGAAGATCCAGGTCTTCGACTTCCCGTTCCTGTGGCGCGACTGGGCTCACGTCCACCGCGTTCTCGACGGCGGGATCGGGCGGCAGGCCGCAGACTACCTCGACTCGACCGTTCGCATGCGCCCGCTGGCGTGGGGAGACTCCTTCGGATTCCGGCAGGTGATCACTCGAGCGCGTGATGTGAGCGAGCCGAGTCAGCTCGCGGGTCTGAAGATCCGCACGATTCAATCGCCGATCTACGTCAAGGCGATCGAGTTGATGGGCGCGAGCCCGACGCCGATGGCGTTCGGGGAGGTCTATACGTCGCTGCAAACCGGCGTCATTGACGGATACGAGCACGACGCGAGCACGACACTTCAGCAGCGGTTCTATGAAGTCGCGCGCTACATGGCACTCACCAGCCACATTGCGGGTGTGATCGGCCTCTACGCGTCAGCGGCGACGCTCAATCGAATCGCACCAAGCCTCCGACCGACGCTCGAGCGTGCTGCGATCGAAGCATCCGAGCGCCAGCGTGCCATGGGACCACGTGAGGACAGCGCCGCACGAGCGCAGCTCGTCGCGCTCGGCATGACGATCCGTGACGTCGATGCGACGCCCCTTCTCCCCCTCGCCGAGCGGCTCTGGGACCGTGAAGCGCGTGCTCTCGGCGTCACCTCCTGGATCGAGGCGATCCGCGCGTGAGCGCTCCGGCTCCCGACGCCTCAGCGCCGACGGCTGCGGACCGTGTGCTTCACTGGTCCGTCGCGAGCGTCGTTGTCGCACAGGCAGCAGTTGTCGGACTGCAGGTCGTCGGCCGTCACGTCCTGCGACAGCCAATCCCGTGGACGGAAGAGATTGCACGCCTGCTGCTCGTCTGGCTGATGTGCATCGGAGGCGTCTGCGCGCTGCGCCATGGGCAGCATCCGCGCGTGACCGTCCTCGTATGTCTGTTGTCGGAGCCGCGGCGGCGGGCTGTCGATCGCGGGATGCGCGTCGTGCTGCTCGGATTCTTCCTGATGCTTCTCGGTCCTGCCTGGCGGCTGACGCTCGCGAGCGCCGGCGAGCGGCTCCCCGCCAGCGGACTGTCCGGCCGCGGCCATCTCCGTCGTGCTTCCCGTGGCGCTGCTGCTCATGTCGGCGGTAATCGTTCAACAATTTCTCAATGAAGGGCTCGCGGCGTGGCGCGATCGTTCCTCGCTCGCATGGGCGCTCGGCGCGGCGGCGCTGTCCATGGCGTCCGTCCTCGTGCCCCTCGTGGCGGACGCGGCTCCGCTCCTCGTTCTCGTCAGCGGATTTCTCACGACCGCAGCGTTGGGGCTGCCGCTCGCGTTCACGCTTGCGCTGACATCTCTCACCTATCTCCTCGGCATCGGCGGCGTCAGCGTGATCATCCTGCCGATCAAGATCCTTGGCGGCGTCGATTCGTTCGTCCTGCTCGCGATTCCGCTCTTCATCCTCGGCGGCGCGTTGATGGAAACGGGAGGCATCTCCGAACGCATCGTGGATCTCGCGATGGCAATCGTCGGGCGCGTTCGCGGCGGACTCGCGATGGTCGCCGTCGTCGCCGAAGTGCTCTTCTCCGGCATCTCGGGCTCGACTGCCGCGGACGTATCGGCGATCAGCTCGCTGCTCGTGCCCTCGATGAGGCGGGGCGGTTATTCCGGACCCGAAGCCGTCAGCGTCGTGGCTGCCGCGTCCGCGATGGGTATCCTCGTCCCACCGTGCCTGACGATGGTCGTATTGGGATCCCTCGTGAACCTCTCGATCGTCACGCTGTTTCTCGCGGGCTTCGTTCCCGCGTTCATCCTGGCGGGGGTCCTGCTCATGCTGATCGCGGTGCGCGCGCGCCGCGAAGCGTGGCCCGTCTCACCGCCACCGTCGAGAGCACACCTGGCGCGGGCCGCGCGTCGGGCGATCGTCCCGCTGGGTCTTCCTGTACTCCTCTTCGGCGGGATTTTCTCGGGCGCGACCACGGTCACCGAAGCCGCGCTGCTCGCCGTCGTCTACGCGCTGGCGGCTGGAGTCTGGCTGAATGGCATTCGACGAACCGAAGTCGCTCATCAGCTCGCCCGGAGCGGAATCGTCACGGCAACGACGCTGTGGGTCCTGGCGGCCGCTGCGGCGTTCGCGTGGATTCTCGTTCGCGAGTGGGTGCCGCAGACGCTCGGCGAATGGATCGCCGGCGCCGGTCGCGTCACGTTCTTCGCGCTCACGATTGCGATCTTCGTCATCATCGGTGCGCTGCTCGAGGGCTTGCCGGCGCTGCTGATCTTCGGGCCCATCCTCTTTCCGATCAGCCGATCGATCGGTGTCGATCCCGTTCACTACGGCATCGTGATTGTCGCGGCGATGGGGATCGCGTTCTTCCTGCCGCCGGTGGGCGTCGGCCTGTCAATCGCGGCTGGCGTCGCGCGTGTGGAGATCGATCACGTGAGCCGGGCGTACGTGCCGTACCTCGTCGCGCTGCTCATCGGACTGGCCGTGATCGCGATCTTTCCGTTCTTCACGCTCCTGCTGCCGCGAATGATTCTTGGATACCGCGGGTAGACCATGTTCCAGCACGAACGATGTTCACTCTCACGCGATGGCGTTCTTGGTGGTCTTCTTGGTGGTCTTTGCGGCCTTGGTGATCTTGGTGAGAAGGCCGTGGGCCGTGCATCGGTGCGGTGTGACAGTCGAATCAGATAGCAACGGTCAGAGTGGCTGTGAGTCCGCCGTCTAGGCTCCCGTTGATCGTCGCGAGCTCGAGCGCGTATCCGTCGCTGAAGATGCCGTCGGTTGCGAGAGATACCTGGCTGAGATTTCTGGCGCTGCCGTCATATCCCGGTGTGGCGTACACCGAATCGCACGCCGCCTTTGGCAGAGCGATTTGCGAGGTAGCGACTTTGTTCGACACGCTGGTCGCTCCGGAGAGGCTCGGGTACACCTCGAAGTGAATGTGCGGCCACCGTCCCGCGTAACAGCCCGGAAAAACCGACGTGAACGTGACCCGCCCGCCCGAGTCAGCTTCCTGTGTGCCACGCAAGTAGTTCTGATTCGTCACGCCTGAGGAATAGAGCGAGTAGCGTCCAAGTCGATCGCAGTGCCCAGATGTACACCGCACGGCCGGCGAGCGGTGCACACGTCGACGAGGAAACGATCGTGAGGGCGATCGTCAGCGGCACGCCGTCGGCGGTGCCGGACAGTCCCGCGAAGCTCGAACGGATGTCGCTGCGCACGACGCCCGCCAGACCAAGCACGTTCGGCCCGTTCGATCCGTCGCCCGGAAACGGTCCCTGAGTCTCCTCGGGAATCCTCGACGTGCACGAGCCGGTTCCCGTTGTCGTCCCGCTCGTCGTATCGCTTGGAGTCGTCGGACTCGACCCGCCGCAGCCAAGCAGCTGGAGCGCGCTGACGCCGACACCGACTCGTGCGGCCAGGCTCAGCAGATTTCGGCGATGGATCGCAGCACCGGTCGCGCGCAAGTCGCGCTGCAGGCCCCCGAAGTCGTCGTGATCGTCGTGCAGGTTGCGTGTCGTCATGCAATCTTCCCTTGATTCCAGGCGCGGCAGATCCAAGGATACGGTGGTGGGGTCGTGAGTGTGTGGCAGAACAGAGACAAGCTCAGGGCAAATGCGTGAATCCGCACGCCCAGCATCTAGCTGCGCGCATAACCCTGCGTTGCCATGCGTTTCCCGCCGAGCCGATGGGCCTCGTCCGACATGGCATGGACGCCCGTCGCATCAATCCAGCGATTGTAGAAATTGAACAGCGCGCAGATCGTGATGGCGAAGTACAGCGCTTCGTCGGTCCACCCGGCGGCGCGCACGGTGTCGAGATCGGCGGGACCAATTCTCGGCGAGTCGTGGTTGACCTTGTCGACGAACCGGAACAGCGCCTTGTGACGTTCGTCGAGCGCAGACGACTCGAGATCGGCCAGCACGCCCTCGACCAGCGCCTTGTCTCCCACGAGCTCCGCCGCAACTGCGGCGTGAGACTTGATTCAAAACGGGCAGTCGTTGCGGTGCGACGTGTACGCGGCGATGAGCTCCCGCATTCCCGGACTGAGCGGAGACGGCCCGCGCAGCACCTCCTGAGTGAAACGCGCCAGGTGATCGGTCGCCGACGGCAAGTACGCGAACAAATGCCAGATCTGTGGGTACTCGAGCCCGTCCTGCCGCATGCGTTCGATCAGATCGCGATACGGGCCTGGCTTCGGATCGTTTTCCACGTCAGGGACGAACATGGGTTGCACCAGCTCGGCGTCTCGGGCCGTTGACGATTCGCGTCATGTGAGTATCAAATTGTAGCGGGAAACTCGCACGACCTCGCAACATCGCGCCAGAGAGTCACTCATGACCACTCAGCCAACGACCCTCCTCGGTTTGATGTCAGCAGTTCCCGACGATCGAACGGCGGTCATCATCCCCGAGCAGAACATCCGCGTAACGTACGGAGCGTTGCGGCGTCAGGTCGAAACCCTGTCGGGCGCGCTCGCCGCGTCAGGGATCGCTCCAGGCGACCGCGTCGGCATCGCACTCCCGAACGGCCTGCCGACGATTGTCTCGTTCCTCGCCGCATCGACGACCGGTACTGCTGCTCCGTTGAATCCTGGGTACAAGGAAGACGAGTTCCGCTTCTACCTCGAGGACACGAACGCACGAGTGCTACTGCTGCCCGCCGAGGGCGCCGAAGCGGCGCGGCGCGCGACGGATGATCGCATCCCGATTCTCACCGTCGACATGGATTCAGCGGGCAATATCCGCATTGCCGGCGCCACTCGGACCCGACCCGTCGCACCTCCGACGGTCGACGATGTCGCGTTGATCCTGCATACGAGCGGGAGCACCGGGCGTCCCAAGCGCGTGCCGCTCACGCACGCGAACCTCTCCATCTCGGCACAGAACGTCGGGCGCAGCTACACGCTCACGGCCGACGATGTGTCGATGTGCGTGATGCCGTTGTTCCACGTGCACGGGCTCGTGGCATCGACCCTCGCGACGCTCGCGACCGGCGGCACCGTTGTCGTTCCGGGCAAGTTCAATCCGCTGTCGTTCTGGCGAGTCGCACGGGATTACGGCGTGACGTGGTACTCGGCCGTGCCGACGCTGCATCAACTCCTGCTCGCGCGCGTCGAGCCAGGATCGGCCAGGCCGGCTGGCGCCGGGAAGCTGCGCTTCATCCGGTCCTGCAGCGCGTCGCTGCCGCCACAGGTCATGCACGATCTGGAATCCGCGTTTGGTGCGCCCGTGCTGGAGGCGTATGGCATGACCGAAGCGGCCCATCAGATGGCGTCGAACCCGCTGCCCCCTGGCGAACGCCTGCCGGGGTCGGTTGGCCGCGGAACGGATGTGCGCATCAGCATCATGGACGACAAGGGCCGACACCTGCCCGCTGGCGAGCGCGGCGAGGTCGTGATTCAAGGACCCAACGTGATTCGCGGGTACGAGAACAATCCCGAAGCGAATGCGACCTCGTTCGTCGACGGCTGGTTCAGGACCGGCGACCAGGGCTTCCTGAATGAAAAGGGATACCTGACACTTGTCGGACGGCTGAAGGAGCTGATCAATCGCGGCGGGGAGAAGATTTCCCCGCGCGAGATCGACGAAGTGCTCCTGGCGCATCCCGCGGTCGCCGAGGCCGTGTGTTTCGGAGTCGCTCACCCGACCTGGGGTGAAGAAGTCGAAGCAGCAGTCGTCTTGCGTCCGTCGGGGGAATCCAGGCAGCCGACCGAGTCAGAGCTGCTCGCCTACTGCAAAGAGCGGCTGGCCGACTTCAAACGTCCAAAGCAGATCCACATCACCGACGCGATTCCACGAACCGCCACCGGCAAGATCCAGCGGCGCGTCGTCGCCCAAGCGTATTCGCAGAAGCCATCGTGAGAATCGTCATCGCCGGCGCCGGCGCCATCGGCGGCTACATCGGCGCGCGGCTCGCCCGGGTCGGGGCGGACGTCGTCCTGTTCGCGCGTGGTCCACACCTGCGCGCGATGCAGGAGCACGGTCTGCGGGTAATCAGCCCCGATGGCGATTTCGAGGTCACGCCGCGCGTCGCCGTCGATCTCGCGAAGGTCGGCATGGCCGACGTCGTGTTCCTTGGCGTGAAAGCACACGGCCTGACCAGACTGGCGCCGGCGCTCCCGCCGCTTTTCGGGCCCGACACGTTGGTCGTCAGCACACAGAATGGCATCCCGTGGTGGTACTTCCAGAATCATGGAGGAGCGCTCGAGGGTCTTCATCTCGAGCGCGTCGATCCTGGCGGGGTCATCGCTGCCGCCATCGAGCCGCGTCGGATCGTCGGATCGCTCGCGTACTTTTCCGCTGACATCGCGGAGCCCGGCGTGATTCACCACACCGAAGGTAATCGGATCAGTTTCGGCGAACCGGACGGCACGCGATCCGACCGCACCCGGAAGATTGCGGAAGCGCTGATCGCGGCGGGGTTCCGCTGTCCGATCACCACGCGCTTCCGTCACGAAATCTGGGTGAAGCTGCTCGGGAACGTCGCTTTCAATCCGATCAGCGCTCTGACCGGCGGAACGCTCGAGGAGCTCGTGCGCCATCCCGACGTCTCGAAGCTGGTGCGAGATGTCATGACCGAGGCCGAAGCCGTTGCCGCAAAGCTCGGGATCGAGCTGCCGATCTCGATCGACCAGCGGATGGCGGGCGCGGAGAAAGTCGGGGCGCACAAGACGTCGATGCTGCAGGATCTCGAAGCCGGACGCCCGATGGAGATCGAAGCGGTCGTCGGCGCCGTCGTGGAGCTGGGCGAGCGGCTTGGTCTGCAATTGCCCGCGACACGCGCGGTGTATGCGTGCGTGAAGTTGTTGGACGAACGAAGGACCGGCTCGAGGCTTTTGGCTCTGGGCTCTGGCCGAGACGCGCCGAAAGCCAACAGCCGTGAGCCGAGAGCTGCGCTGTGACGAACAACCGCTGGTTCCAGCTTTGCGCGTCGCTCGTCGCGATGATCATGATCGCGAACCTGCAGTACTCCTGGACGCTGTTCGTCAAGCCGCTGCAGTCGTCGACGGGCTGGAAGCTTTCGGATATCCAGTTCGCGTTCACGCTGTTCATCCTGTTTCAGACCTTCATCCAGCCGCTCGACGGATGGCTCATCGATCGCCTTGGCCCGCGGGGATTCATCAGCGCCGCGGGTGTCCTGTGCGGCCTGGGCTGGGCGGGGCTTGGATACGCCGGGAGTCTGCCGGCGCTCTACTGCCTCTATTGCGTCGCGGGCACCGGTGCGGCTTTCGTCTACAGCGGTTCGATCGGGTCAGCGCTCAAGTGGTTCAAGGAGCGACGCGGCCTGGCCGCCGGCATTATCGCCGCGGGCTTCGGCGGCGGCACCGCGCTGTTCATCCCGATCATCTCGTGGTTGATTCGAAGTCACGGGTATCAATCGACATTCGTCTCCACGGGCATCCTGCAGGGTTTTGTCATCGTTGCTGTTGCGCAGTTGTTGAGACACCCACCCGCCGCGACCGGGAGCGAAGCGGGTTCCATTGCGAGCGGCTCCCAGCTTGGGCAGCGAAACTTCACGACGGGCGAGATGCTGCAGACGCCGCAGTTCTACGTTCTCTACATCATGTTCGTGCTGATGGCAATCGGCGGTCTCCTGGTCACTGCACACGCGGGCCCGATCGCAGAATCGTGGGGCTACACGGCGGGCGTGCTGACGCTCGCAACGTCGCTGAGTCCGATAGCCAACGCAGCGAGCCGGATCTTCTGGGGATACGCGTCGGACTGGATCGGCCGGGAGCTCGCGATGATTGTCTCGTTCTTCCTGCAGGCGGGCTTTCTGCTGATGGTGCTCCTCGCCGGGCAGGTATCGGGTGGCTGGTTCACACTCACGCTCCTGCTCGTCTACTTCACGTGGGGGCAGATCTATTCGCTCTTCCCGTCAGCGCTCGGCGACTATTTCGGCACTCGGCACGCGACCTCGAACTACGGCGTGCTGTACACGGCGAAAGGCGTCGCCTCGATTGTCGGCGGCTGGTGCGGCGCACTGCTGTACGAGCGGTTCGGCACGTGGTCCGTCGGGTTCTATGGAAGCGCGGTGATGGCGCTCATCGCCGCGGCGCTGGCGATCGCGCTCCGCTATACGAGGTCGCCGCGCAGAGGCGTGATGCCAGTGCCAGCAACCAGTTGACGTAGAAGGTCCCGGTTCAGCACCAGCGGCCGCGGCGAGCGAGCGGCAGCGAGTCGAGCCGCAGCGAGCGGGGGTGGGGCCCCGCGAGCGCTGAGAAAGGTACCAGGTTCTCAGGTTCGAATATAGTGCTGAGCCGGCGAGTGCCCGCCCCGGTTCCCCGGCCCGGTCCCCCGGTCCCCGGCCCGATAAGACGATGACACACCGCTTACTGCAGATCCGAAGCAACCTAGAAGGCGCCTACGCTGACGTGATCACACCCGACGCGTTGAGTGCCCTCGACGCGCTCGCCGGCCTCGACGCCGACCGCAAAGCGATCATGACCGCGCGCATTCAGCGGCGCGCTGCCAGGGCCCACAACCGGCAGCGCCTCGAGTTCCTCGACCCCGATGCCATCATCCCGCGGACGGCCATCCGTGGGCAGGACGCTCGAGGCGGTGCATTCGTCGGCAGCGAAATCCCTCACGATCTCCGCCGTCAGTGGATTCAGGGCACCGGACCCGCCGCAAAGCCTGGCGCGCCCCTGGAGAGAAGCATCCGGAACATCGCGTACGCGCTGCTCTCCGGAGCCGACGGCTGGATGTTCGACGGCGAAGACGCGCTCGGTCAGGTTTCGACGATGTCGCTGGACAATCAGCGAAACCTGAAGCTCGCGATCCATCGCGATCCGATCTTCCTCAGAGTCGCCGAGCAGGTCGCGGAGGAAATGAATCAGTGGGCGCGTGGCTTCTTTGGACGGCGGATCATCGACGACTGGCGGGCCCAGCTCGATTTCACGACGAAGATCTTTCGCGCCCGCGGTCTCCACCTCGACGACCGCCACGTCCGTCACGCGGATGGCGCGGGATTCTCCGCCTCGATCGTCGACGCGACACTCTACATCGTCAACAACCACGAACCGCTGCGGCGCGCCGGTGCCTCGCTCGTCCTGTACCTCCCGAAAATTCAAACTGCAGAGGAAGCCGCGCTGTGGAATGACATCCTCCTTGCGCTCGAGCGACACATCGGTCTCGACGCCGGACTCATCAAGGTGTACGTCCTCGTCGAGCAGATCGAGGCCTGTTTCCAGTTGATGGAGATTCGCGCAGTGCTCGGCCGCCGCTTCGTCGGCTTCAACACGGGTCGGTGGGACTACATCAACAGCGTATCGGATGCGATGGCGTGGGATCAGGGGTTCATCA
Source organism: Acidobacteriota bacterium (assembly GCA_046727175.1). Taxonomy (GTDB): domain Bacteria; phylum Acidobacteriota; class Vicinamibacteria; order Vicinamibacterales; family 2-12-FULL-66-21; genus JBKPCD01. The sequence continues at coordinate 13,165 of JBKPCD010000119.1, read as the reverse complement.
ATCCGAATATCGACGTCGTCACAATGACCTACGGTTACATGCGGCACTACGAGGACCGCGTGCGGCGCGCCGTCAACACGCCCGATCGGCTCGGGCAATACGCGCTCTGGCAAGGAGGAATGGAGCCGAACATCCCGGTGGGATCCGAAGCGGGCGTCGCGAGCGGAATGAAGCGCGCCGTCGCCGGCGCCGAACGCGAGCAGCGCGAAGGTGCGAGCGGCAAATGGGTCGCACACTGGAAGATGGTTCACATCGTCCGGCCCGTATGGGAAAAGGTCGGAGAGGAGAATCAACTCGGACGCCAGTTCCCGCCGTTAACGTACACGCGCGCAGATGCCGAAGCGCTGACGCTCCTGGAGTCAGGTGCGCGAACCATTCGGGGGGCACGCGATCTCCTGAGCGTGGCGTTGCAGTACGGCAACGCCTTCGGTCAGGGATTGCAGGCAGCCGCGTTGAAGCCGGCCGACTTCTTCGGCAACGAGGACGTGCTCTATCTGATGGAAGACATGGCGACGGGCGAGATCCGTCTGAGCATTCTGTGGGAATGGGTCCACAAGAAGGCATCGTTGACCGAGGCGGATAGCGGCGCCGCAAAGACCGGCGATCGGTTCACGCTCGACTTGTGTCTGCGATTGCTCGCCGAAGAGTACGAGAAGCTGCGCGCGGCAAGCAATCGCGATGTGCACGACGTCTCCAAGAACACGACGCTGCCCATTGCTCGCGAGATCGTCGAAATCTACCTCACGCAGGACGTCAAGCTGCCCTGGTACATCGACCTGCTCAACATCACGCTGAACAACCACGATCTCATCGAAGCGAAGCGGCGGACTGCGCTCGTCGTCGATGCGTTTCGCCGTGACGGAACGAGAATTACCGAGAATCTCGACTTCTGATTGACATTCTCGCAGCGGCCGACCTACCGTCTTTACCTCACGAGACGAGGAGACTGTCCGGGCGCTGCGCCGTTTTCACAGCATCGCATCTGGAGGAGTCGATCATGAGACAGAGTCGGATCGGTATTACGCTGGCACTGGCCGCTATCGCGCTCGCGCAACCGGCCGCCGCCCGCGCGCAGGCGACGACGACCGTCCTACGGTCGGTCGAGCCATTCAATTTCTCCTCGACGAATCCCTGCACCGGCGAGCCCCTTGTCGTCAGTGGCGAACTCAACATCACCGAGCGGATTACCGTCGACAACCAGGGCAAGACACACAATGCGTTCACCCTCGTCCCCTCGAGCGTGAGGGGCGAAGCAGACGACGGCACTCAGTACTAGGCGGTCGGCGGGCAGCGTGAGCACTTCAATTTCGTCACTCCGAACGACTCCGCGATCAACGACACCTTCACTGAAACATTCAATCTCATCAGCGCCGGCGCGACCGGCAACTTCTACGCCCACACGACCTTTCACATCACGATCACAGGGGACGGAATCACCAGAGTCGAACTGGAGCACATCAGCGAGGAGTGCCGCGGTTAGAACGGCCGGACCGGAACCGTCGCTACCGCGGCAGCAGCTCCGCGAGCTTGAACCGGCGCAGCGTGACGGTCGAGGAGGAATCTTCCGAGACCGTCACGCGCGTGGCGCTCGACACGAGCTGCTCGAGGACACGCGGATCCCGCGAGGATTCCATTTCAATGTCATCGATCGCCACCGCGTAGTACTCGCCGGCCGGAAGACCTACTATTTGCTCGCGGCGCTGTTCCAGCGCGGCCGCTGGCGGTGACCCGCCGTTCGTCGAGCTCGACGCCATCCGACTTGCCAGCACATCCGAAGGCACTGCGGCATACGTACGCACGTACCGCTGCCGTTCGGTCCAACGCGCCTTGTCGGTCGAGAACACCAGGACGACGTATTCACGCGTGAGCTCACCCCGTTCGTCGCTGACCTGGAACGTCAGCTCGGTTCGCTTGTCCGTGAAAATCAGCTGCACATCACCAAGGACTTGGCCGGTCTCGAAGGTGACTTGCTTCTCGAGCAGATTCTCGCCGCCGTGCATCACGGCCTTCAGCGTCCATCGACCAAATGTGGTCATCTGCGGACCACTGCACGTGCCGGTGAGCCCCTCGATCTTGAACGTCCAGTCCGAGGCAATCTGCGGCTGACCCGAGCGGCATCCCGGACCGTCCTGATTGTCGAAAGGCACGTAAATGGGCGATTTGGGAATGGGTGGCGGCGGTGTCGTCCCCTCGAAGACTATGCGACCTGATGCGGTCGCGCCGCGGCCGACGACGATTCCGACGTTCTCGACCGTCGAAGGCGCGAGCGAAACGCGCGCAGTGCCGAATCGTTCGATCTCGGGCTGCTGCGACTGACCTGGAGGAACTGACTGATTGACGCGCGCTTCGATCGTGTAATCCCCCGGCGCGAGCTGCATGCGGAACGTACCGTCGGGGCGAAGGCCGGCGCCGGCTCCTTCAACCATACCTCCTGGTACTCCTTTCAGAATCGTCCGGGCCTGTACGAATGCGTTCGTCACCGGCTGTCCATCGCTCGTCGTCACGGTACCGAACAGCGTCGCGGCGTAGCCCTCGTTCAGCGCCAGCTCGACGCCGGTGACCGATTCGCCGCGCACGACTGTAATCGGCTGCGCCTGCTCCAACGAAAGCGCGTTCGGGTAGTAGGTCGGCAGCGGCTGAAGAGTCGCCTGACCTTCGACGAATGGCTCTTCGGGGCCCATCCCCATTCGGCGGGCTGCTGCCAGAAGCACGTAACTTCCGGCCTCGAGCCGAGGCAGCCGAAACTCTCCGAGATCGTTCGTTTGCGATCCGGCGCGCGACGCGGGTGTTCGTCCCGGGACGAGACGCAAAACCTGGACGAACGCGAACTCGACCGGATCGCCATGCGCGTCCACCACGCGGCCGGAGATGGAGGCGCCGTGGAACATCGATACCGTGACGTTATCGAGGACGGCGCCGTCATCGAGGATCAGCGGCCGCAGATTCGAGCGCAGCGTGCGTCCCTGGTCCGGAAATCGCGCGGCCATGTATGTCGACTTCTCCGCCGTCAACGAATACGCTCCGGCGGGGAGGCGCTCGAGCACGAACCGCCCGCTGTCGTCGGTCAGGACCGATGGGCGCGGGCTACCGCCGGCGCCCTGAATCCTCACGCGTGCCCGCGCGATCGGTGCGCCGGTCACGCCGTCGACGACGCGTCCTTTGAGCACGCTGGTGCCGACGCGTGGCGGAGGAACCCGGTCGCGTGGTGGAGCGCCCTGCGGGAGATTAGGAAAGGAAGCGATCTGGCCGACGGCCGGGTAACCCGCCAGCACCAGACAGGCGAGTATCGCAAGCCTGAAGATCTGTTGAGATTGCACGCCAGAGTCCGATCGTCGTCGAGTATTAGACACCGCAGCGCCGCTGGCGACCGGATCGCGGCATCGGTCTTTCCGACGATGACACGTCCTATTCGAAAACCCGACGGACTGGACAGGAGAAACCAGGGACGACTTCGCGTGCATCGAGAACGTCGTCAACACCCAGCGTCTCGGGCGGGCAGTCTTGCTTGTAAGCCGTGACGGTCTTCTTCTTCGGATCAACGACCCAAACGAGGCGAACGCCACGAGTGAGATAGTTGTCGACCTTGGCGCAGATCTCCGAGGCGCGATCGCCAGGCGAGCGAATTTCGACTGCGAGATCGGGCTCGCCTGGCCAGAAACCGTCCGGCACGCCGGTTGGCGGGACTCGATCGCGCCGTACGAACGCGATATCTGGTTCTCTGACTGTATCGGGATTGGTCGCGAGCCAGAACCCGCCAGTGCTCATCACCACCCCAAGCCTGTGCGAGTCGACGAACTGGCCCAGAAGGATGGCCACGCGCGTGGTGGTCACCGCATGCCTGCTGCCGGGCGGGCTCATTCGAATGACCCGTCCTTCGACGAGCTCGTAGCGATGATCGTCGTCCGGAATCTTCGCGAATTCCCCGGCAGTGACCAAGCGTGGGTGGGCGGGCATGATCCAGCGTATCTGCATGGCATTCTAGCATCGTCAAATGCGAGCCGAATGCCGCCCGAGTTTTCTCGGAAATCGACGCCGTGTCACGTCGAGGGTTGCCGAATCCGCAGCTCGATCGATGCCCGTAGTACGCAATCCTTGCGCGTGCTCAGTGTCGATCCCACGGAAAGGCTACTGTCGGCTTGTTGACGTAGCGGCGGCCGACGAGCGTGAGCTTCGCGCCAGCTCCAGGTCCGAGTTTCGCCGTGAAGTCGCGCGCGTTTACCGTCGTGGTGTTGCCATCGATCTCGACTGAGTCGAACCGATGCTCCGCGTACGCGCCTGCCTGCACGACGACCGCGCGGGATTCGGTGCGATTGAGGTTGACCAACGTCAAGACCGTGCGGCGATCTTCGAGTTCCGACACGAGTGCTGCGACGTCCTCGGGCACGCCGGCGCGACGACGAGCGGGATCGAAGTAGCGCAGTCGCGCATTGATCAGCCCGCCTTCGCGGCTCGCCACGAGCCCGCCCCACATCAGGCGAACGAGCGCGTCGGTCGCTGCCGGATTCAAATCGAGCATGTTGTCGGCAAGGCGCTTCTCGGGAGGCGTCGTGTCCGCGCGAATCGTCGCAAGCTTCCGCGGAATCGTTTCGAGCTCGCTCTGAAGCGCCGTTTCGGGATAGGTTGCATTCCTGCCTTCGAGGAACTCCACCCACGGATTCGCGCTCACAGGCGCGCGATCGTCGGTGCGCATCGACCAGTACCACACCTCGAGCGCGCCGACACTCCACGGATCCCGCCGCCATCCGTACCAACCGCCGGCGCCGAACATCGTTGGATACTCCCTGTGGCCGGCGTTCTCACGTGCGTGGGAATTAACGGCGTCGGTCATCGTGCGCCACGCGTCGACGTACTTCTGGTTTCCCGTGACGAGGAGCGCATTGCTGAATCCGACGAGCGCACGGGGGATCCGATTGCGATCCTCGCGGCGGCCCGTCACCGGGTTGACGGGGCTGAAGCCCCAGCCGTAGGCGTTGCCCCACCAGCGATGCTCGCGTCCGCCGATCCTGCCGTCGAGATCAACGAAGCTCGGGATGATGCCGCCGTTCTCCTTCATGCGAGCGAGCCACGCCTCCATGTACTCGACGATCCAGCGGCGATACTTTTCCTCACCGGTCGCGAGGTACGCATCGGTCGGAAGCGTCGTTGCGACGAGGTTCAGGAAGTGATCACCGACGACATCGGTGTACTCCTGATAGTGCTGGAGGAACTGCGCATACGTGCTCTCGCCGTGCAGCGCGACGAAACCCGTCGTATCGAACGGATCCCCGACCCAGTCGAGCGCCGTGGCCTTGCGCAGCAACGGTCCGCGGCTGCCGTTGATCATCGATCGAATCAGCTTCTTCTCGGTGTCGTAGTTTGGCGCGTCTGGATCTTCGCCTATGTAGAAGCCGGCGAAGCGCCGCGCGCGCTCGCGGTAGGACGGCAGCGACGGAACTGACAGCCCCATTCGGTTGAACAGCTGCAGTCCCTCGCCGTGGTGCATCCAGTCGGATTGCGCGGAGAACTCCTTACGTACATGCCGTCGCGACCCGCGGGCACGTCGGTGGTCTTTGCCTCGGAGTACTGCCGCAGCATGCCTTCCCAGCCCTTGAGGTACAGCTGAAGGATCTCGTCATCTGCGCCGAGCGCGTGCAGTTCCGGCCATCGATTGAAGTTCTCGAACGCATCGTCGGGACCGTCGTTCGCACCCCAGCGAAGGAATGCCTGAAGGTATCCGCGCTCGTCGTAGTACTTGCGATAGAACTCGCGACAGGCCGGGACGTTCTCGCCGAGCAGCCGTCGCTCGAGAATCGCCCACGCGGGGGGCGGCATCGGCGTGTCGATGGTGATCGTCGGTGTCGGCGCGGCCACGAGCGGTACGGCGGCCAGCAGCGTAATCAGTGACCAGCGGGTCATCGCAATGCTCATTGATCATCCCGGGAAGCCGGGGTCTGGATTCTCGCATGGAATCTTGACTTTGGTGGGCAGCCGGTGACAGGCTCCAGCGCAGCCGTGCGAGGGGTCCGGGGACGAAGTCCCCGAACAGGAGGGAGGAGACTTCAATGGCGAAGCTGAGGATCTTCGTGGTGGCGCTCGCAGTCCTTGCGCCGCTCATCACGTCAACGCCGACCTCGGCCCAGGTCACCACGGGCACGATCGTCGGCACCGTCAGCGACCCGAACGGCGTCGTTCCTGGCGCGAGCGTCACCGTCCGTGAGACGAACAAAGGGACCTCGAACACGTACGTAACGGACGAGACCGGCAGCTACACGGCGCCCTTCCTCGTTCCAGGCACGTACGCCGTCGAAGTGAACGCGCCGGGCTTCAAGAAGTGGGTGCGCGAAGGCATCATCCTCGAGGTCAACCAGCGCGCGCGCGTCGACGCGAAACTGGATGTCGGTGGCGTCGAGGAAACAACGACAGTCACCGCGTTCACCCCGCTGTTGCGCACGGACTCGTCGGAGATCGGCACCGTCATCGACAGCCGCTACGTTCAGAACCTGCCGCTGAACACGCGAAACTTCGCAACGCTGGTCTACGCCGCGCCCGGCGTGACGCCCGGCCAGTCCGGCGAGAACCTCTCGGGGGCCAGCACCTTCAATCCACGGGGAGCATCGAATTTCAATGCGCTCGGCCACCAAGCGAATGCGAACGCGTGGCTCATCGATGGGATCGACAACAACGAGTACACGTTCAACACCGTGATCGTCGCACCTTCAGTCGAGCAGGTGAGGGAGTTCAAAGTGCTCACCGGCGTCTTCTCTGCTGAGTTCGGTCGGGGCGCCGGCGTCGTGTCCGTCTCCACGAAATCGGGGAACAACACGCTGCACGGCTCGGCCTTCGAATTCTGGCGGGACCAGGCGTTCGACGCGCGGAACTTCTTCCACCGCAAAACCGCCGCCGGTCCCGATCCGAAGGCGCCGTTCAGCCGTCACCAGTTCGGCGGCGCCGCGGGCGGTGCGCTGGTGATTCCGGGGCTGTACGACGGGCACAGTCGTACGTTCTTTTTCGCCGATTACGCCGGCCTCAAGGAGACACGCGGAATGCCGTTCGTCAACAGTGTTCCAACCGCCGCAGTCCGGACGGGCGACTTCAGCAACCTCCGCAACGACGCAGGGCAGCTGATCCCGATTTACGATCCGCTGACCACGAGGATCAACGCGTCGGGACAGATCGTCCGCGATCAGTTCCCGAACAACATCATCCCGGCGGATCGCTTTCATCCCGTCGGCCGCAACATCGCCAGCCTGTATCCGCTGCCCAACGGCCCGGGTAATTTCAACAACTACACGTCGACCGCCAATCGCGAGGTCACCGACCATGCGCTCTCGGGGCGCGTCGACCACAAGATGGGCGAGAACGACTCGTTCTTCGTGCGGTTCAACTGGGGCAAGTTCAAACTGGACGCGCCCCAGGGGCAAACGCAGTGCTGCCTGCCCACGCCTCCCGAAGCAGCGGCGCGATTCGATCTCGGACCGTTCGTCGCCGGCATACAGAACACCCGGCTCACGACGCACGGTGCCGCGTTCAATTACTCGAAGGTCTTGCGGTCAAGTTTGATCAACGAGTTGCGCGTCGGCTACGCGCGTACGTTTCCATCCACGTTCCAGTCCGACTTCGGTCATCGTTCGGCTGAATCGCTCGGCATCGGTGGCATCAACGTCAACGAGAACACGACCGGCCTGCCGAACATCAACATCACGAACTTCACGGGTATCTCGGGAGGGCCGGCGTTCCTCCCGGTCAACCCGAAGCAGTTCCACTATCAGGTGGAAGATGCGATCGTATGGGTGCGCGGCCAACACCAGTTCAAGTTCGGCTACCGGCTCGTCGATCGATGGCCTTCGCCGTTCACGAACACGGATACCCGCGGGAGCATCAACTTCGGCACGACCTTCGTGAACGATCCCGTGACGAACACAGGAGGCACGGGCATGGCGGAGGTGTTGCTCGGTTACTTCAACAGCGCAGCGCGAGGCTTCCTGCTCGAGCCATATACGTTGCGGACGAAGGAACACGGGGCGTTCATCCAGGACGATTTCAAGGTCAGTCCCCGCCTCACGATCAACGCCGGACTCCGATACGAGATCTTCAAGGCTGAAACGGAAGTCGACAACCGGATCGTCAATTTCGATCCGGTTGGGTTGCGTTTGATCTACGCCGGTGAAGACGGCGCGAGCCGCTCGGTCAACAAAAAAACGCGGTACAACGATGTTGCGCCGCGTCTTGGGCTGACGTATGACGTGATGGGCAACGGACGAACGATCCTCCGGACGGGTTTCGGCATCACGTACTATCCCGAGCAGCCCTCCGCCTCGAACATGATCGGGCAGCAGGTGCCGTACACCATCTCGCAGAACGTCAACCATGAAACGAACCCGCTCGACTTCTCGATCGTTCGGACAATCGACAATCCGTTCCCGCCGATTGTGCCGGTCAAGCCTCGGACCACGGCGGAGCTCCAGGTCGCGAACCCGCGCGTGCTCGGGCATTCGTTCGAGAACGAGACGCCATACGCGGAGCAATGGCACCTGGGGATCGAGCGCGAGATCTCGAGGTCGATGATGGCCGACGTGTCGTACGTCGGCAGCGCCGGCAAGCACATCGTGTTCTGCTACAACCCGAACGAGGTGCAACCAGGTCCGACGTCGCAGGCATCACGCCGGCTGCTGCAGCCCCTCTCGAATCTGAACAACATGCTTCAGTGCGATCCGCGCAACCGCTCCACGTACCACGCGGGCATCCTTCGCGTCGAGCAACGATTTGCGAACGGCGTGCAGTTTCGCGTCGCGTATACGTATGGCAAGTCGCTTGATTACGGCGGCTCGGCGGCCAGCGGCGGAGGCGCGGTCGGCAACCCGCAGACTGTAACGAACCTTGCCGCTGGTCATGGACCATCAGGTTTCGACGTGAGGCACCGGCTCGTGACGAGCTGGGTCTGGGAACTCCCCTGGGGACCGGGCCGGGCGTGGTTGAGCCAGGGCGGTCTGATGGGAGGGATCGTCGGTGGCTGGCGGCTCGCCGGGATCGCGGTGGCCACTACCGGGCGTCCGTTCACCGTCACGATGCAGAACAACGTGAACAACGGGGCGCCAAGCTGGCCAAACCGGGTCGGTTCAGGACGGCTCGATCACCCGAGCGTGGATCTCTGGTACAACCCCGCTGACTTCGTCGCACCGCCGGCCTATACCTACGGAAACACCGGCCGCGGCATTCTTTACGGCCCCGGTCATCTGAGCTTCGATACAACGCTTTCGAAGCAATTCACCATCGTGGGCCGTACGAACGTCGAGTTCCGGTGGGATGCGTTCAACCTGTTCAATCATCCCGGCTTCGGGTTCCCGAATCAGAATTTCGATTCGCCCACCGCGGGGAAGATCACGACGACGATCGTCGATAACCGGTCGATGCAGTTTTCGTTGAAATTGAACTTCTAGGGTCAGGCGTTCGGCTCGGGGCTCAAGGCTCTTGGCGGCGCCCAGAGCCCTGAGCCTCGAGCCCCGAGCCGTTTTCGACGCTCGCGGCATTTCGAAGATCGTCTGCAATCCAGCGATACACGCGGTCCGCGGTCGCCGGATCTTCGGCGCGCAGCACGGCTGACGGGTGATAGGTCCCCATGATCCACGGCGCCCACTGCGACCGATAGAGCTCGCCGCGGCTGCGCGTGATTCGGAACTGCGGGCCAATCAACGCCTGCGCCGCGGTCGATCCAAGGCAGACGATGACGCGCGGCTGCACGAAGCGCAGCTCCGCCTCGAGCCACGGGCGGCAGGCCTGAATCTCGTTCGCACGCGGCGTCTGGTGAATGCGCCGTTTGCCGCGCGGCTCCCATTTGAAGTGCTTGACGACGTTCGAAATGTACACGCTGCGCCGATCGAGGCCGATCTCGGCGAGCGCACGATCCAGCACTTCGCCAGCAGGACCGACGAACGGCGCACCTTGCAGATCTTCCTGATCGCCCGGTTGTTCACCCACGAGCATGATCTGCGCCGTCGATGGACCGCGGCCGAAGACGACCTGCGTGGCGTTCTTGTACAGTTCGCAGGCCGTGCAGGAGGCGGACGCGGCTCGAAGCGCGTCGAGATCAGGGGCCGCGGCGATCGCATCCGCTTGTGATGCCGCCTTCGCAGCGCTGCCGCCGGGTGGCGCGCCGAGCTCGAACTCCAGGGTCCCCGCCGTGCTTGTGCGCGATGGGGTGGGGCCACGAATCGTCTGCTGGGACGGCTGAAGCGCAGCCAGCGCGAGGACGTCGAGGTCTTCAGGCACGTCGAGCAGACGCCGATTCTCGTGCACCAATCGCCAGAGGACGCGATACATCGTCGCCCAGCGATCGCTGCTCGTGTGAGCTGCGGCCGCACGGGCGAGCTCGACGAACCGACGCGGCACGACGAACGTCGGCGGATCAGCCGCTGAAGGCTCGATGGCCGGGAAGTTCATCGGGGGGCTTGACGACGGCTCGCCGTGCACCCACCGCACATCGTCCGGATGCACCTGGCGCCGCAGCAGCTCGCGCGCGTGCTCCTGCCAGTTCTCGAACGAACCCGTGATGACGACTTCGAGCATCTGTCACGCTCGAAATCATTGTGACGCAGCGTTGGTTCAAGTTCCAAGCGGGGCGGCTGAACGGATCCCCTAGCCGCTCGACGACGAACAGGAGATAGGAGAAGGGGAGAAGAAAACCACCCCTCTTCTCCTCTTCTCCTGTGGATGGCCGTTCCTCCATTTATGATGGAGGCATCCATGCCCACGCTGCACGCGCGAGATCGTGGCCGGGAATCCTTCGGTCGCAACGCCTGGAAGGACGCGTACGAGCAGCTGTCGAAAGCAGACGCCGAATCATCACTCGAGCCGGAGGACCTCGAGCACCTTGCGGGGGCTGCGTACCTGATCGGAAGGGACGCGGAGAGCGTCAACATCCTGTCGCGAGCGCATCAGGCATGGCTCAGCCGGGGAGACATGGAGCGTGCGGCTCAATGCGCCTTCTGGATCGCGTTCGGATTCATGGGCAAGGGTCAGCACGCCGCGGCGAGCGGCTGGGTGGCGCGGGCGCGACGGTTGCTCGAGGCGGCCGGTCTCGACAGCGTCGTACAGGGCTATCTAAGGCTGCCGGCCGCGTTGAAATCCGTCGGTGAGGGAGATGTCGCCGGCGCCAGTGCGATCTTCGCCGAGGCCACCGCGATCGGCGAGCGCTTTCGCGATGTCGATCTCACGACCATGGCGCGGCAGGGACTCGGGCGCATGTTGATCCGGCTTGGAAGAATCTCCGAAGGCGTTGCGCTGCTCGACGAAGTCATGGTCGCGGTGACTGCGGGCGAGGTCTCTCCGCTCCTCGTCGGCACGGTGTACTGCAGCGTGCTCGAAGGTTGCTCCGAGATGTTCGACCTGCGGCGCGCGCAGGAGTGGACGTCCGCCCTTACGGTGTGGTGCGCATCGCAGCCCGACCTCGTTCCCTACCGCGGAACGTGTCTCGTGCGGCGCGCAGAAATCATGCAGCTTCACGGTGCGTGGCACGACGCACTGACCGAGGCGCAGCGCGCATGCGAATGGCTCTCGGAACCTCCAGGGCAGTCGGGCGCTGGTTCCGCGTTCTATCTGCGCGGAGAGCTGTATCGCCTCCGCGGCGAGTTCGCGAAAGCCGAGGATGCGTACCGGCAAGCGAGCCAGTGTGGACGTAAACCGCAGCCCGGTTTGGCGCTGCTGCGCCTCGCGCAAGGATAGCTCGACGCCGCAAGAGCCGCAATCTGCAGCGCAATGGACGAGACTGTCGAGCGGCGGCTCCGCTCGCGGCTGCTGCCTGCCCACGTCGAGATCATGCTCGCGGCCGGCGACGTCGCCAGCGCGCGCGCCGGAGCGAACGAGCTGTCCGCGGTGGCCCGGAGTTACGATGCGCCGCTCCTTCGAGCAGACGCCGCTCGCGCAGAAGGAGCCGTCCTCGTCGCGGAAGGCAACGCGCGAGCGGCGCTCACGTCGTTTCGCGCCGCCGCGGCGCTGTGGCGCGAGCTCGAGGCGCCCTACGAGGAGGCGCGTGTCCGCGTGCTCACGGCGATTGCGTGTCGGCACATCGGCGATCACGACAGCGCGACGATGGATCTCGATGCCGCACGTGCGGCGTTCGAGCAATTGGGCGCCGGGCCGGATCTCGGACGTGTCAGAGACCTTCTTCGTCATGGCAGTCGTAGCGGCGCCGCGGGCCTGACTGCCCGCGAGATCGAGGTCCTTCGGCTGCTCGCGACGGGCAAGACCAACCGGGGGATTGCCGACGAGCTCGCGATCAGCGAGAAGACCGTCGCTCGACACGTCAGCAATATCTTCACGAAGCTCGACCTTTCCAGCAGAGCTGCGGCCACGGCTTATGCGTTCCAGCACAACCTCATTGCAGCGGATACATAGAAATAACCACGTGGAGGACGTGACACGTCTGGGTACTTCGCCCGATGCGGTGCCCCTCACCCCGGGTCTATGATTCGGGCCGTGGGGTTAGAACATGAACACGCAAACCGAACGCATTCAGACTGTTGTCATTGGTGCAGGACAGGCTGGTCTGTCAGTCGGATACCACCTCGCTCGCCGCGGTGCTCCGTTCGTGATCCTCGACGCGCATCAGCGCGTGGGTGATTCCTGGCGCCAGCGGTGGGATTCGCTGCGCCTTTTCACGGCCGCGCGTTTCGACGGGCTCGTGGGAATGCCCTTTCCCGCTTCGCCATACACCTTTCCCACGAAAAACGAGATAGGGGATTATCTCGCCGCGTATGCGGAGCGGTTCCGGCTGCCCGTCCGAACAGGCGTGAAGGTCGAGAAACTTTCCAGAGAGGGATCGCGATACCTTGTGTCAGCGGGCGAGCAGCGGTTCGAAGCCGAACATGTCGTGATTGCAATGGCCACCTATCAGGAGCCGCGGGTGCCTGCGTTCGCCCGCGACCTCGATCCCCGAATCGTTCAGTTCCATTCCGTCGAGTATCGCAATCCGTCGCAGCTCAAAGAAGGTGGCGTTTTGATCGTGGGCGTCGGCAATTCCGGAGCCGAGATCGCGCTCGAACTCGCGCGCGCCGGTCGTCAGATATGGCTGTCGGGACGAGACACCGGCCATGTGCCGTTTCGGATCGACGGACCGGCGCGATATCTGGTCTTCCCCTTCCTGCTGCGAGTCGTCTTTCATCGGCTCCTGACCGTACGGACGCCGATTGGT
>JBKPCD010000118.1:0-23403 GCA_046727175.1 Acidobacteriota bacterium | reverse complement strand
CGAAGCCCTGCGAAACGACCGTCGGAGTCGAGCGTCATCCAGTGAAACGCCGGGCCACCGAGATCGACGAGCTTTCCTGCGGCATCGACCGTCCACACGCCATGACCGGTGTCGACGAAATACACCTGTCCTTTCGCGTCGACGACAATCGCCGCGCCTGGATGCGCGATGGCCGGGTGGGCAGCAACGGTGATGAAGAAGCAGATGAAGGTGAACGAGAGTAGCCTTTTCGCCATAACAACCCCGCTGCGGCCTAGTCTTAGCTGAGGGGCGCCGCAACTCGCATCGTATTGCCAAAACGGCGGAACGGCGTGGCGGCGCCATAAGCTGCCGACCTTAACGGGCTGCCTTCGGGTCGACTCTGCTGCCCTCATTCCGAGGTGCCGCGCTTGCGGCCAAGAGAACCTGCCTGCCCACCCCCACCATCGCCGCGCTGAAGATCACACCCGACGCGACGAACAGGGGTGCTGAGCGCTGTACGATCTGACCGGCGAGGCCGGTCATGAGGGAGAGCACGAACAGGAGAGGTACGAACGACGCGCCGTTCGCCTTTTTCCACCAATCAAGACTAAGTAGCACCCATCCGATGGCAACCGAAAGAGCCCCGGCCGGATACAGGTCAAGGCCGGGAACCGCGCGGCTTGACCTCACTAGGAGGATACCGGCAACGGTCGTCAAGAAACCGGCCGCGCCCCAGCGCCCCAAGGCCTCGTGATTCTGCGCATACGCGGTGAACACGCCAAGGAGAAGCAATAGGTCGATGATGAAGTAGAGCGACTGACGTTCGACCTCGCTACCCCAGGAGGCAAACGAGCCCGCCGCCCGCAACACTCCTGCGAGGATGGCGGCCCTGCCGCCGACGCGAACGATAGTCCCGATGCGCATGACGAATGCAGCGGCTGGCGGCGAGTATTGTGCGCGAAAAGTCTTACGGGCGCTCAGCCGCTTATTTCACCTTCGGTGACTCCAGTCGTTTCTTTATCTCAGCCCTCAGATCAGCGAGAGATGAAGAGGCCAGACGACGACGTTGCTGAACCTCCGTGTTCGCTGCACCGACGGTACCATCGCGGACTCGAAGAATCCCGAAAGGGCCATAGCGAGGCACCAGTGCCTCCGAGTCTGGTGTTCGCGCAAGAAAGACCACGAGCTCGTCCCCCGAGAGGATCGGCTGCTCGCAGCCGTTGCCCACTAGGGGGATCCCGGCAGGTGAACTCCGCTGGGACAAAGGTAACAGAACGTCGGCGCACTTTCACGGGTACCCGCGCGAAATCGACTCCCGCTCCCATGCGGGACAAACATCCGTTTGTCCCGTCCGGTGGCATCCGAGCCGGGCATCACCGGCTGATCGCGGCACGTTTCTCGCAGGTCGACTCTCCAGAAACTGGTCAAGGCATCGCGGACCACCAGAACGGTCGTCCGAGTCACAGTTCCGTTCTCTACAGGAGCACCTGCGTGTTGAAGCTGATTTCCGGAATCCTAACGACCGCACTGTTGGCCACGGCATGCGGTAGTAGCAATGGTCCTGAGCTTTCGGCGGCCGAGCCTCGAGCTGAAGCCGCCACACCAGCGTCACAACCACAACCGGCTCCGGAACGGCCAAAGATGGCGACGCCCACGGCCGCGCGTGCCGCGTCGCCCCGATCCGCAGCGGCACACGCGCGAAATGGATCGGCTCGGGTCGAACCTGCTGCCGCAGCACCCGCGGCACGGACTGCGACGGTGCCTGTTTACCGCGAGTTCACCCTGCCGGTTGGCACCACGCTGCCGCTGGAGTTGAAATCCACAATCGCGTCGGACGTCAGCGAAGTGGAAGACATCGTCCGTGCGACGGTGCGCAACGCCGTGACAGTCGACGGACAGGAAGTGCTGCCGGCCGGAACCGAACTCGCGGGCCACGTGACCGAGGCCGAGCGTGCCGGGCGTGTGAAGGGACGCGCGCGCCTGGCGTTCCGTTTTACGAGTTTACGTTATGACGACGAGCGGATGTCGCTGCGCACCGATCCCATCGTGCAGGAAGCCGAAGCGACGAAGGGTGAAGACGCAACCAAGATAGGATTAGGCGCCGGAGCTGGAGCGGTCATTGGCGCCGTTGTCGGTGGCAAGAGCGGCGCCGCGAAGGGCGCCGCGATTGGCGGTGCAGCCGGTACCGGTGCCGTCATAGCCACGCGCGGTAAGGAGGTGCGGCTCGAGCCGGGGACTGACATTCCGGTGAGACTCGCCGCACCATTGTCAATTCGCGTGCGTGTTCAGTGAATGCCGAGCGCATAGCCGGTGGCCATCTGCCGCTTCCTGGGATGGAGAAAGACGTAAACCGCTAAAGTTACACATTCGCAAATGCCGGCGTTGCGGTGCATGCCAGCGCTGCCGTGCGCCTTGCACGTGTTGCACGCGCGGCCGCTGCGACTCGCCGCCGCTCTTTTTTCGGTCCCAACGGACGTGACGGTCAGGTCAGACTGACGAGACTGAAAGCGACGGACTGCCGTCGGTCGTGAGACAGCACGACGAACACAAACAACCCGCGGAAGGTGGCCGTGGGTACGCCACGACTGGGACGGAGGGCCACAGCGACGCGCGAGGTACTTCGCCACCGCGGCCAGTGTGCGGTCGTAAAATGCGCTGTCGAGCTGTGACGTGGATTGTGACGCAACTCATTCAGAAGAGGCTGATCGACCCAGATCGATGGTTGTTGGCGACGATCACCGGCAAGCTCGTAAATCACTGAGGCGTGGGATCGTCATCGCTCTTCGTCGCCGCCGACGGATCTTCCGCATCACGACTACGAACCAGGCGGTCGCAAGTTCGAGTCTTGCAGAGCGCGCCACTTTCCTCAGGGCAGTTAGCGCACCGCGTCCTTCCAGTGTGTGAGCAATAGTGAACAATTCGGATCCGATCGTGTCGACGGCCGCCCGCAGCGATCCGTCGAGCCACCAGCTCTGGTTCTGGCTGAGGATGGCGTGCGTCGTCGACGACGCGCCGTGAATCACGTCGGATTCGGAATGGAGGAGAAGTGATGCCCTATCTCCGAAGTCGGATCTCGGCACTCACCGTGGTATTGCTCTTGACTTCGACCGGGCTGGCCAGTGCGCAGGTGGACCGCGGCACGATTACAGGCACGTGACCGATAGCACTTCACGCCACCATAACGATCACGCCTTGGCCAACTCCGCGCCATGGGCCTGGATCTTCCGAATCGCAGCCCCGATGTGATCGACGTCCGTCGGTTCGGCGAGCAGCAGGTTCTGGGTGATCGCGACGGTCGTGGCACACACCTGGCGGTTGCCGCTCAGTTCCTGGAAGCTGTCGCGGTACTCCTGGAGTCGCTGGGCGCTGAAGAGCCGCTTGAAGCCGCGCGACGCAATGGCTTCGTCCAAGAGACCGTCGAAATACTGCTCCTGGTACCCGGTCGAACAGGGGATGCCTTCGGCTCGCATCGCCCTGATGAATTTCTCGCGCGGCAGCCTCTGGAACTGCTCGGCGTCGTACCGGAACGGGTAGAGATGCCAGACGGCCTGGCTGTTATCGGGCACGCGCGCCGGCAGGACGCCGGGGATCTCCTTCAGGGAGGCGGACAGCCGCGCGGCGTTTTCGCGGCGGTGCACTGTCTCCTCGCGCAGCTTGTCGAACTGCTCCAGGAGCATGGCCGCCTGAAAGTGCTGCATCCGGAAGTTGCCGCCGCGCGTGAAATTGGGACGTGCCCCGTTGAAGCCCCCGTACGCACGTCCGCAGTCGTGGAACGAACCGGCCCGATCGATGAGGTCGTCACTGTTGCCGGTGATGGCGCCACCTTCGCCCGACGGCAGGTGCTTGGAGTTCTGGAAGCTGAAGCAACCCAAGTCGCCGATCGTCCCGCACATGCGTCCCTTGTAGTCTGCGAGCCACGCCTGACAGGCGTCCTCGACGACCGCAAGACGGTGCTTCCTGGCGACAGCCATGATCGGGTCCATGTCGCAGGGCATCCCGTAGATGTGCACCGGCATGACGCCGCGGGTCCGTTCGGTGATCCGACTCTCGATCGAAGCCGGGTCGATTGTCAGGGTGGCGGGATCGGTGTCGGCAAGAACCGGCAGCGCTTTGTGGAACAGGATGGCGTTGTAGCTGGCGATGAACGTGAATGGCGAGACGATGACCTCGTCGCCCGCGTCCACGTCGAGCACGTGCATCCCAACGATGAGCGCCGTCGTTCCGCTGGCGGTAGCCAGGCAGCGTTTGGCGCCGAGCAGTTTCGCGTAGGCTGCCTCGAACCGCTGAACCTGCTCGCCGCCCGAGCCGCGGTACCACTGGCCGCTCCGGAGCACCTGGAGGATGGAGGGTTCCCAGGCCGGGCGCCACTCCGGCCACTTGGGCCAGCCCCCCTTGTGTACCGGGATGCCTCCGAGCAACGCCGGCGTGTCGGCGGCGGATCTCCCGATGGCTCGTTTCGGGAACAGACTCGCGCTGGCCAGGGTGACAGCGGCGAGACCGAAGAACTCACGGCGGCTCCTGACGCTCATGTGGCCTCCTCCCGATTTCCAGCCGACCCGTCCCTTGAGCTGTTCGATCAGTGCTTGGGATCATAAGCAATGCTGTTGCTGAACACCAATTCAACGTTTGTCGAGCGTCCAGTTCGATAGCAGTGTTTTCAGTAATCGCGACTGGTTCGGCGGCGTCTGCGTAACGACGAGAATACGGCCGGCGCAGATTCTCGCGCTCGAACGAACAATTCGATGGCAGCGTTCATCGTCTCTTCTTCCCAGCCGGACATCACGTAAAGGGACGCCGCAGGGGCGAGATAGACTGCGTTGCTCGGCAGCCCCGTGACGTCCATGATCTCGGATCGAAAACCGCCACCGGCGCGACGCGGCGCTACGCTGCGCGTCCCGTCAGTGTCCGGACGGCGCGGCCGACAGCCTTCAAATTGGGCACCGTCAACTCTTCATACTCGCGCGATACGGCGATCCCGCCGGCGCCAGCCTCGGAGGCCTTGATCACACACTGGTAGATCGCCTCCGGATCGTCGGGCCCGCCCCCGGGGAGATTGAAGCCGATACCTGGGTAGATCCTCGTCTTGCCTTCCGCGCTTGCGACGCTGCGTTTCGTCTCCCGGTACACGTACTCCGGCGACGCGGTCGGAGGCGTCGGCTGATTCGCGATCGCGTCGAGGCCCTTGTCGTAGCCGAACTGCGCGTAGTGGAGATTCAGCGCCTCTTCGAGCGTGAGATCGCTCAGCACGCTCTTCTGCTCGTTGCCGACCCACGTTCGCATGCGGGGCGCGGTCACCGCGTGATAGACCACGATCTTGAAATAATCGGACCACGGTGCCATCTCGGCGTAGCTCATCGCCGCGCGGGCGATGATATCCATGCTCGTGGCCCAGTGGTCGACGTGCCAGCCGACCTGCGCAGACGGTTTGATCGTTTTTACCGTGTCGTACATTCCCTTCATAATCTCTTCGCGCGAAAGCCGGTACTGATACTCCCACGCGAGCACTTCCGGATACCGGATGAGGATCCGGAGAAACGTGGCGGCGGCGCCGTCGGGCGGCTTGGGCGCGCCGCCGCGGAGCCGCTGCACGTAGGTCAGGAGCTCATCGAAGCCCTTACGCGCGCGCTCGGGGTCGATCCCGTGCGCCTTGCCGCGCGCGCGGCAGAACTCGCAGAAGCACGAGGCGGCGCTGTCGGCGCCGCTCTGGATGACTCGGGCAAGGGGGCTGGCGCGCTCGGCGCCCCACTGGAGCCCGTCCAGCTCGTAGCTGCGGAACAGATCCTCCACCGTCGCGTTCCAGAACGCCTTGTACTCGGGATGGTTCCAGCAGCCGGTCTGCGTCGGTCTCCCGCGGACGTCGACGGTCGCGACCCTGGCGACGTTCTGCACCTCGTGTGAGCCCGACTCGAGAATGCGTGCGTAGATCTTCATCCGCCGCGCCCGCGCCGGCGCGACCATTTCGGCGAATAGATCGCGATCGCCGTACGCGAAACTCGAGTCGACTTTCTGGTGTCGCAACGTCGTGTTCTTGAAGTACTGGTCGTGGTGTCTGACCCAGACGAGCGGCAGCTTGCGCGATCGCTGATCGATCGGAGGCTTGCCGTGGTCGGTCGCGAGCCACTCGATCGGCTTGCGCAGGTCCCCGCCATACGCATGGCTGTAGGTCAGGAGCGTATCGATGTCGGCCGTCTCGCGGCAGAGGTCCAGGCACGACTCGACGCCTTCGTCGAGCATCGTGTGCGGATCCATCTGGATGCCGACGAGAAAGTCGGCGCGAGCGGGTCGCGCTGTCCGGCCGGCCGTGTTGTCCTGACCGGAGTGACCGGCCGCTCCGAGCGGTGGGGTGAACGGAACGGCGCCGGCGATGCCGGCGAGACTGCGGAGGAACTGACGTCGATCAGTCATGGTCAATCCTCTGGGCGCTCGAAACCCAGGACACCGCACAAAGTGGTCGGCGGGCCTGCACGGCGAACCGACCAAACCGTTCGAGCTGCCTTCGCGTCACTCGTAGAACGCCGGCGACTTCTTCAATGGACCGTAGCCCTGGATGTCGTGCTCGATCCAGAGCTGAGGACCAGCCTCCTTGATGAGCGCTTCGATTGCGGCGCGATCTGGCCGTATGGTCTTTGCTGAATTCGAAGGTCGGTGCATCGCAGTGAGACACGCCCCGGTGACCGCATTTACGCCAGCAATCCGTGTTCGGTGCGCCATGGCATCGTTCCGCGAGAGATCAGGGATTCAACGAAAGGATCAGCCGTTCGACGCGAGCGATATCCTCCGTTCGCTGGTCACCCATAAGGAGACTCGCATTGAGGATCCCGTCGCGACGCGCTGTCTTGGCGATGGCGGCCGTTCTCTGTCCCGTGTTGGCGGCTGGCTACGCGGCCGGCGCGCAGACGCTCCTCCTGTCGGGGCTGTTCGACTACGAGCGGCTGCCCGTTCGCTCCAGCGGGAGCACCCGGATTCGTCAGGTGCTCACAGGGCTGACGCATACCGGGCATCGCCTCGACCTGCACGTGACGGAGCTGGCTCCAGGGCAGATGCCGCACCCGCCACACAGCCACGTGCACGAGGAATTAGTGCTCATCCGGCAGGGCACGCTCGAGGTCTCGGCCGGGGCGCGCACGGAGCGGCTCGGCGCCGGCTCCGCCTTCTACGTCGCCTCCAGCGAGCAGCACGGCTGGCGGAATGTGGGATCGACGCCCAGGTGTACCATCGTGCTTCGAGCCGCCCATGCTCCACCGGCGCGACCACGCCAAGACCATCGCCGACCGACGATCCAAACACCGCGGCCGCGTGCGTCATCGGCACGGCCATCGCCGTCTGGTTGCGAGCGCGCTTAGCTCGTCGTCGCTCGCATCACAGGTCTCGATCACCCAGCTCGCTGTGTTTTTACTCTGGCCCATGCTCGTGTACAGCGGCAGCGTGTGAACGCCCCGCATCCGGAGGCTGTCCGTGTGCGGCAGCGGCGTGGATCCCGTGTCCCTTGTCATGCGACGCGGCGCTCCTGGAACTCAGTTGCGAGCTGAAGAATAGAAAGAAGTTCGAACCGACCTCAATCGCGCGGCCGGCCGCCTCGACTGCATCCATCTCTGTGGCTGATGTAATGCCACTGCTCCCATCCGCGGGCCGGCCAGTCGACCCGGTCGAGTACCAGCACCGGCCGGACCTCCCACCAGATTGGGCCAGTGTTGACGCGCGAGTTGTCGACGATGTGGCTGTGGTTGGGCGTCGGCACGAAAGTCGGAGCGGTCGGCGCACCTGTTTTTCCCAACGCGAAGAGCGTCTGCGAAAGATCAACCGACGAGGCATGCATGGTACACGTACCCGGCACCGGGTTGTTTGGATCGGGACACCGCGTCGTGATCGCTGGATTCACAGTCCTTTTCCACGCTTCGGGTACAAACCCGAACAACGAGATGAGCGCCTTTCCAAGCGCGGTGCCGCAGAGCTCGCCAGGCCGTCCTCCATTCGGGCACGGCATCGCGTCCGCAGGATTGGTGTCGTTGTCGACGGAAAACATCGGAATCAGCACATACAGATGCGCCGTGTGTTTGATCTCTCCGCCTGTCGGATCGGCCGTGGGCTCGGTAACCGGCTGACAAATCGGCGTCTGCATCTCATTGGGATCAGACGCCGCCTTTGTACCATTGAAATCAAGATCCAGATTCGGCTGGTCAACGCAATCGAAATTCTGCAGGTACGTGAAGGTCACCAGCCTCCCGTTGCCAAAGCCATTTGTCTGGTTAGTCGCGAGCTGTGCCGATGCGCTGTGCGGAAACAGCAATATCAGACACGAGCAGGCCGCCAATACCAGCAAAGATTTCAGACTCCATCGAACGTGCAAATGAATCATGGTCCCCTCGCTTTGTAGAAAGACGTTGCTGCACAGGCAAATGTGGTGCCTTCGTGGCGATGTGAGGTCACGCGGTTTTGTGTGTGAAGACGCCGGCAGGTTTACGAAATCTGGGACACTTTTCCGGTGACGTAACTCTGGTGCCCGCACTGATTCGCGATCCAACGACCGCGCAGTTGTCGCAAGCGACTGTGGCAGTGCCAGCAGAGCGCGGGTCGAAGACGCAGGCGTGACGGCAAAGAAAAAGGTCGGATAGGCGACATTCTTACTTACTGAGACTTCTGCGACCTCGGGGTGATCTCGAAACAGCACCGTGGGCGCTCGTTGCGATCGCAGCATTCGCGAACGGGAGTGCCGACGATTTCTTGTAAGAAGCCTTCGACCATGAGGCAGGCCGATGGATGCCAGCCAGTAATCGCCGCAATCGGACAGGCAGCCCCGCGAATAACAAAGCCGCGGCCCTTCCGGTCGACGTGCGTGACCGCTCCGAGCTGCGCAATCAGCAGATCGTTGGCTGCGCTGGCACGTGCCTCGAGACTCATTGCGGGCCGTTTTGCTTTTGGGAAATCGTCGGCCAGGCTCCTGCCTGCCTGGCGCATAATCTTCCGCAGTTGATCACTCCGCAGAGTCTTGGTGAACACCCGCACAAGGTGGGTCAGCATCGGGACATACATTCCGGATAACAGCTGCTCACCCTCACCAGTCAGCTCGAACAGGTGCGATGGCCTCGTCGTACCACGCTTCTGGCCGACCCGGCGGACGAGACCGTCGCGCTCCATGGCCGTGAGCTGTGCGCGGATTGCGTTCGTCGTGAGTCCCAGCTGCGATGCGATCTCTTCGGCGGTGAACCCCCCGCGCTGCAGGAGCGCCGCGATTCGGCCTCGACTTGTTTCCAGAAACTGCTTCCTCAGCATTTCGTCACGCTCTTTCCCGACCTCTCGAGTGACGACGACGCACGTCGTCACACGAACCGGTCTTGACCCAACCGTGCTCGTGTCGCTAGTCGCGGCCGTGTAATCGGCAACACCCATGTGCCGCACCCCAACAGGCGCGCCGTAGCAGTGTGCAGGAGAGGCTCCGGTCATGACTAGATTCGACAGTTATTCCTTGTGTATCTGTATTAACTTCGTACGAGATGCCGACCGAGGTACCAAACGCGAAAACGGTTTACTTGTCTCGTATCGCGGCGTCCGACGAATCGTCCAGTCTTCGAGCCTTTCATACCACCGGATTCGGTACTCCAATTGCGCAGCGGTTCCCGGCTGCCATTTGCCGGGCGCAGCGCACGCCGTCGCCACCTTCGTGCGCTCCTCCGGCGCCGGCATCAGGGAGGTCGAGATGCTGCGATCGACGTCTCGCACGTTGCTTATTTGTCTGAGCATGGTCTGGCTAGTTACAGTCGGGCTGGCTCTTGGCCGGGCGCGATCGGATGACCGACAGAAGTCGGAAAAACGACGCACTCAAGATCTGATCGAGAACGCCACAGACAAGGTCAAGCGTGGCCAACGCGTTTTTCGTTTCGATACCTTCGGCGACGAGGCGTTCTGGGGTAACACGCTGAAGCTGCACCAGGCGATCGAGGGTGCACGCTTCGGCGGTGTCGGCCCTGGCGTCAGTCCCCGGACTGCATTGGCCGTCGGGTTGAAGATCGATGCGGACGCGCTGCCGCTCAACGTGCTGGAGCAGATCGAGAAGGGGCGGATCAATTTGGATGACCCGGCAGTGACGCTCGCGCTCATCAAATCGAACGCGGTCGTCGGTTTGACCGGCACGTTCGGGGCGAACGGAGCGCTGAAATCTGTCGGCATTCAGTGCTCGCTGTGCCATTCGACCGTCGATGACTCACATCCGTCGCTGTGCGCAGGCGCGGTGACACCGAATCCCGGCACCGGCTGCGTGGGTCGTCGTCTGGACGGCTGGCCCAATCGCGACCTGAACGTGGGCGCGATCGTGGCGCTCGCACCGGACTTGAGCGCATTTGCCACGTTGCTGGGCGTGAGTCAGGACGACGTCAGGAGCGTGCTCCGAAGCTGGGGTCCCGGCAAGTTCGACGCTGAGCTGATTCTCGACGGCAAAGCAGTCAATCCCCAGCAGGTCAGCAACGGTATCGTGACGGGCGTCAACGTACCAGGCGCCACGCTGATTCCTCCGGCGTTTGGTCTGGGCGGCGTCAACCTGCACACGTGGACCGGGTGGGGATCGGTGCCACACTGGAATGCGTTCGTCGCAAATCTGGAAATGCACGGCGTGGGACGATTCTTCGATCCGCGCCTCGACGATGCCGCGCAATTTCCAATCGCCGCAGCGCATGGATTGGGCGATCTCCCGCACATCAGTCCGGACGACGACCGGATCACATCGAAGCTGTCGGATCTCCAGTTCTATCAGCTGTCGATTCCGTCGCCGCAGCCGCCCGAGGGCAGCTTCGATCCGGCGGCCGCCGCGCGGGGGGACGAGCTATTCAGCGGCAAAGCCGGCTGCAACAACTGTCACGTCGAACCGCTCTGGACCGAGCCCGGCTGGAACCTCCACTTGCCGGCTGACGTGTGTGTCGACGCTTTCCAGGCGGATCGCGCCCCCGACCATCGGTACCGGACGTCGCCTATCGGCGCGATCTTCACGCACACGAAAGGGGGCTTCTTCCACGATGGCCGCTTCGCCACGCTCGACGCGGTTGTCGATCACTACAACACCTGCTTCCAGCTGGGACTCTCACCCGGCGAGAAGCAGGATCTCATTCAGTATCTGTTGAGCCTGACGTTCTGACACTGTCGTGGCAAAGGTTGCGAACCTGACGCAGCGCTGCTGAATGCTGATAGCGACCGCCGGCAGCCGGACGGGAGCATAGTCCACATTAGGCCAGATCGCCGGCCCTAGCATGCGCATGAACTCGTCCGAGAGAAGTGAGCCAGCGTCAGGCTGTGACTGTTTCGTTGAAGTCCGAATCTCGTTCAATTGGCCGGTGCGGCTTTGAGAACAGGCGTGGTTACCGAGTTGAGCGTAATCGTAGCAGCGCCTGCGACGGATGGACCCACAAGAGCACCCGCCAACACGAAACATGCAGCGAATGATCGACGCATCGCAACCTCCGGGAACTGCGAGACGACGCAGTCGACGAGTGGCACGCACTAAACTCAAACGAGCGACGCTCGGTCATCAATAGAACACAACGAGTTGGTTGCGGATCTGTCGCTCGACACGCACATGCCAGTCCCGAGCCCTCAGTTCGAGACGGTCCTCCCCGACTCTGATCGCTAATGGCCTCGAAGCCCACGGCCGAGTAAACTGTCACCACTCGACGCAGACCCCCAAGGTCGAAAAGAGCATTCGGTTCAGTGTCGGCAGGTATTTGAGAGTAATCTCCTAGTCCGCGAAGGAGGTGTGAGGTGAAGTACCGCCCCGCCGTCTTGATGTTGCTGATTCTGTCGGCACTGCCCTCCGCGTCACCCGTGCTCGCGCAGTCGGTCGACACGGGCATTCTGGGCACCGTCTCGGATTCGAGCGGCGCCGTCATCCCGGGATCCAGCATCACCGTCACGAGCGTGGCGACGGGCGTCGCCCAGACGGTGGTAAGCGGCCCGACCGGCGCGTTCGAAGTCCGGTATCTGCTGCCCGGGGACTACACGGTTCAGGCTACGTTGTCGAGCTTCCGCACCGAACGTGCGGCGGTCACGATTCGCGTGGGGCAGATGGCGAGGCTCTCCTTCGTGCTGGAGGTTGGAAATATCGGCGAGGTCGTCGACGTCGAAGCGCGCGGCCTGCTGCTCGAAACGCAGAGCGGGGTCACCGGCAACGTCGTCAGCGGTGCGGCGCTCGTGAACATGCCGCTCTCGGGCCGGAACTTCACGACACTCGGCAACCTCACCGCCGGCGTCGTCGCCTCCGGAACACAGTTCCGCGCGAGCGGCGCGCGCGGCATGTATCAGCAGGTCTCCTTCGACGGTGTGAGCGCGCTCAACAACCGCGGTAACAACCTGTTCATGTATCCGTCGGTCGACGCCGTCGAGGAATTCAAGGTCCAGGCGACGAATTACACGGCGGAGTACGGCGGCCACGCGGGCGCGAACGTGCAGTTGCAGCTGAAGTCAGGCAGCAACGCGTTCCACGGGTCGGGCTTCGACTACGTCCGCAATGACGCGATGGACGCGCGCAACTTCTTCGCGCCGCCGCCGACCCCCAAGCCCCAGCTCGATCGGCACCAGTTCGGCGGTGTCGTCGGCGGTCCGGTTCACCGCAGTCAGACGTTCTTCATGGTGTCCTATGAAGGTGTGCGAGAGACGCGCGAGAGCGTCGCGCAGACGAACGTGTTGACCGAGGCGATGCGGCGCGGCGACTTCTCGGGTGTGGCTGGAGCGACGATCCGCGATCCGCTGACCGGCCAGCCGTTCGCGAACAACATCATTCCGGCCGACCGGCTCGATCCACTGGCCGTGTCGATGGTCAACACGTATCAGCCGCTGCCGAATCAGTCCGGCTCCAACAACTTCCGCGGGCTCACGCGCACCGAAGATACGCAGAACCAGTACATCACCCGGATCGATCACGTCATCAACGCGAAGCAGAAGATCTTCGGCCACTATCTATATCAGGGGCGCGACAATCCGTCGTTCCCGATCAACCCGGAATTCCCCGTCGCGCGGCTGTTCAACAACTACAGTCTCGCCGTCCAGCACGTGACCACCTGGAGCTCGAACCTGCTCAACGAAGTCCGCTTCGGCTACATGCGGGGCGATCTGAATCGCCTCAGCCCCCGCCGCACCACCGGCTTCTCCGTCGAGCAGGACCTCGGCATCCACGGCATGCTGGTGGGAGGTCCGAACGGCCGCCCGCCAAACGAGGACGAGATCGGTTTCCCGATGATCAGCATCCAGGGATTCAACGGGTTTGGCGACGGAACGGGCGGCGAGGGCATCGACAAGAGCCAGACGTACCAGTTCGTGAACAACACCACGCTCATCCGCGGACGTCACGCGCTCAAGATGGGCGCAGACATCCGCCGGCTCTTCGGGGACGCGACCAGCACGAACGCGCCGTTCGGGGCGCTCGATTTCACGCGCGACATCACCGGGCACGCCGCGGCGGCGTTCATCATGGGTTTTCCGAGAACCTCGCGCACCCCCGAGGGCATCCCGATCGGCGGAATCCGGCAGTGGCGTACCGGCTTCTACCTGCAGGACGACTGGCGGATGACGCCGCGCGCGACGATTAACCTTGGCCTGCGCTACGACAAGAACCTGCCGCCGAAGGACGTCAACGGCGTCAGCCGCACGCTGCGGTTCGATCTCGATCCGAAGGGCCCCGTGCTCTGGCCCGAGGCCGGCCAGGTCGTCGATCAGCTGTACTTCAACCACCAGCGAGGGTGGGCGCCTCGTCTCGGCTTCGCCTACCAGATGACCGATCGACTGGTGTTCCGAGGCGGCTATGGCATCTTCAACATGGCGCTGCACCTCGACAACATCAACACGCTCGGCACGAACCCGCCGACCGCGAGCGTGCAGGTCACGAACCCGACGACGAACCCGATCGCCACGATCGCCTACCCGTTCCCTGCCGCGCTCGTTCCCACGAACCCGATCTTCAACGTCACGTCGGCCGAGGTCGATCGGAACCACGAAGACGGCTATTACCAGAACTGGAACGTTGCCGTCGGCTACGAGTTCTCCCGCGCGGCGGTCGTCGAAGTGCGCTACGTCGGCGCGAAGGGCAGCACTCTGGACACGAGTCTCACCAACTTCAACAGCCCCGATCCAGACCCGAACGCCGGCTCGATTCCACTGCAGTCGCGCCGACCGTATCCCGCGTACGGGCGGATCCGCATGTGGGTGACCGACGGGGAAAGCGACTATCACTCGCT
Source organism: Acidobacteriota bacterium (assembly GCA_046727175.1). Taxonomy (GTDB): domain Bacteria; phylum Acidobacteriota; class Vicinamibacteria; order Vicinamibacterales; family 2-12-FULL-66-21; genus JBKPCD01. Next base: position 9,232 of record JBKPCD010000118.1, on the reverse strand, counting down.
GCAGAGCGAGTTCAAGCACCGCGGGCCGTGGGGATTGAACATGACCGCCGCGTATACGCTCTCCAAGTTGAACGACAACCAGCAGGGCGGTCTGAACGCCTCTCGCGGCCGCCGGCAGAACCCGCGCAGCCTCGAGGGCGAGTACGCGCCCTCGGCCGACGACCAGCGTCATCGCCTCGTGCTCGGTTACGTGTGGGACATCCCATTCGGATCGAGCCTGACGGGTTTCACCGGCGCGCTCCTCAAGAACTGGCAGTTGAGCGGCCTCGGGATCTTCAACTCCGGTTCCCCCATCTTCATCAATCAGGACGGCGATACGCTGAACGTGGATTCCGAAGAGATTCGCCCGAACCTCGTCTCCGGCCAGAATCCGACGTTGCCGAGTGACGAGCGGACGATCGCGCGCTGGTTCAACACCAGCGCCTTCAGCCGTGCGACGGTCACGTACGGCAACTCGCCCCGCAACCCCGTCGTCGGGCCCGGCCGCAAGGTCGTGGATCTCTCGCTCGCGAAGGCGTTCCGCGTGCAGCAGGGCCACCAGGTGCAGTTCAGGATCGAGGCATTCAACGCGTTCAACTGGGTGAGCTGGGGCAGCCCGAACGGCACGCTTGGCAACTCGGCCTTCGGGGTCATCAGCAGCGCCCAGGCCGCGCGCGAGATGCAGCTCTCTCTCAAGTACTCGTTCTGAGCTCTCTCAAGTATTTTTCTGAGAATGAAGGGCGACACGCACATGAACACGATGATCACTCGTCGTAACCTCCTGCGCTTCGCGGGGCTGTTTGGTGTTGGGAGTGCCGTGCCCGCCTCGACGCTCGCGGCGGCGCAGAAGAAAGCGGCCGTGCCATCGGCAGCCGCCGAGCCGAACGTCTACGCATCAATAGGCGTGCGGCCGCTGATCAACTGTCGCGGCACGCTGACGATCATCGGAGGATCCGTCGAACTGCCGGAGGTACGCGCCGCGAAGACCGCGGCCAATCAGCAGTACGCACAGCTCGACGAAGTGATGGACGGCGTCGGCAAACGCCTGGCCGAGTTGACTGGAGCCGAGTGGGGAATGGTCGCCGCCGGATGCGCGGCGGCGATCTCTCACGCGACGGCCGCCTGCGTGGCCGGCGGCAACCCCGATCTGCACGTGCGAATTCCCAACCTCGCCGGGTTTCCCAAAGACGAGGTCATCATCCCGACGCACTCACGGAACGTCTACGACGCCGCGGTCCGGGCCGTGGGTGTGAAGGTCCTCGAAGTGGACACGCCCGAGGCGCTGACGCTCGCCATCGGTCCGAAGACGGCGATGATCTACATCTTCGCCGGCCCGCGTACCGATTCCGGCCCGATGTCGACCGAGGCCATCTGCGCGATCGCGAAACAGCACGACGTGCCCGTGATGGTCGACGCAGCTGCCGAAATCCTCACCATTCCCAACATTCACCTGCAGCGCGGGGCGACGCTCGTCGGGTACAGCGGCGGCAAGTTCATCCGCGGCCCGCAGAGCGCGGGCCTGCTCCTCGGGCCGAAGGATCTCGTGCAGGCGGCGTGGATCCACAGCGCACCTCACCACGGCTACGCGCGAGCGATGAAGGTCGGCCGCGAGGAGATGATCGGAATGCTTGTCGCGGTCGAGAGCTGGGTGAAGCGCGATCATCAGGCCGAGTGGGCCGAGTGGGTCGCGCGCTGCGACTACATCGCTGAAAGGGCGTCCAAGCTCGGCGGTGTCACCGCGCACGTACAGCGCGAGCCCGGCGTCAGCTTGAGCAACCGCAGTCCGCGCGTGACGCTGCGGTGGGATTCCCAGCAACTCGGCATCACCGGAGCCGAGGTCTCGGATCTGCTCGAGAACGGAGAGCCGCGCATTGCGCTCGGCGGCGGAGGAGGCGGCGGTGCCCGGGACCTGCCGGGAGACAGCGGCATCTCCATCACGGCGGCGATGATGCAGCCCGGCGAGGAGAAAATCGTCGCCCAGCGGATCGTCGACGTGCTGTCGACCAGGCACACGCTGAAGCCGGTCGAAGCGCCGACGACCCCCGCGAGCAACCTGTCAGGCCGCTGGGATGTGGAGATCAAGTACGCGGCGAGCGGCACGACCCATCGCCTCCACCTCCAGCAGAACGGAAACCGACTGGATGGCATCCATCAGGGGAACTTCCTCACGCGCGACATCACCGGCACGATCAGCGGCGATACGGTGACGCTCTCGAGCAACGTGGCGGAACGCCATGGCGACTCGCTGAACTACCGGTTCCGCGGCAAGGTGTCGGGCGACACGATGTCAGGGGATCTGGACATGGGCGAGTACCGGACGGCGACCTGGACCGCGCGGCGACAGGCGCCCGGCGCCGCACGGACGACAGCTTGAACGGCTGTCTGGAACGGGGGCGTGGCGGTTTGCCCTACTTGGACTTTGTCAGATCATTCAGAGAAACGGCCCACGGCCGATCACGAAGCCCACAAAGACCACGATGACCACGAAGGAGAGCACGAAGAAGACCTAATGAATTCTTTGTGATCTTCGTGAACTTCGTGGTCTTGGTGAAATCGCCGTAGGCGCGTGACAGTGGAAATTGCTCGAGTTTTCGCGCATCTGACAAGTCCAGCTACCAGGCTGCTCAAAAGTGCACCCTAAGGTCAGAAGTTAGAAGCAAGAAGTTAGAGCCGAACCCTGAACACGATCGATCTAGCTTCTGAATTCTGGCTTCTGTCGGAGAAAACATAATGCGGTGTGCAGGCTTCTTGTTCCTGGCCCTCTCGGTCGCACAGGCAGGCTACACCCAGACCTACGATATCCTGATCAAACGGGGCCATGTCATCGACGCCAGGAACGGGCTCGATGCCGTCCGTGACGTGGGGATCAAGGACGGCAAGATCGCCGCAGTCGCCGCTGACATTCCCGCCTCGCAGGCGGCCAAGACTGTCGACGCCGCAGGTCTCTACGTGACCCCTGGCCTCGTCGACATCCACGTCCATGTCTACACGGGGGAAGGCGACAGTTATTCGCGCGGCTTCCGCAGCGTCCCGCCCGATGGGTTCACGCTCGAGAGCTGCACCACCACCGTCGCCGACGCCGGGAGCTCGGGCTGGCGGAACTTCGAGGACTTCAAGAAGCGCATCATCGATCAGTCGAAGACCCGCGTGATGGCCTTCCTCAACATCGTCGGGAACGGGATGGGCGGCGGCGCGATCGAGCAGAACCTTGCGGACATGCAGGCGCAGCCGACCGCGGAGATGGCACTGAAGCACAAGGGCGTGATCGTAGGGATCAAGAGCGCCCACTACAACGGCCCCGAGTGGGATCCCTACATCCAGGCCGAAGAAGCGGGGAAGATCGCGGACATCCCCGTGATGGTCGACTTCGGCAGCGCCAGGGTGCGCACAATCGCGGAGCTCTTCCAGAAATATTTTCGGCCCGGCGACATCTACACGCATGCCTACGCTGGCGGCGGCCGCCGCGAGTTGATCGATGGCAAAGTCAACCCCGCGATCTTCGAAGCGCAGAAGAAGGGGATCATCTTCGACATCGGTCACGGCGGCGGGAGCTTCGCCTGGCAGACTGCCGTCCAGGCCTTCAAGGAAGGCTACTATCCGAATTCGCTGTCGACCGACCTGCACATCGGGAGCATGAACGCCGGGATGAAGGACATGGTTAATCTGATGAGCAAGTTCCTCGCGCTCGGCATGCCTCTCAAGGACGTTGTCGTCCGCTCCACCCGGAACCCGGCGCGCGAGATCAAGATGGAGAACCTCGGTCACCTCTCGGTTGGCGCCCCGGCCGATATCGCGATCATGCGGCTCGAGAAGGGCAAGTTCGGATTCCTGGATCAGCGGGGCGGACGCCTCGATGGCACCGAGCGCCTGGGTTGCGAGCTCACGATGAGGGATGGCGAGGTCGTCTGGGATCTGAACGGTCTCGCGAGCCTGCCGTGGAACAAGATGCCGCCTCCGACGGGCCGCGGCGGACGCTGAGACGCTACCCGAATCGCTGATCACTAATCACTGATCACTAATCACTGATCACGAATCACTCATCCTGAATCACTCATCTTCGAATCGCTGAATCGCGTGATTCACGATCAGTGATCAGTGATGAGTGATTAGGTGAGAGGTGGTTTCAAAACCCGGGAGATCCAAGATTTCGGCGAGCGAACGAGCGAGAGCGAGTGAGCCGCAGGAGCGGAGCGGGGATCGTGGGGCCCCCGCGAGCGACTGCGTAAGGGGGTCCGGGGGACGATAGTCCTCCGGATGAGAACGAGGAGTCATGGATCGTCGCGAATTTCTGGCAGCAATAGCTGCCGTGCCGGCCATCGGCGTGTTGCATCAGAACACGCGTCCCATCCCCGACTACCGCGTCGTGACGAGGTTCAAGCCGTCGCCGCAGCCCGGGATGCCAGGCATGTATCCGGGACGCGTCGTGACGGTCCACTCGCCGAAGTGCATCGACGAGGCGACCGAGAAGGTCGACGTGCCGACGGTCAAGGAGATGATCGCGCGCGGGATGACGACACTCACCAGCGACAAGGACCCGCGCGACAGCTGGCGGCGGTTCTTCGACGCGAATGATTTCGTGGGGATCAAGATCAACTGTTCCGGGGCGCCAGGCGCGATGTCGATGCCGGACGTCGTCGCGGAGATCGCCAGCAACCTGATGACGGTCGGCGTGAAACCGGCGAACATCGTCATCCACGAGCGCGGCGGCGGACAGATCCGGCTGGTGAAGTACGAAGAGTTCGTCCCGCAGGGTGTCCGGGTCGAATCGGCGAACACGTGGCTCGGCTTCGATCCGGGGGTCTACGTCGAGGCGAACTTCTTCGGAGAGGACGACACGCGGTCGTTCCTGCTGCGGATGGTCACCGAGCAGTTCACGAAAATCATCAACGTGCCCAACATGAAGGATCACGGCGCATCGGGCGTGACGGGTTGCCTCAAGAACGTCGCGTATGGCGAGTACAACAACGTCGCCCGGTCACATTACAAGTCACAGACCGAGACGTTGACGTTCATTGGCACGCTCGCGGCGACCGAGCCGCTGCGCTCGCGCACGGTGCTCAACATCATGGACGGTCTCCGCGGCGTGTGGCACGCGGGGCCGTTCTCGACCGACAGACGGTACCGCTTCTACCCAAAGCAGATGAAGTTCGGCACCGATCCGGTTGCGATCGACCGTCTTCTGATTGACGTGATCGACAACAAGCGGAAACAGGAAGGGGCCATCTCGGTCTGGGAACGAGACATGAAGTTCTTCAGCCCGAACCTCGCCGACTGGCAGGCCAACCCGAACGTCAATCGCTTCATCCGCGAGCCCGGCCACATCGAATATGCGTCGACGCTGGGGCTGGGCGTGTACGATTTGGCGAAGATTCAGCACACCGAACTGACCGTATGACACTGATCGCGCTCTTGGTGCTTGCTACGTGCTCGGCGTTCGTGACGAACCAGCCGTCCGTCCTCTCGAGCACATTCTCGGCCGGCGATCTGCGGCTCGATACGAATCCGAGTAGCGAGATCTGGGCGAACGCGCCGCGCGTGACGGTTGATCGCGACTACTTCGGCAATCCGATTCCCGGACCACCGACAGAAGTCCGCTCGCGCTGGACGAAGGAGCATCTCTACCTGCTCTACGTCTGTCAGTATGACGAGTTGAATCTGAAGCCCGACCCCGACACCTCCGCCGAGACGCCGCGGCTGTGGAACTGGGACGTCGCAGAGGCGTTCATCGGATCCGACTTCGAGCACATCGCGCGCTACAAAGAGTTCCAGGTGTCGCCGCAAGGTGAATGGGTGGATCTCGAGATCGATCGCGAGAATCCGAAGGGGCAGGCCGGGGCGAAATGGAATTCGGGGATGACCGTTGCCGCGCGCATCGATTCGCAGGCCAAGGTGTGGTACGGCGTCATGCGCATCCCGTTTTCGGCCATCGATTCCCGTCCGCCCGAGAAGGGCAGGGAGCTGCGCGCGGGCCTCTACCGCATTGCCGGCGTCGGGGAGGCGAAGAAACACTACGCGTGGCGACCCACGGGCCAGACCTCGTTCCATGTGCCACAGGCGTTCGGAACGATCCGCCTGGACTGAACGCGACCCTTCCTTCTTACTGGATCCAGCTGCAGGTCGCCTGCTCGTCGCAGAAGAACACGCGGAACGCTTCCGGTCAAACACGCCCGATGCACGCCATTCAGTCCTCTTGACCTGCGAGAGGTCTCTTTGCCGAACCGTGGCGCCGAGAAGTTCCTGTTGCACTCCACAGGGAACCTCGCGCGACATTGTCAAACAGGTATTGGCATTCTTGCAGTTTTCATCTCTCTACATAGACGAGGTGCCATCTGGAACCAGACTGCTGTGGCTCAGGCGTATTGACGGGCTTTGTCCACGCCGGTCGGACCTGTGCCACGCGGTTCGATCACTCGATGCCATCGCATTTCCGGTCGTTTGGCATCAGCACAGTCGTTTGGCATCAGCACATAGAAGGCGGTGAGCCTGACGTTCGCGGGTTGGGACCACATCATTGGATTCCTACGCCCAATCGATGCTTTGCGCCATGCGGCCAATCCAAGCGTCCGGGGAATCCGCGCGTTCGCCGGTGACTTGTTCCACGATGACGGACAGGTGGACGGGAGTAAGATCTCCCGGCATGATCGGCACCAGCGTCTCCCATTACCGGGTCATCAGCCACATCGGCGCCGGCGGGATGGGCACTGTGTTTCTGGCTGAGGATACGAACCTCAAGCGCAGCGTGGCGCTCAAGTTTCTGACGCCCGAAACGGCCGCCAGTCCAGAAGCCGCGGCACGCCTGCTGCGGGAGGCACGCGCTGCCAGCGCGCTCGACCACCCGCACATCGCCACGATTTACGAGATCGGCGACCACGCCGGCCAGCCGTTCATCGCAATGGCGCACTACGAGGGAGAAACGCTCGCTGCTCGCCTCGCGCACGGTTCCCTGCCAGTCCCCGAGGTCGTCCGAATCGTCACGCAGGTGGCCGACGCGCTCGACGCCGCTCACGCAGCAGGCATCGTCCACCGCGATTTGAAACCATCGAACCTGATGCTGACGACGACCGGCCAGGTGAAAGTCCTGGATTTCGGGATCGCAAAAATGGAATGCGGTGAGACGGCGACGCAGCTCACACATGCCGGGACCACGGTGGGCACGGCTGCCTATATGTCGCCCGAACAGGCCGGCGGTGAAGCGGTGGACGCACGGTCAGATCTATGGTCTCTCGGCGTCGTCACCTACGAGATGCTGGCGGGTCGCCTGCCTTTCCAGGGTACGAACGCGCTGGCAATCATCCAGGCTGTGCTGACGGCACCGCTCACGCCGATTAGAGCGCTTCGTCCCGACGTCGCCCCGGAGTTGGAGGAAGTCCTTCGCCGGACGCTCGTGCGCGGCCGTGATAAGCGCACGATCACGGCATCCGACGTGCGCAATCTCGCAGCGGCCTGCAACGCGCAACTGTCGTCATCTGCACAAGAGCGCGCGGTGGCACGGTCGCGGACGTCCCGCCGCACGCAGGTGGGAGCTGCAGTCGTCGCGCTCGCCGTCGTCGCCGGTGGGATTGGGTGGTGGGCACAGCGCAATGCCAAGGTCCGTTGGGCGCGGCACGAGGCGCTGCCCGAGATCATCAGGCTCGCCGAGGCTGAGAAGTTCGACGATGCGTACAGGCTCGCGGAGCAGGCGCAGCCATACATCTCGGAGGATCCACTCTTCGTGGAACAGATCAAGGCGATCTCTAGACGCGCGCACATCGACTCCGATCCGGCCGGCGCCAACGTCTTCTACCGTCCATACGGTCGGAGCGCCGCAGCGTGGCGGCCGCTCGGCAAGACGCCGGTCGCGGACACAAGCGTGCCACGCGGCCTGCTGCATTGGAAAGCCGAGATGGCTGGCCGCGAGATGGCGGAAGACGTGGTTTCTTATCGGGAGCCGCGCATTCACCTCACGCTTTTCCCCGCGAACCAGGTGCCGGCCGGAATGGTACGGATCGTATCGGCCGGGCAGCCGTTCCAGATTCGCATACCCACGCTCGAACAGCTTTCCGAGGTCACGCTGCCGGACTACTGGATCGATCGCTACGAGGTGACGAATCGCGCGTTCAAGCGGTTCGTGGACGAGGGCGGATACCGCCGCCCGGAGTTGTGGCGCGAGCCGTTTGTGAGCGACGGCCGGACGCTGACGTTCGACGCCGCCATGGCCCAGTTCCGCGACGCGACAGGGCGGCCCGGCCCCTCTACATGGGAGATGGGCTCGTACGTCGCCGGACAGGACGACTATCCGGTCGCCGGCGTGAGCTGGCACGAGGCGACCGCGTATGCGCGGTGGGCCGGCAAGTCGCTGCCGACTATCTATCACTGGAGCCGCGCGGCCGACCAGAGGTTGAGTGCCGACGTGGTGCCGGCCAGCAACTTCAGCGGCAAGTCAGTACTCCCGGTCGGCGCTTCCGGCGGCATCACCCGCGCCGGCACGACCGATATGGCAGGCAATCTCAAAGAGTGGTGCCTGAATGCCACTGGCGCCAACCGCTACATCCTTGGTGGCGCGTGGAGCGAACCGGTCTACATGTTCAACGACCCGGACGCGCTGTCGCCTTTCGCGCGCCACGCGACGCATGGATTCCGCTGCATCAAGGTGGATCGGCCGGAGGATCTTTCTGCGTCACTCAGCGCCGCCATCGAGTCTCCGTCGCGGGACCCTCGGAGGGCGAAACCAGTCAGCGAGCCGGTCTTCCAGGCCTGGCGCCGCCTGCTGTACTCCTTCGACCACGGCGACCTGAACGTGAACGTGGAGTCGATGGACGATTCGTCGCGTGACTGGCGCATGGAAAAGGTGAGCTACGCCGCCGCCTATGGCCCCGAGCGTATCCCGGCCTATCTCTTTCTTCCGAAGAACGCGAAGCCCCCATACCAGGCAGTCGTGATCTTCCCCGGGGCGAACGCGGTATACGAGCGGTCCAGCGCCAATGTCGCCGTCGATGTCGGCCAGTTCAGCTTCATCGTACGGAGTGGCCGCGCCTTCCTGTTCCCAGTCTACAAGAGCACGTTCGAGCGTGGCGACGGCCTCAAGGACATGACTCCCAACATGACGACGAGTTACCGTGATCACATGATCATGTGGGCGAAGGACGTTGGGCGCTCGGTCGACTATCTCGAAAGCCGCGCCGATATCGCGAAGGACAGGATCGGGTACATCGGTTACAGCTGGGGCGCCGAGGTGGCGCCGCTGATTCTCGCGGTCGAGCCGCGGTTCTCACTC
>JBKPCD010000117.1:0-19179 GCA_046727175.1 Acidobacteriota bacterium | reverse complement strand
GGACAGGATCGGGTACATCGGTTACAGCTGGGGCGCCGAGGTGGCGCCGCTGATTCTCGCGGTCGAGCCGCGGTTCTCACTCGGCTTGATCTGTCTCGGCGCGTTCAATCTGCAGCCGTCGCTGCCCGAGGCGGATCCCCTGAACTTTGCACCCCGCGTGAAGGTACCGGTGTTGATGCTCAACGGCCGCTTCGATTTCTTCGGCCCGACGGCGATCTCCCAGGAGCCAATGTTCAAGCTCCTCGGCACCTCCGCTGAACACAAACGCCGTGTCGTCTACGAGACGTCACACACAATCCCCCGGAACGAGATGATCAAGGAAGTGGTGAATTGGATGGAGAAGTACTGGGGGCCACCGACGCCACGTTAGTAGGCGGCGTGTGTCGGGCAATATACCTGGGAGATAGTGAGCCGTGCAGGAATCGAACCTGCCAGAGGGAGGGGCAGCACAGCTAAGGACTACTCCTCTCTATCGCATTGCCGGCGTCGGTGAGGCCAAGAAACACTACGGGTGGCGACCCACGGGCCAGACCTCGTTCCATGTCCCACAGGCGTTCGGAACGATCCGCCTGGACTGAACGAGACCCTCCTCCCTCACTGGATCCAGCTGCAGGTCGCCTGAGGCTGCTCGTCGCAGAAGAACACGCGGAACGCTTCCGGTTTGTGCGTCCTGGTCCAGTCGCGCCCGTTGATGAAGAACGGTTTCGTCCACGCCTCGCTGTCGAGCGTCCGCGCCGCCAGCACCGATACGGAAGACGCCGCCCGCGCAGGGTAGCCGGTGCGGGGGTCCATGATGTGGGAGTAGGTGCGTCCCTCAGCCCAGAAGAACTTCTCGTAGCTGCCCGAAGTGGAGAGCGACATGTCGCGGAGAAACAGCCTTGCGGCTTCCTCCTCCGGATCGCGGGGTGTGCGGATCGTGATCGGCCAGCCTCGTGAGTCTTCCGGCGGCGTGCCCAGGCCGTAGATGCTGCTGCCCGACGCCGAGACGAGCGCGACGTCAACCCCTTCGCGCTTCAGCACGTCGACGATCCGGTCCACGGCGTAGCCCTTGCCAATCCCTCCGGGGTCGAGCTCGATTCCGCGTCGGCTGAACCTGACGGTTCTGGCGCTCGGGTCGAGGAGGACGTGCCGATATCCCACCTTCATGAGGGCGTCCGTGACGTCGGCTCGCCGCGGCATGCGCCCCTCACCTTTGTAGAATCCCCAGACCTTCATCAGTGCTCCGACAGTGATATCGAATGCGCCGTCGCTCCGCCGGCTGTATTCCAGGCAGCTCGAAAGCACCGAGAAGAGTTCCGGTGACACCTCGACGGGATGCGCGGCCGCCTCGCGGTTGACGCGGCTCCATTCGCTCTCACGCCGGTAGTTGGACAGCATCGCGTCGAGTCGGTGCGCCTCCCGGAACGCGAGATCGGCGGTCGCCTCCAACCGCGCCCGGTCCGCTCCGTAGAGGACGAGCGAGAAGCTCGATCCCATCGCCTCCTCGCTCCTTTCGAGCCGGACGGAGTCCCCTCTTACGTTGGCAGATTGCGCCCGGTCCGATCCCGGCAGCGCCTGCAGGACCAGCGTCACGACTATCGCGACGGCTCTCGCCTTCGGCATACGGCCCGCGTCCAGATTCGTTCTCAACCCGCTCGCTAGTTTTTCCCTTTCTCCCTTTTCCCTTTTCCCTGCCTTGCAGAGGACTGTATCTCAGCTCTCGATCGCCCGCGCGACGTTTAAACAGCGCAGAGATCGCGGTGGGCAAGAGGAACGCAGAGAAGAACGCGTGACGCGCTCCGCGTATCTCGGCTTCTCCGCACCCTCGGCGCTGAAGTCGTTGTTCACGCCTCCCGGCTATCGCCAAATTGACACGCCACCTCGCCACTTCCTAAGTGGACTCCTCGGCCCTTTTGCAGTAAAAGGCAACAGCCGCGTTTCGCCGGCCAGCCCGGGAACGCAGAAAGGGAGGCTCCCGATGCGTGCGGTTTTGCAGTTCGTGTGTCGCGTGGTTCTGGTCGCGCTCGCCGGGCTCGTGCTGCCCCCGCCGGTGGCAGGGCAGACCGGACTGGCGACTGTCACCGGGCTCGTGTCCGATTCCTCTGGTGCCGCTACCCCTGGGGTTACCGTCACGGCGACCAACCAGGCGACCAACATTGCGTACACCGGCGTGACGAACGAGGCCGGCAACTACGTGATCACGAGCGTGCCGATTGGCGAATACGTCATTTCGGCCGGGCTGCAGGGCTTCAAGAGCGGTCAGTCGAAAGTGACCCTTTCGGTCGCCCAGACCGCCCGCGTCGATTTCAAGATGGAGGTTGGCGCTGTCGAGGAGCGCGTCGACGTCATCGCGACCGGCGCGGTGCTGCAAACGGAAAACGCGGTTGTCGGGATCAAGGCGGACCGTGAGCAGGTTGAAAAGCTGCCAGCGGTTTCACGAAACGTCTCTTTCGTGACGATGTATGCGCCCGGGGTCACACAGCCGCTGATGTCCAACTTCAACAGCCTGAGCGGCGGCGGCCGCCCTTACGTCAACGGCCAGTTGCAGCAGGCGAACAACTTCACCATCGATGGCGTCGACACCAACGAGGCGATCAACAACTCGATCGCCTACCAGCCGAGTCCGGACGCCGTGGAACAGGTCAGCGTCGAAACCAACAACTATTCGGCCGAGCTCGGCAACGTGACCGGCGCCGTCGTCAACATGGTGATCAAGTCCGGCACGAACCAGCTTCACGGGAACGGGTTCTACTACTGGCGCGACAACGCCCTCGCCGCAACGCCGTGGAACACCAACCGCCTCGGCGGCACCAAGTCGGAATACAACCGTGACATCTTTGGCGGGACGATCGGCGGTCCGATACTGCGCAACAAACTGTTCTTCTTCGCCGACTATCAGGGCGGACGTGCGGAAACGCCTCCAACCAACGCCTTCGTGACAGTGGTGCCGGACGCGTGGCGGCAAGGAGATCTCAGCAGCCTGCTGGCCCGGGCGACCCCGATCGTCGTCCGCGATCCGATGACCGGTCTTGCGTTCCTGAACAACCAGATTCCGGTGAGCCGGTTCAGCGCCCTGGCGCGCAACCTGTTCGCAGACGAGACCCTCTACCCGCGGGCCAACGTCGCCCGGCCGATTAGCGATTTCCGCGACAACTATCGCGGCACGACGGCCTCGAAGGAAGACGTCGACCAGTTCGACGTGAAGCTGGATTGGAACGCCTCGTCCAAGGACAAGCTGTACGTGCGGTATTCGAAGCAGACCTCCGAAACCGGGACCTCCCAGACCGCGATGCCACTGCTCTTCCCATCGGCAGCATCGAATCCGGTCTGGAGCGTGGCGGGCAACTGGAATCGCCTCATCGGCGGCACCATCGTCAACGATCTGCTCGCAGGCTACAGCGCCGCCGACAACCTCAACGACGAGCTCGACCCGCTGGATCTCGGCAAGCTGAACAACCGCTACGGAATTCCTGGTGATCAGACGCTCCGCGGGCTCACACAGATACAAATGGACAACACGATAACCAGCGTCGGCGGCATCGAGACGGGCACCGACAATTACAACCAGGTCTATCAACTGAACGAACGTCTGACCTGGCTGCGCGGGCGTCACACCATGAAGTTCGGCAGTTCATGGAACTATTACCGCAGCAAGTCCTACTATCCGGGGAACAACGGTCACAACGGGTTCATCTCGTACACGAATTTCAACTTCACCGGCTATGCCTTTGCCGACTTCCTGCTCGACCAGGTGTCCCGCAAGGGGAGAGGTTCGACATCCGACGCGTGGACGCACCTGCAGCATCGCGTCGCCTCGTATGCCTCAGACGACTTCAAGGTGAGCGGAAACCTGACGCTCAATCTTGGACTGAGGTGGGCGTACACATCGCCGCTCGTCGAGAAGGACGATCGGCAAGCAAACTTCGACACCACGAACGCGCAGATCCAGCTCGCCGGGCGCGACGGCAACAGCCGCGCTTTATACGATCCGTACTACAACGGTTGGGAACCGCGGCTCGGGTTCGCCTACCGCAAAGGTGAGCGCTGGGTGTTCCGCGGCGGCTACGGGATCACGCAGTACATGGAAGGTACTGGCGCCAACCAGCGCCTTACGCTCAACACCCCATTCTTCTTCGAGTCGCAGATCTCATACGACAGGACGAGCGGTCCCGGCACGTTCGCCACGGGCTTCGAGGGGTTGCAGGCACTCGACCGCCCCTCTGGTCAGCTTCGGGCGTGGGATCCCGATATTCGACCTCAGCTCACGCATCAGTGGAACCTTTTCGGCGAGTACCTGATCGGATCGCGCTCGTCGCTCAATGTTGGCTACGTGGGCAGCGATTCGAAGTACATCATCATGACCATCGACGCCAACCAGCCGCTGCCGGGCACCGGCCCGGCGAGCACCTGGCTGCCGGCGCAACAGCGTCGGCCGCTCTACCCGTTCAACCCCGACATCACTAACATGATCGAGACGACGTCGCGGGGGATCGCGAACTACCACGCGCTGCAGGCGACGTTCAAGCAGAGGCTGTGGCACGGGCTGGCCTACAATGCCAATTACACCTGGAGCAAGGCGATGACGAACAGCCGGGGGTTCTTCGGCTCCGGCGGCGTCGCCCAGGGCACGTCCACCTCGACGCCGGTGAACAGCCGCGATCTCGACTCCAACTACGGACCGGCGTTCTTCGACGCCACCCACCTGTTTTCAATGGCGGGGAACTACGATCTGCCATTCGGCAAAGACCGTCACTTCGGCAGCAACTGGAACCGCGCTCTCGACGCCGTGGCCGGTGGCTGGTCGGTCCAGTTCGGTGTCCTCGCGCACAGTGGATACCCAATCACCGTGCTCAACGGCTCGTCGCAATCGCTGCAGCAACCGCGCTCGATCGACCGGCCGGACCGTATCGGCAGCGGAGAAGTGGACCACCCGACGCTCGATCACTGGATCGATCGCTCCGCCTTCCGCCCGGCTCCGCTTGGTGAGTTCGGCAACTCCGGAATCGGCATCCTGCGCGCGCCGAGCTTCTGGAATGCCGACCTCACGGTCGGCAAGCGGCTGGCGACGTTCGGAACCCATTACATGGTCATTCGCGGCGAGTTCTTCAACGTGTTCAATCATCCGAACTTCGGACCGCCGCAAGCGGACATCCAGAACACGGCTTTCGGTACCATCACCAGTACGGTCAACGATCCGCGTGTCGTGCAGTTGGTGGCGAAGTACGTGTTCTAGCAGTCTTTGGTCTTTGGTCTTTAGTCTTTGGTAATTCCGGTTAGAACCTACCAATGACCAGAGACCCAAGACCAGAGACCAGAGACCCCGACCAAAGACCAGAGACCCCGACCAAAGACCAGAGACCAAAGACCATGGATCGCAGAGAGTTCCTGGCAGCGATGGCGACTGTGCCGGCGCTGGCGACGCTGCAGCCGAGGCCGATACCAAACTACCGCGTCGTGACCAATCACAAGCCAGCGCCGGGCGGAATGCCGGGTCGCTATCCCGGACGCGTGGTGACGGTCCACTCCCGGCTGTGCATCGACGAGCAGACCGAGAAGGTCGACGTTCCGGCCGTCCGGGAAATGATCGCGCGCGGGATGTCGACGTTGACGGGTGACACCGATCCGCGCGAGAGCTGGGCGCGGTTCTTCGATGCGCAGGACATCGTCGGGATCAAGGTGAACGCGTCGGGCGCGCCCGGCGCGATGTCCACGCCCGAGGTCGTCGCCGAGATCACGCGCAACCTGATCACCGTCGGCGTGAAGCCCGCCAACATCGTGATTCACGAGCGCGGCGCCGGTCAGATCCTGCTCCCCAAGTACGATCAGTTCGTGCCCGCCGGCGTTCGTGTCGAGTCGGCGAACACATGGCTCGGCCTCGATCCTGACGTGTATGTCGAGGTGAACTTCTTCGGAGAGGAAGACACGCGGTCCTACCTGATTCGAATGGTCACGGACCCGTTCACGAAGATCATCAATGTCCCCAACATGAAGGACCACGGCGCCGCTGGCGTAACTGGGTGCCTGAAGAACATCGCGTATGGGGAGTTCAACAACGTCGCCCGGTCCCACTACCACGCGCAGACGGAGACGCTGACCTTCATCGGCACGCTCGCGCGGGTGGAGCCGCTCCGATCGCGAACCGTCCTCAACATCATGGACGGGCTGCGCGGCGTCTGGCACGCCGGCCCCTTCTCGAGAGACAGGAAGTACCGCTTCTATCCGAAGCAGATGAAGTTCGGCACCGACCCGGTAGCGATCGATCGCTTGCTCATCGACATCATCGACGACAAGCGAAAGAAGGAAGGGGTCATCTCGGTCTGGAACCGCGACATGAAATACTTCAGCACGAAGCAGGAGGACTGGGAGCGCGATCCGAATATGAACCGCTCGATTCGGGAGCCCGGCCACATCGAGTACGCGTCGACGCTCGGCCTCGGCGTCTACGATCTGAAGAAGATCGATCACACGGAATTGAGCGTACGCCGCGCCTTCTCGCGGGCGTTCTGGCTGGGGCCGCCCTCCTCGCAGCCAGCCCGATCGAGCAGCCGACAACGGCGGCCCGGATCTTCGTGACAGCGGCGGGCACACGGCTCGTCGACCAGGGAATTGCTGGCCCAGCGCCACCGGATACATCGGGTTTTCAGGAGGTACCGAGTCCCGGCGTGCGGTACCTGCCCAACGTGGCGCGGGCGACCAACGTTCCGTGGATTGATTCGAATGGCTGGCGCTTCGCGCGTGGGCTCCGCAAGGCGAACTACGTGAAAGTGCCCGCCGGCTCCGCCCCGCTGGCAGCGGCGGAAGCGTTCGTCTTCAACGTCGACGCGATCGTCAGTCCCGATCCGAAAGACGTCGACGATCTCGGCACGATGCTTCGATTCATCAAGTCGCAGGAAGCGCCGCCGATGCCGGAGCTCGTGAATATCGGCGTCGTCGACGACGGGTCGCCGGTGATGGGTGAGGTGTTGAACCTGTTGACGCGCCGGAACCTGCTCTACAAAGTCGTGAAGAAGCCGGATCCGGGTCTCGACCTGAACGTCCAGCTCGGGACGCCTGATTTTCCCGCCAAAGCGGCAGCGAATCCGTACGAGTTCGCGGCGCGGGTCCGGGCGAAACTGGGCGATGACAAACGGTTCGTGCGCCTGTACGGCACAAACACGGTGATTGCACGGCTGACCGGCGACGCGAAACGCGCGCGGCTGTACCTGCTGTCATTTGGAAGCCGCAGGCAGCAGAATGCAGGGCCGCAAGCCATCCGCGTCCGCGTCGTCGGGCGATACCGTCCGGCCGGATTCAGCGCCTACGGCGTGTCCAACGAGGCCAAGCTCGGCGATCTTCGAAATCCCGGCAACACGACCGAGTTCTGGGTTCCGGACTTCACGACCTGCGCCGTCATCGATCTCGAGTCGATCAAGTAGGGCGTGCGAGCCTCTGAAGATTCCTTCGCCGGATGCGTCAAGTTCATTCGCTAGGAGGGGGTCGCGTCTCCCATCGGAGGCTCCAATTGCGCAGCTTCTTTGTTTCTCTCCTCTGCCTCGGTCTATCCGCTGCTGGCCAGGCGCAGGAGTACGATCTCCTGCTGAAGGGCGGTCACGTCATCGACGCCCGGAACGACCTGAGCGCGGTGCGCGACCTGGCCATCAAGGACGGCAAGGTCGCGGCCGTGGCCGTCAGCATCCCGGCCACTCAGGCGCTGAAGACGGTCGACGTGACGGGCCTGTACGTGACTCCGGGCCTCATCGATATTCACGCACACACCTACAGGCCGACATATGGCAAGGGGTTCACGGCGGAAAACCAGGCTGTCTACCCCGATGGCTTCAGCTTTCGCAACGGCGTGACGACGTTCGTCGACCCTGGCGGCTCCGGCTGGCGAAATTTCGAGGACATGAAGGACAAGATCATCGATCGGTCCAGAACCCGCGTTCTCGCGTTGATCAACATCGTCGGCCTAGGTCAGGCGGGTGGCAAGTACGAACAGGACCTCAACGACATGGAGGTCAAGCCGACCTCGGACATGGCCCTGAAATACAAGGGGCTCATCGTCGGGGTGAAGAGCGCTCACTACGCCGGTCCCGAGTGGACTCCGTTCACGCGCGCCGTGGAAGTGGGCAAGATCGCCAACATCCCGGTGATGGTGGACTTCGGCACCAGCCGGTCGGAACGCCCCTTGTACGATCTGCTCAACAAAGTATTCCGCCCGGGCGACATCTTCACCCACGTTTACGGCGGCAACCGGGGTGAGCAGGATCCGACGACGCTCGGTCCGAGCCAGGCGCTCATCGACGGGCGCAAGCGCGGGGTGCTCTTCGACGTCGGACACGGCGGCGGCAGCTTTCGCTGGAGGGTGGCGGTGCCCCTCATCAAAGCCGGCTTCCTGCCGGACACGATCTCGACCGACCTGCACACGCACAGCATGAATGCCGGGCTCAAGGACATCCTGAATCTCATGAGCAAGTTCCTCGCGATGGGGATGCCGCTCGACAAGGTGATTGGCGCCAACACGTGGAACGCCGCGCGGGCGATCAAACACGAGGAGCTTGGCCATCTGTCGGTCGGCGCTGCCGCCGATGTCGCCGTGCTGCGCGTCGAGAAAGGCAGCTTTGGCTTCGCCGATCAGGACGGCGCGCGCTTGAGGGGGACCGAGCGGCTGCGCTGCGAGTTGACCATTCGCGATGGCAAGGTCGTGTACGACCTCAACGACATGACAGGCGTGGACTGGGACAAGCTGCCACCGGACTATCGCAACATCGGCAATCCGCGCTGGGACGGCATCACCGAAGGCGGTGGCCGCGGCGGACAACCTGGCGGACGGCGGTAACGCCGGGCTGCACGAGCGCAGCCGCGGTCCGTTACCCGCATCGATCCGTCGGAAGCGTTGCGTTCAGAGTAATGTCCCTGATTCCTCAGCAGGAGGCAATGATACGTCCGCATCGCGTCTCATGGCGT
Source organism: Acidobacteriota bacterium (assembly GCA_046727175.1). Taxonomy (GTDB): domain Bacteria; phylum Acidobacteriota; class Vicinamibacteria; order Vicinamibacterales; family 2-12-FULL-66-21; genus JBKPCD01. The sequence continues at coordinate 10,254 of JBKPCD010000117.1, read as the reverse complement.
CCGCAGTGCGACGCGACCGACGACCCGAATCCAGTTGATGCGGCCCGCGCCGTCGCGGACGAACTCGATCGATTGGCCGCGGTCGGGGCCATCGGTAACTACGACGCGATCCGGCCCGTAGAACGTGAGAGGTGATTCTCGCTCGCTGCCGATGTTCGAACGATCCTTCACGAACAGCTTTCCGCCTTCGATGTGGACGGCGTACGAATTGTTGGGGCGCATGTACGTACCAAGGTACGGCGCCGGGTCGGGTTGCTGCGCGAGCGGTTCCACCGAGGGCAACGTCTCGACAAGGCCTCGATGAGAGATCGCCTGGTTCGTCGAATAGGTGGCGCGGAGGTACGTTCGTAACGCTTCGCGCTCGATGTCCTGGATCAGACGCCAGCCGCTGTTCGAGTTGGTCAGGATCGCGATCGCGAAATCGCGTTCGGGCACGATCTCCAGGAGCAGAATGTGACCGCCGAGGGTTCCACCGTGCGCGAACGTGCGAATCGCGCCGACTTTGCGTATGTGCCATGCCAGACCGATGTCGTCGTCCGATCCCTGCTTGTGCGCCTGGACGGTACGCATCTGTTCGAGCGACTCGCGTTTCAGGACACGATCGCCGTTCGCGGCGGTACCGTCGCCCAGGTGGAAGTGGGCGTAGGAGAGCAGATCGGTGATGCACAGCCCGACGCCGCCCGCGGTCACGCTCGTCGACGCCGAGAACGGCCGCTGCAAAGTGATCCTGCCGTCGCGGGCGGCGTGTCCGGCGGCGAAGCGCTGGACGATGAACTCTCCAGCCGTTGTGCCGGCGTGCTCGAGACCGAGGGGTCGAAACACCAGATCGCCGATCGCGCGATTGATCGGCGTGCCGGTCACGACTTCGATGATGCGCCCGGCGATGCTGAATCCCGCGTTGTTGTAACTCCACGCGTTCCCAGGCGGCGCGACCTGCATCAAGTCGGTAATCGAGGCGACGAAGTTCTTGAGCGTGTCTGAGCCGCGATCGGTGGCGGATATCTGGCCTTCCCAGCCACCGAGATGCGTGAGCAGATGCCACACGGTTACTTCACGGCTCGCCGACTCGTCGCGTACTTTGAAATCCGGCAGGTACGTGCGCACCGGCGCCTTGAGGTCCACCTTCTGCTGCTCGACGAGCCGCATGATCGCCGTCGCGGCGAAGGTCTTCGAAATGGAGGCAATCGGGAATACGGTGTGCGGCGTAACAGCTAACGGGTCTTCGACATTAGTGACGCCGAGGCCCCGACTTATCACGTTCCCCTCGGCGATGACTCCGATCGCGACCCCTGGAACGCCGTACTCCTTCATCCTGGTCTCGGCGAGCGAGACGAGCGCGTCGAAGCTCGCGCCGGATTGCGCGTGGCGTCCGCGTTCGACGTCGGAGGGAGCGCTGATCAGTGTGGCGGCCAGCAGACCGGCGCTGATTGGCCGGAGACGACTCATCTTGCCGCGGAGCTTATCATCGCTCACATCGCTCCGCTGACCGCTCGGGCACGATGCACCAGTGGTCGAATCTGGGCCGTCTGCAGCGACATTTCGGACGCTACCGCTGTCGAACGGGTAATTCGGAACAGATGTTCCCGCGGCCGGCTCGTGACGCGTCGTGCGCCGCGAACGCCCGCCGTATGATGTCTAGCGAGGCTGCGCCTCAGACCACCGAGGCTCCGCCTCGCTAGATCGCATTGCTTGATAACGCCGCGCTGACGCGCGGACGGTCTTGACCCGAAAAACTTGACTCAAATACTCAGATTGTGACGGGTCAAGTCCTCTAGGAGGATTCAGTGCGGAGCCCGCTGGCGACAGAACGTGAGCGCGTCGCGACGCTGTTCTTTTACGGCGTCGTGTTGCTGCTCGGGTACGCCATGCTGCGAATCGTCTGGCCGTTTCTCGCACCGCTCGGGTGGGCCGCAGTCTTGGCGATCTTCGTGTACCCGTGGCACGAGCGGCTGGTGCCGCGATGGGGGCACGCGCGCGCCGCCGGACTCAGCACGCTGGTCGTGACCGTCCTCATGATCGGTCCAGGCTGGGTGATTCTGACGGCGTTCGTCCGGGAAAGCCGCGCTGCCCTTTCGGAACTGGACCGGGAAGCCCTCGCTGGCCAATTGGCCTTGGCCGAACGCGCGTGGGATCGTCTCCGAGTCCTCATTCCAGGCGCTCAGTTCACCGATCTCGGAACCCTGGTCGAGCAATCGACGTCACGAGCAGCCGGCTTTCTCGCCGCCCGCGTCGGAGGCTTGCTGGCCGATGTCGCTGTTCTTCTGTTCCAGCTGTTCGTGATGCTGTTTGCGTTGTTCTTCTTTCTTCGCGATGCGCAAACGATCATGCGGGAAACCCGGAGGGCGCTGCCGTTCGACGAACTGCGGCGCGAGCGCATGATCAGGCAGACGCGCGATCTCGTCTACGCGAGCATCGCGGCCGGCTTCGTCATCGCATCGCTCCAGGGACTTGCCGGAGGCCTGGTGTTCGCCATTCTCGGTCTGGGAGCTCCAGTGTTCTGGGGCGTGATGATGGGGTTCTTGGCACTGCTGCCGTTCGTCGGCACCTGGGTGGTTTGGGTGCCCGCCGCGATCTGGCTCATCGCCACCGGCGACGTCGCAAAAGGCGTCGTCCTCGCCGTACTCGGCGTAACGATAGTGGCCAGCATCGACAACGTCCTTCGGCCCGTCATCCTCAGCGGCCGGACCCAGATGAACGGACTATTGATGTTCATCAGTCTTCTCGGGGGCGTGAGCGCGTTCGGGCTGCTGGGCATCGTCCTTGGTCCGCTCATTACGGCCATCGTCACTGGCCTCTTCGAGCCCCATGATGCGCCGGCAGGCATCACCCGCCCCGTACCGTCGACGGAGGCGCCGAACGGACGCGAGGAGGACCGGCTCGTACCATAATCTCCAACGCCGGCTGGGCGGCAGCCCCTCTGCCGCGCTCCGCGGCTTATGCAAACGAATCACTGAGACGGGACACTCGCGTCCTGTACTCGTCCTCGCGCAGTGGGAGGTTCGCATGCGCAGGTTCGTCCTTCTCGCTTGCCTGATGACGGTCTCCGGAGTCCTCGGCGCCCAGCCGTTCGGTACTGCCGATCTCGTGCTCGTCAACGGCCGGATATACACAGTGGACGCCGCGCGGCCCTGGGCGGAGGCGGTCGCCATTGCCGGCGATCGCATCCTCGCTGTCGGCACGAGCGCCGAGGTCCGCGCGCTGGTGGGCTCGCGCACGCGGACGATTGATCTCCGCGGCATGTTCGCCTCGCCGGGGTTCAACGACGCGCACGTGCACATCGACTCTACGGGGTCGCTGCTCGTCGGCGTCAACCTGCTCGACGTGCACGAGCCCGGTGCGTTTCGCGATCGCATTCGCGACGCAGCCCAGCGCCTGCCGGCGGGGGCGTGGCTGACGCGCGGCGACTGGGGCGCGTACGAACAGTGGGCCGCCGGATCGTCGGGAGCGGCGACGACTGGTGCAACGCCAGCCGCTGGGCCGTTCACGCCATCGCGCGACCTCATCGATCCCGTGACACCGGATCACCCCGTGCTCGTCAACCGGTTCGATCGCAGCATGTATCTCGCCAACTCGCGCGCCCTGGCGTTGGCGAAAATCGACGGTTCGACGCCCGCCCCGCCCGGAGGCGAGATCGTCAAGGACGCGAGCGGCCACCCGACCGGCATCCTGAAGGGCGAGGCTGCCGAAATGGTGCGTCGCGTCATCCCGCCGATTCCGTTCGCGCAGCGGCTCATTCACGTCCGCGCCGTGCTGCGGGAGGCGCGCGAGGGCGGCGTCACCACGATGCAGGATCTGACCTCGCCGGAGCAGTTGATGGCGTACCAGGAGCTGAAGCGACTCGGCGAGCTGACGTCGCGCATCATGCTCCGCCCGACGCTGTATCAGGCCGAGCGCGTCGCCGAGCTGGGACTATCGCGCGGCTTCGGGGATGACTGGCTCAAACTCATTGGCTACAAGGCGTGGGTCGACGGCATCATGGGCGCCAGCAGCGCGCTGTTCTTCCGGCCCTACGACCACAACCCGAACAACCGCGGCTACCTCCGGCAGGTGATGTATCCCGAAGCCGTCGAGGGCGCCGCGCTGCAGATGACCGAACGCGATCACTACACGCGGTTTCCGCCGGGCAACCTCGAGCGGCTGTTGCAGATCGCCGTGAAAACCCGGGTGCCGCCGCACGTGCATGCCATCGGCGATCTCGGTGTGCGCATCCTGCTCGACGTGTACGAGCGCGTGCTCACGGAGCAGCGCCTCCTGGATACCGATCACCGGTGGCGCGTGATCCACGCACAGGTCGTGCATCCGGACGATTTCTCGCGCTTCGGCAAACTAAAACTCGTGGCCGAGGTGAATCCGTACCACGTGTCCGATGACATGCGGTGGATGGAAGAGCGGATCGGGGCGGAGCGAAGCCGCGGCGCCTACGCCTTCCGTAAGCTGAAGGACGCGGGTGCCGTCCTGATCTTCGGGAGCGACAGCCCGGGGACCAACGCGGCGCGCTATTTCCTGAGCCCCGTCTATGGTCTGTACGCCGCAGTATCACGCCAGACGCTCGCCGGAGAGCCGAAGGCAGGGTGGTTCCCCGACCAGCGATTGACGATCCAAGAGGCAATCGAGGCGTACACGAAGAATTCCGCATGGGCCTCGTTCGAAGAGGATCTGAAGGGAACGCTCACGGCCGGGAAGCTTGCGGACGTCGTCGTGTTCGATACGAACCTCGTGGAGGCGGGGCGGACCAATCCCGCCGCGCTGCTGAAGGCGAAGGTGCTCTACACAATTACAGGCGGACGGATCGTCTACCAAGCGGATCCGCGGATCTCTTCCGCTGGCACGGTGCGTTGAACAGAGGCGCAAGCGCAGGCAATCGTTCAGACTTCTGAGGTTCCTGCGAGAACGGTACGCCGACCGTCCCCCGGCCGCCGGTCGGGCGGCAACGCTACTGCCGCGGCGTCGCGGGCGGATTCGTGCCGCCGTCCGCGATGAATTGTGCCATGCGCTGCTCCAGCACCGGCAGCGGAACCGAGCCGAGCGCGAGGATGGCGTCGTGGAAGTGCCGTTGGTCGAACTTGGCGCCCAGCTTCTCTTCCGCCTCACGACGATGACTGCGAATCTGGATCTCACCGAGCTTGTACGCCAGCGCCTGTCCCGGCCACGCGATGTAGCGCTCGACTTCGGTGGTGATCTCGTGCTCGGAGAGCGCCACGCGGGTTCGCAGGTAGTCCATCGCCTGCTCACGGCTCCAGCTCAATTGATGGATTCCCGTGTCGATGACCAGCCGGCACGCGCGCCACATCTCGTAGGTCAGACGGCCGAAGTCTTCGTAGGGAGTTTCATAGATGCCCATCACGGTGCCCAGCCACTCGGTGTAGAGTCCCCACCCTTCTCCGTATCCCGAGAACGACGTGCCGCGTCGGAATGCTGGACGTTCCGGCCCCTCGAGCGCCAGCGCCGCCTGGAAGCTGTGCCCGGGCGTGCATTCGTGCTGCGTCAACGCCGCGAGCGTGTAGAGCGGACGCGCCGGCAGGTTGTAGGTGTTCATCAGGTACGTCTCGAGCCCACCGCGTCCGCCTGTGTAGATGGGCGCGAGCGAATTTGAGTGTCCCCAAAACGCTCCGCACAGAAGCACTGCGAGCGAGGTCGTCACGATTCGTTGTATATCGTCACAAAATGCGAAGAAATCTCGCGGGCGGTCGCCGCGGCGGAAACTGGCGGATGGCTGTGACGCGTCATTCGGCCACGTGTTCACTGCATTGTCGCGTGATTTCCGGCCTTGGTATCATTCCGCCCTCGTTGACGTTCCCGCATTGATCGGGGATGCGGCCGCGGGCCGCGAGGACGACCCGCCGTTCATCAGAGCCGGATTCACGATTGGAGGAAGTTATGCCGGAAAGACAGGTTCTTCCACCCGGACGGCTCGTCCGGCGCCCGCACGTCGTTTCGATGCTGTTTGTTCTCATCGCGACGTTCATCTGCGTCGGCCCGGTGTTCGCTCAACTCTTCCAATGGACGCCGGAGCAATTGGCCAAGTACACGAGCAAGAATCCCTACGATCGGTTTCCGGACGGCCGGCCGAAGGTGCCCGACGAGATGCTGGAACGGCTGAAGGGACTCATCGCCGAGGAGGTGCAGGCGGTTCTGCCGAGTCGCGGCTACCCGAATCAGTTCGAATCGCGCGACGGCTGGCGAGTGCTGCAGCCCAATCAAAAGATGGTCGGACGGGTGCTGACCGTCCAGTTCATGCCGCTCCGCGGGGACATCGCGGAGGTGGACGAAGCCGAGGCCAAGGCGAAGGGCACGAGCGTCGCGCGAAACCAGACGGCGATCGACATGCTGCAGCCCGGCGACGTGATCGTCGCCGACGTATTCGGTGCGGACTGGAATTTCGTCGGCAACAAGCTGGCGCACTACATCCAGACCACCACGAAGAACGGAATGATCGTCGACGGCGGCGTCTACTGGGTCGAGCGGATCGCAGAAACGGGGATGCAGGCGTACTACAAGAACTCGTTGCCTTCGCAGGGCATGCGCGTCATGGTGACCGGTATAAACATCCCTGTGCGGATCGGCAGGACGCTGGTCATGCCGGGGGACGTGGTCCTCGCCGATCGCGAGGGCATGTGGTTCATTCCGCCGCACATGGTCAAGGAGGTGGTGGAGTCCGGCGAGCTGTCGAAGGCTCGTGATGACTGGAGTCTGATGATGCTTGGCACCGGGAAGTACACGTCACGCCAGATTTATGGGCCGCTGACGCCGGAACTGCAGAAGGAGCGCGACGAGTACGTCTTCAAGAAGACCGGTCGCCGCCCGCCGCAGCAGCGCGATCAGTAGTGCTCCGAGGAAGTCACACCAACAGTCAGCGCGGTAACAGCGAGCGGCACCACGGTTCCGGCAACTCGATGCCGGTCATCACCCAGACGTTCGATCGATTCGCGTACGTCGACGTGAGCAGCGAACGGCCCGACGGGTGCACCCCGTTGTGTCCCATTACTCGGCCGACCCGCGCCCATACTTCCTTGACATCCAACTTGGTTCTGGCTGAGGATGGCGCGCGTCGTCGAGGACGCGCCGTGAATCACGTCGGATCGGAATGGAGGAGAAGTGATGCCCTATCTCCAAAGTCGGATCTCGGTACTCACCGGGGTATGGCTCTTGACTTTGGCCGGGTTGGCCAGTGCGCAGGTGGACCGCGGCACGATTACAGGTACCGTGACCGATACCACGGGCGGCATCGTGGCCAAGGCGTCGGTCAAGGCTGTCCACGTGGCCACCAACTTCGAACGCACGGTGACGACGTCGGACCACGGCACGTACACCATTCCGCAGCTCCAGGTCGGCTTCTATGTCGTCATCGTGACGGCGAATGGATTTCAGACGACGACGTACGAGAACGTCGAGGTCACGGCCGGGGGGACAGCCCGCGTGGACGGGACCCTGGCTGTGGGCGGGCTGCAGGACGCCGTCACCGTGTCGGGCGAGTCCAAACAGATTCAGACCGACAGCGTCAAGGTCACGACGGCCATCGGCGGCAAGTTCATCCAGGATCTACCGCTCGTCGTCGGGGGACAGCTGCGATCGCCGCTCGATCTCAGCCTGATTGCACCCGAGGCCAAGGCGGGCAACAGTGGCGATGGCGCCCGCGGCAACATCGTCATCGGCGGCGGTCAGGAAGGCGGCTGGGACCTCACGGTCGACGGTATTTCAGCGACTCCTGGCGCTCCATTCGAGCAGCGGCTGTGGACGACGCTGAATTCACCGTCGGTGGAAGCCATTACTGAGTTCGCCGTGGACACGAATGGGTTCAAGTCAGAGTTCGGACACGCCGGCGGCGGTGCCGTGAGCTTCGTCTCCCGATCGGGCAGCAATGCCTGGCGCGGAAAGGCCTTCGAGTTCTATCGGGACGACAAGCTCGACACAATCGACTACTTCAGCAAGGCGCTGGGACGGTCGAAACCGCCGCTCGAGCAGCACGATTTCGGCGGCGTGTTCGGCGGTCCGATCAAAATACCCGGCCTCTACAATGGGAAGGACAAGTCCTTTTTCTTTGCGTCGTACGAAGGGTATCGAAACAAGACCGCGGCGGCGCCGGGGGTTGTCACGATTCCCACCGCCGAAATGTACAACGGCGACTTCTCGAACTGGCGGGACGCCAACGGCAACCTCATTCCAATTTACGATCCAAGGACGACCCGCGTCAGTCCCACGGGTTCGGGCTTCGTTCGGGATCCGTTTCCCGGCAACCAGATTCCACTGGACCGCTTCAGCACGATCTCGCGGAACGTGCTCCAGCTCGCCACCATGAGGCCCGACTTGCCGGGTGTTCGGAATAACTTCACGTACACCTCCGGCGATCGGATCCAGACGAACCCGTGGAACAAGTTCAGCATCAAGCTCGATCACAATCTGTCGAGCAAAGACCGCTTCGGCTTCCTCTTTCACTGGGGAGAAGTTCTGGTCTTACCGCCCTCGAGCGGGCCGGGCGGCGGCCTTCCGGTTCCACTGAACAACTTCCGTGACGAGGACTCGAATACGCGTGTCTACAGGGCCAACTGGGATCGGGTCATCACGCCGAGCCTGTTGAACCGAGTGAGCTTCGGCCACAACGACTGGTTCCAGCTGCGTGCCTCCTTCAACCGCGACCAGGGATGGGGCACGAAGATTGGGCTGATTAACGTGCCCGGACCCGACAAGCTCTTCCCGCTGATCGACTTTTCGGATGACTATCTCGATTGGGGCCGGTCGGAGTGGGGAGGATCGGGCAACTACTTGTGGGCGATTTCGGACGACCTGACGTGGGTCAAGACGAGCCACACGTGGAAGCTCGGGTTCATCGTCCAGCAGGATCACTACGACGGCTACGGCTGGCACACGGCAGCCGGCACCTACAACTTCAACCGGGGCGCGACAGCCGGATTTCTCCCGAACGGCACGCTCGACGGAACGGGCGCAACCGGCAACGCGTTCGCAAGCTTCCTGCTCGGCGAAGTGCAGTCGTCCGAGATCACGACCAATCGGTATGTGTCCGATCGCTGGCGCTACTACTCAGGCTACATACAAGACGACTGGCGCATCAGCAACGCGCTCACGCTCAACTACGGCATGCGCTATGAGTACACGCCGCCGACATGGGAGGGCCACTACCCTGACGGCTACTCGAACTTCAATCCGACGCTTCCGAACCCGGCGGCCGATGGCCGCCTCGGCGCGTCGGAGTTCGCCGGCGACGGGCCGGGCCGGACCGGCAAGAAGACGATGTACGAGGCGTGGCCCTGGGGGTTCAGCCCACGACTGGGCCTCGTGTACGGGCTGAACACGAACACCGTCGTTCGATTGAGTGCCGCGCGGACGTTCGGGTCGGTGAAGAATACGGGCGGCAGCTCGCACTGGAACGGGTTCATCGGCGGCTATAACGTAGCCGCGCCGGCGTTGCCGGCGAGTTCCGCCTTCAACTGGGATCAGGGCTGGCCGGCGTGGCCGGAGCCTCCCTTCCTCGTTCCAAACACGCTCAACGGCAGCAACATTCCGTACTGGCAACCGTACGACTCGGGACGCCTGCCGGAGTATTACTCGTGGACGCTGAACGCCCAACGGCAATTGCCAGGCCGTTTCGCCGTTGAAGCGGGATACAACGCGCAGCTCGGTCGCCACCTCACGACGAACCTCTTGAGTCTCAACCAGGTCGATCCTGCGATCTTCTACAGCTTCGTGCAGCAGTACGGTCCGGCAGGGGCGATCAATCTGATGAACTCGCGGATGGATTCGACGCTGGCGCGCCAGGCGAACATCCCGTATCCGTACCCGTCGTTTCCGGCGTCGCAGTCCGTGCGTCAGGCGCTGCGGCCCTTCCCGCAGTACCTGGATATCGCTACTGGTGCAGACGGCGGCGATCGGAGCGGACGATCGAGCTATCACGCGTTCATTCTCAAGGGGGAAAAGCGCTACGGATCGGGTCTGACCTTCCTGAGCTCCTACGTGTTCTCGAAGGCATTCACGCTGCGCTCGGATCGCGCGAACGCCGGCGACGGGCGGGCGATGAATCAGTTCAATCGTGACGCCGAGAAGGCCCTTTCCGCCTTCGACCAGACGCATGTCATCAAGTTGAACTACAGCTATGAGCTGCCGTTCGGTGCCGGCAAGCCATTTCTGCAGGACGGCGTCTTGTCGAAGATCGTAGCCGGCTGGCGCATTTCGGGCGTGCAACTTTACGCCTCAGGCTTCCCCTTGGCCGTACTTCCAGGCTATGGTCTCCCGCTCAATGGG
>JBKPCD010000116.1:0-19295 GCA_046727175.1 Acidobacteriota bacterium | reverse complement strand
GCAGGGACCCCGGGGCCCACCCCACCGCGCAAAATCCGCGCGGCGGGGACCCCGAGGCGCCACGCGGGCAGCAGCTCCGGCGCGCCGCGCCGGTGTTCGCGGCGCTCGGAGACACTACGCGGCTGGGCCTGGTGGCCGCCCTCTCCACGGGCGGCCCCCTTTCAATCGCGGGCCTCACCGCGACCAGTCACGTCACGCGTCAGGCGGTCACGAAGCACCTCCAGGTCCTCGAGAGTGCGGGGCTCGTGCGGAGCTCACGAGTCGGGCGGGAGAGCATCTGGGAACTGAACCCGCAGCCGCTGGGCGACGCCCGCCGCTCCCTCGACCTCATTTCATCGCAGTGGGATCAATCCCTCGGCAGGCTGAAGGCGCTGGTCGAAAGGCCTGAATGAAGGGGAATTCACCCAGACTATCCCGAAGCTGGTATACTTCTGTGTAATCGAATCCATTTTGAAGGTCTTGGCACAACCCGGGTGCTGAGCGCAGCCCGGGGACCCTGGGCAGTGTCGGCCCCGACATGTTCACATGCCGGACGCGCGCAGGGCTGCACGTCGCAATGCGCGTACGGCCACGACCCTGCCATGCAGGGATGGATGTCTTGAACATCGCCGCTGGACAGCCGATCGCGGACCGACCGCTTCGCGCGTTGATCATCGAGGACAACGAGCTGGATACGCGGTTGCTGATCCGCGAGCTTCGGCGCGGCGGCTACGACGTCACGTTCCATCGCATCGAGACCGCGGAGGCGATGCGGGACGCGCTCGATACGCAGGCATGGGACGTGATCCTTGCCGAGTACGCCATGCCCGCCTTCAGCGCGCCGGTTGCGTTGAAGGTGCTCAAGGAATTGGAGGTGGACGTCCCCTTCATCGTCATCTCCGGCACGATTGACGAGGAGACCGCCATCGACTGCATGCGTGCGGGCGCGCAGGACTTCGTCGTCAAGGGCAAGCTCGCCCGCCTCCTGCCCGCGATCGAGCGCGAGGTCAGCGACGCACAGGAACGCCGGGAGCGGATCGCGGACCGGATGCGAACGGAGGTCGAGCGCGAGCGGCTGCTGACCGAGCTTCGCGAGGCAGTCAAGGCGCGCGACATCCTGCTGGCGATGGTATCGCACGAACTGCGAACACCGTTGACATCGCTGCAGCTGCAGATTCAGCTGTTCCAGCGGACCAGCCGCCGCGAACCGTCCGAACGGATGTCGATGGAAGCGCTCGAATCCGCCGTTGGCGTCATCGCGCGTCAGGTTGGCCGCTTGCGAATCCTTATCGACGGATTGCTCGACGCCACGCGGATTACGTCCGGCCGGATGATTCTGCGGCGCGAGACGGTCGACCTGCGCGAGCTCGTCACGGAGATCGTCGCGCAATCACGAAAGCTGATGCCACACGTGACGTCGGAGGTAACCATCGCCGCGGAATCAGTGGTCGGCTCTTGGGATCGCCTTCGGATCGAATCGGTCGTCGCCAATCTGGTCGCGAATGCGTTGAAGTTCGGGGAAGGCAAGCCAATTCACGTCTCCGTCTCGCGAAACGGCTCGACTGTACGCCTCGCCGTCGTCGATCACGGCATCGGGCTCTCACACGACCAGCAGAGTCGAATCTTCGATAAATTCGAGCGCGCCGTCTCGGAGCTGCACTACGGCGGTGTCGGCCTCGGCCTGTGGATCGTCCGGCAGATCGTCGAGGCGCACGGCGGCTCGACGAGCGTCGCCAGTGAATTGGGTCGGGGCAGCACGTTCTCCGTCCAACTCCCGGTGGGAGAGGCTGGCGCGTAGCGTCCCCGGCCCGACGGAGGAGACAGAAGTAACGGAAAAAGCGTTCACCGCGGAGCCACGGAGTTCACGGAGTTTTCTTGGGATGGTCAGGCGTGGAATCTGAGCGGCGGTCGCGATTGAATTCCAACAAAACAAAAAACCCGTGTGCTTCGTGTCCCCGCGCTAACGGTTTTGCCGTGATTTCCGCCCCCTCCGCTGGCGGGCGCCGCCACTCCAGCACAGTGTTCAATGTTATCCTCCCATAATTCGCGTGCATGTGTTGACCAACAGAATCGTTCACGCTTATAGGTAAGGAAGGCGCGGAAGATGGCGATGCCGCGCGCCGAGGATCCGTCGACCGACGAGCGCGACATCGTCGTCCCCGGATCCGTCAGCAACCTGGGTCCGGCGTTCGATACGCTGGCGGTGGCCGTCCGGCTGTTTCTGTGCGTGCGCGTCGTGGACGTCCGGCCCTCGGAGCCGGACGTCTTCGAATGCCGCTTCGTCGACGCCCCGCTGGTCGGCGACAACCGCATCGAACAGGCGTTCCGGCACGCGCGGCGCCGCATCGGGATTCAGGCGCCGGGAGTCTCGGTCGAGGTTCGAACCGAGATTCCATTGCAGGCGGGCCTCGGAAGCAGCGGTGCCGCCACCGTCGCGGGCCTTCGCCTCTACGAGCTCATTACGAACCGGCCGTCCGCCGACTGGCTGACGCTCGCATGCGAAGTCGAAGGCCATCCCGACAACGTGGCCGCGGCAATCTCGGGCGGCCTCACCTTGAGCTGCGTGCACGACGACGGGCGTGTGACGGCGCGCACGTGGCGATGGCCGATGGCAATCCGGCTGGTCGTCGCGACACCCGCCGTCCGGGTGGAAACGTCGCGCGCCCGCAGCGTGCTGCCGGCGTCGATCGGCATGCGCGACGCGGTGTTCAACCTGCAGCGGGCGCTGATGCTCGTGCACGCGCTCGAGAACGGCTGCTACGACGACTTGCGCGAGGCAATGCGGGACCGCTGGCATCAGCCGTTCCGCGCGCCGCTTATGCCCGGGCTCACGGACGCGCTCGCGCTCGACCATCCGGCGGTGCTTGGCGTCAGCCTGAGTGGCGCCGGACCATCGATTGTTGCCCTGACGTCGGATGGCGGCTCGGACGTCGCGTCGTTGTTCGCCGACATTTTCCGCCGTCTCGATCTGCCATGCACAGTGAGGACACTCGATGTCTATCAGTCAGAGAAAGGAAAATCATAATTCGATCATGACATTTAGCCTTCGCTGTCATCTTTGTCAGGCCACCTTCCCCGCTGCGGCGCTCTGGGTGTGCGATCAGTGTCTCGGCCCGCTCGAGGTCACGTTCGATTACGCGGCGATCAAGCCGGCGATCTCGCGCGACGCGATTGAACGGCGCCCCAAGAACCTGTGGCGCTACCGCGAGCTCCTTCCGATCGAGGGTCCGCCGCTGACCGGGCTGCACTCCGGATTCACGCCGCTCGTGCGAGCGGATCGGCTCGCCGCCCGGCTCGGCGTGCGCGACCTCTACGTCAAAGACGACTCGGTGAACCATCCGACGTGCTCCTACAAGGATCGTGTCGTCTCCGTCGCTGCGACGCGCGCCGTCGAGCTCGGGTTCTCCGTGTTCGCCTGCGCGTCGACCGGCAATCTCGCGAACAGCGTCGCATCGCATGCGGCGCGGCTCGGACTTGCCTGCTGCGTCTTCATTCCCGACGATCTCGAGGCGGCCAAAGTCACGGGCGCAAGCGTGTATCGTCCACGACTCATCGCGGTGCGCGGGAACTACGACGACGTGAATCGGCTGTGTACGCAGGTGGCGGACCGGTATCAGTGGGGTTTCGCCAACATCAATTTACGCGCCTATTACGCCGAAGGCGCAAAGACCTACGGCTTCGAAATCGCCGAGCAGCTTGGCTGGCGGCTGCCGCGGCACGTCGTCTCGCCCGTGGCTGGCGGCACGCTCCTGCCGCGAATCCTGAAAGGGTTCGACGAGCTGCGCCGCGTCGGTCTCGTGGATGACGACTTGCCGTCGATTCACGCCGCTCAGGCTGGCGGCTGCGCGCCGGTCGTGAAGGCACTCGAGGCCGGTCTCGAATTCCCCGAGCCCGTGAAACCGAACACGATCGCCAAGTCGATTGCGATCGGTAATCCGGCCGACGGGTTCCAGGTGCTCCGTGCGATTCGATCGAGTGGTGGTTCGGGAGCGATGGTGACCGAAGACGAAGTCGTCGAGGGAATCCAGCTCCTGGCAGAAACCGAGGGCATTTTCACCGAGCCAGCAGGCGGCGTCACTGTTGCGGCCACCCGAAGGCTCATCGCCCGCGGCGCGATTCCACGCGACGAATCGATCGTCATCTGCATCACGGGCAACGGCTACAAGACCGCCGAAGTTCTGAACGGCCGCGGAGTCGAACCGGTGAGGATCGGGCGCTCGCTGCAGGAATTCGAGGCCAGTGACGCCGCGCCGGCGCTGGCCTCGCCATCACGATGAACAGGTATCACGCGGTCTTTCGGTGCACCGCAGGCTGTCACGGCGATCACTCGATCTGGCAGCCGCTGTATCACTGTCCGACGTGCGGCGGACTGCTGCAGGTCGTCCACGACCTCGCGGCGCTGCACGATCGCAGTCCAGCCGCCTGGATGCGGTTGTTCGACGAACGTTACAAGCGGACCGTGTGGCCGTACGGCTCCGGCGTGTGGGGCAAGAAGGAGTGGGTGTGCCCCGAGATTCGAGACGAAAACGTCGTGTCGATGGACGAAGGGGGCACGAACCTGTTCTGGGCCGAGCGATTCGGCCGCGAACTGGGCCTCGAGGATCTCTGGGTCAAGCAGTGCGGCAACTCGCACACCGGATCCTTCAAGGATCTAGGTATGACGGTGCTCGTCTCGGTTGTCAAGCAGATGATGGCGGACGGCCGCGGCGTCCGGGCCGTCGCGTGCGCATCGACGGGCGATACGTCGGCGGCGCTCGCGGCGTACGCAGCTGCAGCGGGCATTCCGGCCATCGTCATCCTGCCACGAGGGAAGGTAACGGCCGCGCAGCTGGTGCAGCCGCTCGCGAACGGCGCGCGCGTCCTGGCGATCGACACCGACTTCGACGGCTGCATGAGGATCGTTCAGCGGCTGGTCGAAGAAGAAGGCGTGTACCTGGCGAACTCCATGAACAGCCTGCGGCTGGAAGGTCAGAAGACGCTCTCGGTCGAGATCGTTCAGCAGTTCGACTGGGCGGTGCCCGACGTGGTCATCGTGCCGGGCGGCAATCTCGGCAACGTCAGCGCGATCGGAGCGGGATTCGACATGATGCTGGAGCTCGGGCTGATCGACAAACGCCCGCGGCTCGTCGTTGCGCAGGCGGCGGCAGCGAACCCGCTGTACAACGCGTATCGGCACGATTGGGCGTTCGAGCCGATCGTCGCGAAACCCACGATTGCGACCGCAATCCAGATCGGCAATCCCGTGTCGATCGGCAGAGCCATCCGAACGCTCCAGCGTTTCAACGGAATCGTCGAACAGGCGACCGAAAGCGAGCTTGCCGACGCGGCCGCGCGTGCGGATCTCACCGGCATGTTCAACTGCCCGCACACCGGCGTTGCGCTCGCCGCACTCGAAAAGCTGGTCGGGCGGGGAGAAATCAAGCCGCGCGACCGCGTCATCGTCATCTCGACGGCGAGCGGATTGAAGTTCGCCGAAGTCAAGGTCGGTTATCACACGCGCGCGCTCGCGGGCATCTCGCCTCGATACGCCAATCCTCCGGTGGAACTGCCCGAAGACTACGACGCCGTGCGCAAAGCCGTCGATCGGCTGGCGGTTCCGGTTCGCAGTGCCTAGATCGTCATTCCGATGAGTGAACGAGCGCAGCGAGAGAGCCGCGGGAGCGGAGCGGGGCAACGGGGCCGCCTCCTCCCCAGCGCGCACAAAACGCGCGCCGGGGACCCCGGGCCCGCGAGCAACCGCGAAACCGGGGCCCGCACTGCGCGGAATCTGCGCAGTGGGGTGGGAAGGGGGGTCCGGGGGACGAAGTCCCCCGGTGGAGGTCGAGGACCAATCGTGACTCCCCAGGCGCGACTGCCTCTGGAGGTGTGGAAGTTCGGCGGAGTGTCGCTCGCCGACGCGGCCGCCGTCCAGAAGGCCGCGGATCTGATTGTCAAGCATCCCGGACCGCTCGTCGTCGTGGCCTCCGCGCTTGCCGGCGTCACCGACCTGCTCCTCTCGGGCGCCAATCGGGCGGCCGATGGCAAGTCGGACGAAGCGGGCAAGATTGCCGCGACGTTTCTTCGACGCCATCGGGAACTCGTCAAGGCGCTGCTGCCGCCCGGCCTGAATCGACGCCGACTGCTCGCGGAGGTCGACGCCGCCGCGCGTGAGTACCGCGAGCTCTGTGGCGCCGTCTCGGTGCTCAGACATCTCGCGCCCCGCGCCAGGGACCTGCTGGTCGCGCGCGGCGAGCGCACGTCTGCCGCAATCATTGCCGCAACATTGAATCGGGCGGGGCGGCGCGCGAGCTACGTCGACGCGCTGCAGGTCGTCGTCACCGACGGCCAGCACGGCGGCGCCGCGCCGAACATCGGTGAGACCGCACGACGCGCACGCCGCGTGCTGCGCCCGCTGCTCAGTGCTGGAACCGTGGCCGTCGTTCCAGGGTTCATCGGTCAGGCCCCGGACCGCAGCGCGACGACGCTTGGACGTGGCGGCTCGGATCTGACAGCCACGCTGCTGGCGCGTCCGCTTGGAGCGCGGCGCGTCGTGCTGTGGAAGGACGTGCCGGGAATCTTGACGACCGATCCACGGCTCGTTCCCGATGCGCGGCTCATCCCGCAGTTGCACCACCGGGAAGCGGCCGAGGTCGCGCATTATGGCGCGAAGGTGCTGCATCCACGTGCGCTGATTCCGATTGCCGGGACGAGGATCGTTCTTCACGTGAGATCGATCATCAATACCGACCGGCCGGGCACCGAGGTATCCGCGCGGCGTACGGCGCCGGGCTATCCCGTCAAAGCACTCGCGATTGTTCACGGTCAGGCGATCGTGACGGTCGCCGGCAAGGGCATGGTCGGCGTCCACGGCATCGCGGCGCGAACCTTCGCCGCCGTGGATGCGGAGCGGCTGTCGGTGTCGACGATCTTTCAGGCGTCGTCCGAGAGCTCGATCGGGTTCACGGTCGCCGAGGCGGACGCGGAGCGCGCACTCCGAAGCGTTCGCAACGCATTTCGTGAAGAGCTTGCGAGCGGGCTGATCGACAACGTCACGGCCCGTCCCGGAATCGCCGTGATTGCGGTCGTCGGCGACGGCATGGCTGGCAGTCCCGGAATCGCGGCCCGCGTATTCTCTGCGCTCGCGGCGGGCGGCATCAACGTCGTCGCAATCGCACAGGGATCATCCGAGCGCAACATCTCATTCGCCGTGACGGCGGCCGACGCGCCCGAAGCGGCCCGGCGCGTTCACGCCGCGTTTCAGCTGTCGAAGATTGGCGGTGGACGTCCACTGGCCGTGCCGCGCACGGATCTCGTCCTTCTTGGTTTCGGCCGCGTCGGACGGACGCTCGCAGACCAGATCGCAGCGAGCACGAACGGCCAGCCCCGCGTCCGCGTCGTCGGCTTGCTCGACCGGTCGGGATACCTATTCGAGCCGCGCGGCATTTCTCGCAGTCGGCTGCTCCAGCTCGCGCGCGCTAAAGACGCGGGTGCGCTGTTGACCGCGCTGGGCGGACGTTCGGCATCGGCGGCGGAAGCGCTGACGGTCATGGCAAGCCATGCCGTGTCGCGTCCGGTCGTCGTGGACGTCACGAGCGAGGAGACCCACGATCTGCTCCGCACGGCGGTCGGTCATGGGTTCGACATCGTCCTCGCCAACAAGAAGCCACTCGCCGGGACGTGGGAAAGCTACGCCGCGCTGTTCTCTGCGTCGAAAGCAGCGGGGCGGCGCATTCGCTATGAGGCAACCGTCGGCGCCGGATTGCCGATCATCGACACGTTCCTCAAGCTCGCGGAGACGGGCGATCGCGTCTTGCGCATCGAAGGCTGCGTGAGCGGCACGTTGATGTACGTCGTGTCGGCGGTGTCGGCGGGACGGCCGTTTTCCGAGGCGGTACGCGAGGCTGTCGAACGCGGGTATGCGGAGCCGGATCCGAGGGAAGATCTGACCGGTCAGGACGCGGCGCGCAAGGCGCTGATTCTCGCGCGGTTGCTTGGCTACCGTGGGCCTGCCCCCGCGCCAGACGATCTGGTGCCGCGCTCCTTGAAGAGCGTCGCCGCGTCGGAGTTCGTCAAGCGGCTCGCCGACTTTGACCAGGAGTGGGCCACACGCGTGAAGCGCGAAGCAGCGAACGGCCGGGTGTTGCGCTACGTCGTCGCCGCGACGCCGCGGGCGGTGTCGGCGCGCCTCGTCGCCGTTCCAGCGTCGAGCCCGCTGGGTGCGCTCGAAGGGACGCGCAATCTCGTCGCCTTCACGACGCGTCGATACCTGACCGAGCCGCTGATCATCAGCGGACCCGGGGCGGGGGCCGCTGTAACCGCGGCGGGCGTGCTGAATGACATCTATTCCCTCGCGGCGCGATAGGCGCGACTTGAATCGGCTTCTTTGCAGGGCGCGGTCTTTAGACCGCGCCGCGCGGGCGGGGCTTGAAAGTCCCGCCCAACACCATCGTGCCCAAAGCCGAGAGCCATGAGCCGAGAGCCGGTTCACTCCGTGCCCCGCGTCTCCGAGCTGGCCACAGACCTCGACACGATGCTGCGGCTGATCCTGACGAGCCGCGTCTACGACGTCGCGCACGAGACGCCGCTGGAGCCTGCACCACGACTGTCACATCGCCTCGGCAATGACGTGCTCCTCAAGCGAGAGGACCTCCAGCCCGTCTTCAGCTTCAAACTGCGCGGGGCGTACAACAAGATCGCGCACATGACCGACGCGGAGCGGCGCCGCGGCGTGATGGCGGCAAGCGCCGGGAATCACGCGCAAGGCGTTGCGTTCGCGGCGCGCCATCTGGGGCTGCGCGCGCTCATCGTCATGCCGCAGACGACGCCGGAGATCAAGGTCGAAGCGGTGCGGGAGATGGGCGCCGAGGTCGTCCTCGCGGGCGACAGCTATGCGGACGCCAAAGCGCGCTGCGACGAGCTCGTCAGCGAGACCGGCTGCGCGTTCGTGCACCCGTTCGACGATCCGCTCGTCATTGCCGGCCAGGGAACGATAGGCCACGAGATCCTTCGGCATCGACTCGGCACCGTCTCCGCGATCTTCGTTCCGGTCGGAGGCGGCGGGCTCATTGCGGGCATCGCAAGCTACGTCAAGGCGCTTCGGCCGGGCGTGCGCATGATTGGCGTCGAGCCGTACGAGGCAGATGCGATGTTCCAATCGCTTGCCGCCGGTCATCGTGTGATCCTCGACCGCGTCGGGATCTTCGCCGACGGCGTCGCCGTGCGGGAAGTTGGCGAGGTGACGTTCCCGATCGTCCGCGCGACGGTTGACGAGATCGTGCGAGTGTCGAACGACGAGATCTGCGCAGCGATCAAGGACATCTTCGACGAGACGCGGTCGATCCTGGAACCCGCTGGTGCCCTCGCCGTCGCAGGCGTGCGCGCCTGGGTCGAGCGAACCGGCGTGACCAATCAACCGCTTG
Organism: Acidobacteriota bacterium; assembly: GCA_046727175.1. GTDB lineage: Bacteria > Acidobacteriota > Vicinamibacteria > Vicinamibacterales > 2-12-FULL-66-21 > JBKPCD01. The sequence continues at coordinate 9,918 of JBKPCD010000116.1, read as the reverse complement.
CAGCCGTCCTGAGCGGCGCGAACATGAACTTCGATCGGCTGCGATTCGTCGCCGAACGGGCCGAGGTTGGCGAAGCGCGTGAGGCGCTCTTCGGCGTCACGATCCCCGAGCGACCGGGAGCGTTCCGGGAATTCTGCGCGGCAATCGGGCGCCGCGTGGTGACCGAATTCAACTACCGGCTGAGCGGCCGCGACGAGGCGCACATCTTCGTCGGCATCGCCACGCGATCGCGTGGCGACGCCGCGGAGCTCGTCGCGACGTTGACGCGCATCGGCTACCGAACGGTGGAACTCACCGACAACGAAGTGGCCAAGCTCCACGTGCGGCACATGGTTGGCGGACGCAGCCGCGAAGTCACGAACGAACAACTCTGCCGATTCGAGTTTCCCGAGCGCCCCGGCGCGCTGATGACATTCCTCGACGAGCTCGGCGGACGCTGGAACATCAGCCTGTTCCACTATCGGAATCACGGCGCCGATTTCGGTCGCGTGCTGGCCGGGTTCGAAGTTCCGGCGGATGAAATGAGCCGGTTCGACGAGTTCCTGGATGGTCTCGGGTACCGCTACCTGCGGGAACAGGAAAACGCCGCGTACGAGCTGTTTCTCGCCTAGCGGCTCGCTGACGGAGTCATGGGAAAAAGGAAAAGGGAAAAAGGAACAAGGGACAAGGGATAAAGTAAGAGCCCGTTCAAAGAACTCGTCTTCTTTCCCTTTTCCCTTTTCCCTTGACCTAACCCTTGAAACGTTTCCAGTCTATCCCAAGCTTCCGAACCTTATAGTTCAAGACGCGGTCCGTTGTGCGCAGCAGTCGCGCTGCCCGAGCCCGGTTGCCGCGCGCGCTCTTCAACGCATCCTGCAACAGGTCCTTCTCGTACGCGGCGACGGCGTCCGCGAGCGCGAGGCTCATGACGGTGCCCGAGGCTTCGGCGGTCTGCAGCGTGGGCGGCAGGTGATGCGCGTGAAGGACGTGACCATCACAGACCAGCACCGCGCGCTCGACGACGTTCTGGAGCTCGCGCACGTTGCCGGGCCAGTGATACGCGGCCAGCATGTCAATCGCCGGTGTCGAGATGCGCCTGATGTCTTTTCCGTGCTCGGCGGCGAACCGCTGCAGGAAATAGTCGGCCAGCAGCAGCACGTCGGGCTTCCGCTCCCGCAGCGGCGGAATGAAAATCGGAAAGACGTTCAGCCGGTAGAACAGATCCTCACGGAACATCCCCTGCTCGATCGCGCGCTCCATGTCCTTGTGCGTAGCCGTGATGAGCCGGACGTTCGCGCGCAGCGTTTCGGTCCCGCCGAGCCGCTCGAACTCCCGTTCCTGAAGCACGCGAAGGAGCTTGACCTGGGTCGCGAGGTGCACGTCACCGATCTCGTCCAGAAACAGCGTCCCGGCTTCTGCAAGCTCGAAGCGCCCCTTCTTGCGCCCCTCGGCGCCGGTGAAGGCCCCTTTCTCGTACCCGAACAGCTCTGATTCGATGAGGGTGTCGGGCAGCGCGCCGCAGCTCACCTTTACGAAGGGCTTTTTTGCGCGCGCGGAGTTGTAGTGGATCGCGTGCGCAATCAGCTCCTTGCCTGTTCCCGACTCGCCGCGCAGGAGCACGGACGTGTTCGTCCTCGCGACCTGCGAAACCTGCTCGTAGACGCGCTGCATCGGACCGCTCGAGCCGATGATGCCCGCGAAGTCGTAGCGCTCCCGAAGCTCCTGGCGCAGATGCGCGTTCTCGTTGACGAGACGACGATGCTGGGCGGCGACGAGCCGCTGGACCTTCAGCGCCTGTCCGATCATCGAGGCCACCACTCCGAAGAACGCCGACGATCGATCGAAATTCCGATCGGGCTTGAACTTCAGCGTAATCCCGAGCGCGCCGACGACGCGCCGATCGATGGCAATGGGGACGCAGACGAAGCTCGACTCCTCTTTGACGGCATCGTCGCGCGACGTCGCGCGAAACACGAGTGCCGGCTCCCGGCTGACGCGTGGAACGATGATCGGCTTGCCGGTTTCGACCACCCTGCCGATGACCCCCTCGCCGACCGCGTAGCGCACCTGATGCGAGGGTCGATTCAGCCCGACGGCCGCCTCCACGTGCAGCTGCTTGCTGTCCTCGTCCTGCAGCACGACGAGACCCCGCGTGATGCGGCTCTGGCGGCCGATCGCCTCGAGCACTTCGTGCAGCGCCGCCTTGACGTTCAGCGTGCTCGAGAGCGCCTGACCGATCTGCAGCAGCGTCGCGAGACGCTGGTTTTCATTCGAAGGGGCATCGGGGCTCTTGGCGCGTGCGGGCGACGTCATCGAGGTCATGGTCGGAGCTTCTTGTGAACGACAAAAATGTCGATCTCGTGCCGATCAGGAGCAGACCTCATTGTGCGGCGCGGGCCGCGCCGCGGTCAATGTCAATTGGCGCGGTCGCGGCAACACTCAGAGTTCGTCGTGCGCTCGTTACCCCGCGCGGCAGACCCAAGTTGTTCCGGATCCTTTGGCGTACGACAAAAATGTCGACTCTCGAGGTCGTGCAGGCCCCGGCGCGAACCCGGTTCGCGCCGCTAAGACGCTGGACACGCAGGGCCTTGCGGCTGCATGACGCTGTGCGGTGCACCAGTGGCTGCTCGCTTGCACTGCGAATCGGCGCTGCTCGTTCGTCGTCGAGCTGATCGAGGGCATCGATTTCCGGCTGACGTCAGCGGGGTCTCAGATTACCCAACGTCGATCCGACGATCGTTGCGGCCGGCCGCTGCCGGGCGACCTGGCGGGCCATTTCGCGCCTTCGCTGACAGGCTTTGGGCTCAGGGCTTTCGGCTGGCCTAAAGCCAAAAGACCTGAGCCGAAAGCGCGCGTGGTCATAAGAGCGGCTAATAGTAACGCTCAAATAATTGATTTTACTTATCAGCCTCCGGTGAGGCACACTGATAAGCGTGTCAGTCGTGCTGATCCGCCGCCTCGATGCCCGACTCGGGCGCCCCGTCGGTATTCGGGCCCGAGCCGGTTGTGGGTGACGCTCATATCAGCCCGATAGAATCAAAGGCCGTCACCCACACCCGGGGACGGCCTTTCGTGCATTCAGGTGGCATTCAGGCTTCTGGGTCCAGAGCCTTGAGCCCAGAGCCGTTTCACGTCTTGAGGCGAACTTGCGATGTCGACCCCTGAACGCCCGCTGAAATGGCGCAGCGCCGCGCTCACGGACGGGCCCAACCGCGCGCCCGCACGGGCCATGCTGCGTGCGACGGGTCTGTCGGATGAAGACCTACGACGGCCCCTCGTTGGCGTTGCGAACACGTGGATCGAGATCGGCCCGTGCAACTACCACCTTCGGGACCTCGCTGCCGACGTCAAGGCCGGGATTCGCGAGGCCGGGGGGACGCCGCTCGAATTCAACACGGTCTCGATCTCCGACGGCATCACGATGGGCTGCGAGGGCATGCGGGCGTCGCTCGTCAGCCGTGAGGTGATTGCCGATTCCATCGAGCTCGTCACACGCGGCAATCTCTTCGACGCGCTCGTTGTCCTCGTCGGCTGCGACAAGACGATTCCGGCGGGCGTCATGGCGCTCGCGCGCCTCGATGTTCCAGGGCTCGTGCTCTACGGCGGGTCGATCGCGCCGGGACGATGGCACGATCGCGATGTGACGATCCAGGACGTGTTCGAAGCCGTTGGAGCGCATGCGGCCGGATCGATGACGACCGCGGATCTCGACGCGCTGGAACGGCACGCGTGCCCCGGCGCGGGCGCGTGTGGCGGACAATTCACGGCCAACACGATGGCGACGGTGTGCGAGACGCTGGGAATCTCGCCATTTGGCAGCGGCAGCGTCCCCGCCCTCGACGCCGAAAAGGGCGCCGTCGCCCGCCGGGCCGGAGCGCTCGTCATCGACCTGCTCAGACGCGGCGTTCGACCGCGCCAGATCCTCACTCGCCACGCGCTCGAGAATGCCATCGCAGCGGTCGCGGCAACCGGTGGATCGACGAACGCGGTGCTGCACCTGCTCGCGATTGCGCGGGAGGCTGGCGTTCCACTCGATATCGACGACTTCGATCGGATCAGTTCTCGCGTGCCGCTGCTCGCGGATCTCAAACCTGGCGGCCGATTCGTCGCCACCGATCTCTATCGCGCCGGCGGCATTCCGCTCGTCGTGAGGCGACTGCTCGACGGTGGATTCCTTCACGCCGACGCGATGACAGTGACCGGCCGCACGATCGGCGATCACGCGCGCGAAGCGGTCGAGACGCGCGGTCAGGAGGTCGTACGGCCGTTGACGGAACCGCTCAAGACGACCGGCGGGCTCGTGGTGCTCAAGGGCAATCTCGCGCCTGAAGGCGCGGTGGTGAAGGTCGCCGGATACGACCTGCGGACTCACGTCGGCCCGGCGCGCGTGTTCGACACCGAGGAGCTCGCGTTCGATGCCGTCCAGCGCGGCGCGATCAACGCGGGTGACGTGGTCGTCATTCGCTACGAGGGGCCTCGTGGGGGGCCGGGTATGCGCGAGATGCTGGCCGTCACTGCCGCAATCGTCGGCGCCGGCCTCGGCGAGTCGGTCGCGCTCGTGACCGACGGCCGCTTCTCCGGCGCGACCCGAGGACTGATGGCCGGCCACGTCGCTCCCGAGGCTGCACGCGGCGGACCGATCGCAGCGCTGCGCGAGGGCGACATGGTCCGGCTCGATCTTGGCGCGCGAACGCTGAGCGTCGACCTCACGGATGCCGAGCTCGCCGAACGACTTGCGAGCCTCGAGGTGCTGCCGCCGCGCGTCGGCGCCGGCGTGATGGCCAAATACGCGCGGCTCGTTTCGTCGGCCGCGCAAGGCGCGGTGACCGCGTAAGGACCCGATGAGCATGACGACCAAGCGAACCGGTGCGCAGATCCTGTGGGAGTGTCTCGTCCGTGAAGGCGTGACAACCGTCTTCGGGTATCCCGGCGGCGCGATTCTTCCGGCGTACGACGCGATGCTCGACTACCCGATCCGGCACGTGCTCGTACGCCACGAGCAGGGCGCGACCCACATGGCCGACGGCTACGCGCGTGCTGGCGGCCGCGTCGGCGTCGCCATCGCGACGTCGGGTCCGGGCGCCACGAACATGGTCACCGGCATTGCGACCGCAATGATGGATTCGTCGCCGATCGTGTGCATCACCGGACAGGTCGGCAGCCGGCTGATTGGCAGCGACGGCTTTCAGGAAACGGACATCACGGGCGTCACCCTGCCGATTACGAAGCACAACTACCTCGTCAAGCGCGCGGAGGACATTGCTCCGGCAATTCGCGAGGCATTTCACATTGCCGCGACCGGCCGGCCGGGCCCCGTGCTGATCGACATTACGAAGGACGCGCAACAGACGTCCTGCACGTTCGATTGGGAGGCCGCCGCGCCGAAACCTCACGCGCGTCCCGCGCCGGTCTTCGATCGCAGCGCCGTCGCACGCGCGCTCGACCTCATCAAGAACGCGCAGCGGCCGATGATTCTGGCAGGTCACGGCGTCATGCTCTCGGAAGCCACGGCTGCCGTCCGCGAATTCGCCGAGCGCGCAGAGATTCCAATCGCGATGACGCTTCTCGGAATCGGCGGCGTGCCCGCGTCACATCCGCTGAATCTCGGCATGATGGGCATGCACGGCGAGGCCTGGGTCAATACGGCGATTCAGGAAGCCGATCTGCTCCTGGCGTTCGGCATGCGGTTCGACGACCGCGTCACCGGCAACCTGAAAACGTACGCGCCGCACGCCCGCAAAATCCACATCGACATCGATCCCGCGGAGATCGGCAAGAATGTGCCCGTCGACGTCGCGCTCGTAGGCGATCTCGGAGTCGTGCTCGAGATGCTGTTGCTCCCGAATCTCGAGCGCGGCGACAGGACTGCCTGGCTTCGCCACATCGCCGAATTGAAGGGCGATTCGGCCGTCCGCGACATCCAGAACATGCCCGATGACGGGCATCTCTACGCCGCGCACGTGATCCACGACATCTGGCGCACGACCGGCGGCCGGGCAATCGTCGTGACTGACGTCGGCCAGCATCAGATGTGGGAGGCGCAGTACTACCATCACGACGAGCCGCGATCGCTCATCACCTCAGGCGGCCTCGGCACGATGGGGTTCGCGCTTCCGGCGGCCATTGGCGCCAAGTTCGCGCGACCGGACGCCGAGGTCTGGGTCGTCGCCGGCGACGGCGGGTTCCAGATGACGATGCCCGAGCTCGCGACGATTGTGCAGGAGAAGCTGCACATCAACGTGGCCATCATCAACAACGGGTATCTCGGCATGGTCCGGCAGTGGCAGGAGTTCTTCTACGAGCGCCGGTACGCGGCGACGCCGCTGTCCAGCCCGGACTACGTGAAGCTCGCCGAAGCGTACGGGCTCGCGGCGACAGCCGTGACGCGGCGTTCGGAAGTCATTCCCGCCGTCCAGGCGGCGCGCGCGCACTCGGGCACGTCGATCATCGAGTTCCGTGTCGAGCAGGAGGACTCGGTGTTCCCGATGGTTCCCGCCGGCGCGGATCTGCACGCGATGATCCGCCGGCCCAGCCCCCTCGTCGAAACCGCGGAGGATGCGTGATGAAACCGCATACGATAATCGTTACGGTCGAAGATCAGCCCGGCGTGTTGAATCGTGTGTCGTCGCTGTTCCGTCGGCGCGGCTACAACATCGAATCGCTGACCGTCGGCCACACGGACCGGCCGGGCGTCTCGCGCATGACGCTCGTGGTGCTCACCGACGATGCCGGTGCGGAGCGTGTGGTCGCGAACCTGTACAAGCTGGTGAATGTGATCTCGGTCGACGACATCACGTCCACGCCGGCCGTCTGTCGCGATCTGGCGATGATCAAGGTCACTGCCGACCAGTCCCAACGACCGGGAATCGTGCACCTGGTCGACGTGTTCCGCGCGCGCATCATCGATCTCGCGCCCGATTCGATGACGATTGAGATCACCGGGACCGAGGACAAGATTGACGGCCTGCTCGAGGTGCTGCGTCCGTACGGCGTCCTCGAGATGGCGCGCACGGGACGAGTCGCCATGGCGCGCGGCATCCGCGTGCCGGCGGTCCCGACCGGTGGCGCGTCCGAGCTCGGCACAGATCAGTCCAATATCTCGTATTCCGTGTAGGCCCAGAGCCGAAAGGCCTGAGCCCAGAGCCTGACCCGAGGAGATGCCATGACAACGATGTTCTACGACGGTGACGCCGACCTTTCGCTCATCCGCGCAAAGAAGGTTGCCGTCATCGGATACGGATCGCAGGGCCACGCCCACGCGCTCAGCCTGCACGACAGCGGCGTGGACGTCCGCGTCGGGTTGTCGGCGAACAGCACGTCTGCGTCAAAAGCGCGCGCTGCCGGCCTGACAGTGACCTCGGTCGCGGACGCGGCGAACTGGGGCGACGTGATCATGCTGCTCGTGCCCGATACGGTGCAGCCGGCGCTCTACCAACGCGACATCGCCCCGCATCTGACGCGCGGCAAGATGCTCATGTTCGCGCACGGCTTCAACATCCGCTTCGGCACCATCACACCCCCCGCCGATGTCGACGTCACGATGATTGCGCCGAAGTCCCCCGGCCACCGCGTCCGCGAGTTGTACCTCGAAGGCGGCGGAACACCGGCGCTCCTCGCAGTTCATCAGAACGCGACCGGACAGGCGCGGGCGCTGGCGCTCTCGTATGCGAAGGGGATTGGCGTCACGCGCGCGGGCGTGATCGAGACGACATTCTCCGAAGAGACCGAGACGGATCTGTTCGGCGAGCAGGCGGTGCTTTGCGGCGGCGTCAGTGCGCTCGTGAAAGCGGCATTCGAAACGCTCGTTGAAGCCGGCTACCAGCCGGAGATCGCGTACTTCGAGTGTCTCCACGAACTGAAGCTGATAGTCGATCTGATGTACCGCGGCGGCCTGAACTACATGCGCTACTCGGTCAGCGACACCGCCGAGCATGGCGACTACACCGGCGGCCCGCGCATCGTCACCGCCCAGACGAAGCAGACGATGAAGCAGATGCTCGCGGAGATTCGAAACGGGACCTACGCGAAAACGTGGATCGCCGAGAACGAACAGGGCCGCCCGAACTTCAACGCGACCCGCACGCGCGAGCAGGAGCATCCAATCGAGCAGGTCGGCGCAAAGCTTCGCGCCATGATGCCGTTCCTCGATCCGGTGACCGTACGCCCGGACGGCGTGCCCGTGTAGCGTAGCGAGTCAGGAGCCAGAACGTAGAAGCTAGAATCTAGAAGCTAGAGCGATCGTGCCTTGACGCTCTAACTTCTAACTTCTAGCTCCTGTCTTTACTTCTTACTGTCGGCGGGCGCCGGCGACGGCCTCGAGCACATACGCCGATCGCAGTCGCCCGAAGTCCTTCATCCAGGAGACTGCGGAATCGAAGTCGTCGTTGGAGAACGGTTTCACCCTGTCCTCGAGCGCCGAATCTCGGATGAGCGCTGCAGACGACACGATCTCGTTCGAAAGCCAGTCGTCCTCGAGCGCTGAGCGCGCACAGTCTTCGAGTTTCTGTAAATAGAGTGTCTGCAGATCGGGATACGCCATCGCGCGCCTGAACAGCTCGTTTTCATCCGCACGCAAGAAAATGGACGAGTCGTAATCTCTGAACGAGAGGTCCAGATCCCAGACGAGGACCCGCTGCTGCCCTCTCGACGTCGCTCGATAGAGATAGAAGTTGTTCATCCCGGCGTACCCGAGAAGACCGTCGTGTTCAGACAGGAACATTTCTATGGCGACCTGACGGACGAACTGTTCCAAGTCGATGAAGGATTCCACGCGCTCCCGCCAGACGGCGTCGTCCGGTCCGCTCACCTCCTGGAAGAGATCGCGTATTGGCGAGTAGAGAATGGTATCGGCGTCGAGCTTGTGCGTCCGTGGTTCGAAGCGCTGCTTGTACGGATCCAGTTCATCCCCGAGGGAGCCTCCGTAGAACGACCCCTTGTTGCGATACTCGAAAAGATAGCCGGACCCGTCCGCGCCCCTACGCGTGAGAAATTCCGCATCGATGCGTTCGACGATCGCGTAGACGCCGCGGTAGGTGTTGTTGATGTACAGGCGCGCAAACGATTCACGCGGCGCCGCCTCTCCCATCCTGTTGAAGAACGCCATCGCGACCTTTTCGCGAATCATCGCGGGGTCCTGCCACAGGTTGTCCAGGATGATCGCGCGCAGGCCGAGGAACTGCTGCCCGGTCGTGTAGTGATCGAAGTCGATTTCGAACCCAGGTTTCGTCGGATTGCGGCTGGCGGTGCCGCGCGACCGTACCGACGCATTCCGCACGCGGATGTCGCGCCACTGCAGATCGACCGGATAGTGCGTGTTCTCATCGAAATGCGCGACGAGTTGCTGCAGATCACGCGCGCTGATGAACAACCGAATCTCCTGCAGCGCGCTCGAGTCGAACAGATCATCCAACGTATGCGCGCCGAGCGCCGTGGCGCTCGCCGCGCTCAAGGCGAGCACGAGAAACACGGAACGGGTGACGGACTGCGACCGCATGGGTCTGGCGTGTCAGAGTTGGAATTGAAAACGGACGACGCGGCTCCAGAACACCGGCTGCGACGGCAACGGACCCTGGCTCGGATCGCCAATTGATTCGCGCACGACGTTCAACTGAACCTTGATTCCGCGGTACGGATACCAGTTGACGCCGAATGTCGAGACGCGATCGCTGTTACCCTGAATCACGTCGGCGCGAGGGCTCGCCGATGGAAGATCGTTGGATGCCGTGCTGCCGAACGCGAGCCCCTCGACACGCATCGCAAGCTCGATGGCGCCGTAGCCGCCGCGAAGGATCGGATGCCGTGGATGGTCGAGGCCGTCGGCCTTCGCTTCGCCGGTGATCGCCCATGTCCCGCTCACGTACCATCCGGTCGCGAGCACTGGTGAAAGATCCATATCCTCCACGCTCTGCCCAGTCGTTCGGTCGTGACCCGGATGTACTC
>JBKPCD010000115.1:0-50090 GCA_046727175.1 Acidobacteriota bacterium | reverse complement strand
GTCTCCGGCCCCAGGTTCCTGGTCCCCGGTTCGCGTCAATCGAAGATTTGATCGCGAGAACAGGTCTTCGTCGCGATGAACTCGCGACGCTGGCCGAGATCGGCGCGCTCAACGCATTCGGGCACGATCGCCGCAGCGCGTTGTGGCAAATCGAACGAGCCGCGAGACCGTCGGGCGAGTTGTTCGAGAGTGTCGATGTCGCCAGTAGCTCGGTTTTCGGGAGCTCGGTAGCTCGTTCCGAGGAAGTCCGTGACGATGCTACGGAACCGTCGCACGATCGAACTACCGACGCACCGGGCGACCGAGCTATCGAGCTACCGGATTCCGGCCCCAGGTCCCGGGAACCCGAGCGAGCTACCGAGCCACCGAGCGACTTTTCTCAATGCTCGCGGGGCCCCACCCCCGCTCGGCACCCCAGCGCGCAAACTACGCGCGCCGGGGACCCCGCTCGGCACCCCAGCGCGCAAACTACGCGCGCCGGGGACCCCGCTCGCGCGGCGGGACCGCGTTCGCGGCCCGCCGCAGCCGCAGGCGCTACTACCGAGCCACCGAGCGACCGAGCGACCGAGCCCCGAATCCCGAACCCCGAATCCCGGCGCGATTCACCGCTACGCCCCATGACTCAATCAGAACGTTTGATGGCCGACTACGCAGGCACGAGCCTGACGATTGGTCCGCATCCGCTCGCCCTGCGTCGTGGCGAACTGGCGATGCGCGGCGTACTTCGCGCGCGCGATCTGCCTCACGGTCGTCACGGGCGGCGGGTGCGCGTTGCCGGCGCGGTGATCACACGTCAGCGGCCTGGGACTGCGAAGGGCTTCGTCTTTCTGACATTGGAAGACGAGACAGGCATCGCGAACATCATCGTCCGTCCCGATCTCTTCAGTGAGCAACGCGCCGCCATCGTCGGCGAACCGTATCTGCTGGTCGAAGGGACTCTGCAGATTCAGGAAGGGGTGACCTCGATCAAAGCAGAACGCGTTCTCCCGTTATCAGGTGCCGGACCTGATCCACAGTCGCATGACTTCCGATGAGAGAAGCGAACGACTCACAGGAGAACGGGAGCAGAGAAGATTCACAGGAGAAAGGGAGAAGGGGATAAGACAGAATTGTTTTCTCCTTTTCTCCTGTTTATCGCCTCTTCTCCCCTTTCTCCTGTTTCCGCCTCCGTTTCTCCCCACCGAAGCTCATCTTCCATCTCTGGCGCGGCACTTGCACAAAACACCTCTGCTGAATGTTCCGGGTCAGCCATGGACAAAGGAGAGATCCCATGACTCGGCGCAGTACGAACATGCGAGTCGCCGTTGTGCTGATCGCATTCGTTGCGCTGCCGACTGCGTGTCGCCCGCGGACGATGTCTACGCTGCCGGGACCTCCGACCCGCGCGCAGCTTGCGCAACTCTGGAGCGAGCCGGCGGACGGACGCGATCTCTACTGGGGCGTCGGCGGCGAGCGCCTTGCGCCGGATCCGTCCGCGAAATACACCGTCATCGAAGTCAAGCATTCCGGCTTCAGCCGGGGTTACGAAGTGAGGAGCCCCGACCGCCGCGATTGGAGCGTCAAGTTTCCACCAGAGGCGAGCACGGAAGTGGTGGCATCCCGGATTCATTGGGCAGTGGGCTTCCATCAGCCGCCCGTGTACTACCTCGCGAAATGGTACGCCGGGAAGGCCACCGACCCCAATCCGCAGGAGCCTGCTCGCTTCAGGGAAAAGAAACCCAAATTCCACGGCCTCCATGCGAAGGATGAATGGTCCTACTACCGGAATCCGTTCGTTGGCACGAGGCAGCTCGCGGGACTGCTCGTCCTGCAGGCGATGCTGGGCAACTCGGACCTGAAAGACGCGAATAACGTCATTTACGAGCTCGATGGCGAGGTGGAAGGCGCCCGCCAATGGTACGTGGCGCGCGACCTCGGGCACACGTTCGGTCGTACGGGCGCGGTCAACGCTCCGCGCGGCGATGTCCACGTCTTCGAGCAGACGCCGTTCATCAAAGGCGTAGTCAACGGACGAGTGAAGTTCGACTGGCGCGGCCGCCACGACGCGCTCCTCGAGAACATCACGCCCGAAGACGTCCGGTGGACCTGCGAGCGGCTGCACCGAATCTCGGACCGCCAGTGGCGCGACGCCTTTCGAGCGGGTGGCTATTCATCGGACATTTCGGAGCGCTTCATCAGGCGCATGAAGCAGAAGATTGCCGAAGGTCTGGCACTCGCGAACTGACTCCTGCATGCCTTTTCTGAGCCGTGATTCAACCGTCCTCGCCATCGGTGCACTGGCTGCGATACTCGTGGTCCGCTCGCCGGCCGCCGCGGCACAACAGCCTACGCCGGAGGCGCAGCTGCAAGGGACACCGGAGAGTCCTTCCGGCAACTCGCATCCGGTTCACCCGCTACACCAGATCGACGATGCGATGGTGCGGCTGCCGCTGGCCGCAGTCCTTGGCTCGGTGCTGGCGTTGAGGCCCAGGCGCCGCGGAACGCCAACCCGCACGCCCGCCGTAGTCCAGACGCAAATTATGCTGGCCGTCGTCGGTGCCGTCGTCATGCTCGTCGTCGGCGCCAGCCTGGCCCGCGCGTTCGGCATCGTCGGCGCCGCGAATCTCATTCGATACCGTTCGAAGATCGACGACCCGAAGGACGCCGTGGTGATGTTGTGCGCGCTTGCGGTCGGCCTCGCCTCCGGCGTGGGACTCTACGCGCTCAGCGTCTTTTCCGCGGCGTTCATGGTCGCCGCGCTGTGGGTGATCGAATCGTTCGAGCCGCGCACGCGCAAGGAGTTCTTGCTGAAGGTGAAGGCGGGCGAGGATACGGACGCGTTCCGGCCGAAGATCGAAGGCATCCTCACGTCATACCGGCTGGACTTCGAGCTGCGGACCTCCTCCGACGAAGAGGTGTGCTACGAGGTGCGGGTCCCGATCGAAGTGCACACGGATGACGTCTCGGACGGCATTCTCAAGCTCGATCCGGAGGGGCATGCCGCGGTCGAATGGGAAGAGAAGAAGGCAAAGAAATAGCAGCGCCATAGAGCCGTGCAACTGATTACTGAGCCAGACGACGGGATCACGCCGATACTGAAGGCAATCAATCGCGCCAGGGCGTCGATTGATATCGTCATCTTTCGCCTGGATCGAGCGGAGATCGAGCCCGCGCTCGCGGCCGCAGTGACCCGGGGCGTGGTCGTCCGAGCGCTCATCGCGCATACGAATCGCGGCGGTGAAGATCGACTGCGGAAGCTCGAACTGAGCTTGCTGAAGTGCGGTGTCACGGTCGCGAGAACGGCGGGCGATCTGCCCCGCTATCACGGCAAGATGATGATCGTCGACGGGACGCTGTTCGTCTTCGGCTTCAACTACACCAAGCTCGACACGGTGCGGAGCAGGAGCTTCGGGATCGTCACGCGGGACAAGCGGCTCGTCAAGGAGGCCGGGAACCTCTTCGAGGCGGACCGCACGCGGCAGCCGTATTCGCCGAACCACCAGCGGCTCGTGGTCAGCCCGGAGAACTCACGCGAGGTGCTGACCGCCTTCATCCGCCGTGCGCGCAAGCAGCTGCTGATTTACGACCAGCAGGTGAGTGACAACCTCATTCAGCGCGTGCTGCAGGATCGCGTACGGGCCGGCGTGGAGGTCCGCGTGATCGGAAAGATCGAGAAGAGCCTGATCGGTGTCGAGGCTCGCAAGCTGCCGGATCTCCGGCTGCACGTCCGCGCGATGGTGCGAGACGGCTCGGCCGCGTTCGTTGGCAGCCAGAGCCTGCGTCGTCTGGAGGTGGACGGCCGCAGAGAGATCGGCGTGATCATCAATGATTCGCGCGTCGCGAAGCGCCTCCAGAACGTATTCGAGGCCGATTGGGAGAACTCCACGCCGCGCGCGAAGAGCAAGTCCGCGGCGGAGCCGAAGAGTCTCGTGCTGCGGAAAGGCGCGCTGAAAGGGCTGAAAGGAAAGAAGAAAACAGCTGCGCGGGAAGTGATTACTCTGATTTCCGCCGCTGGATGACGCCGGAATCAACGACTTGTCCGTCCCGCGAGATCGCGTTGAAGAACATCTCGTCGGCGGAGATCTCGACGGCGAGAAACGCCCGATCGGTATCGAAACCCTGCGCCGTGATTCCCGAGCGGCGATCGATGTTGCCGCGGCGCAGTTGGCCGCCCGAGCCTGCCACGAAATACACGATGTCCTTCTGCGGCTTGACCCGCTCGTAGAAGTGGTCGTGTCCCGCAAAGACCACGCTGACGTTGTATTTCACGAACAGCGGCTCGACGAACTCCCGCCAGTCCACATCGGATCCGTGGCGGTCGCCTGACGAGTAGAGGGGATGATGGAAGTACGCGATCTTCCAGCGCTCGTTCGAGCTCTCCAGCTCCTTCGCAAGCCACTGGATCTGCTCCGGCCGGCGATAGGTACTGTCGAGCGCGAAAAATCGAACGTTCTGTTTGTCCGGCTTGAACGTGTAATAGAACTTGCCGTCCATGTTGAACAGCTTGTACATGCGCTGCTCGCGGACGTCGTGATTGCCCAGTGACGCGTAGAACTTCACCTTGGCGTCGAGGAGCGCCTTGTAGGGAATCTCGAATTTCTTCCTGAAGTCATCGGGCTTCTGGGACCCGTAAAGGTTATCGCCGACGGTGACCACCAGCTCGAATGGAAAGCGCTCGTGGAGCTTCTCCATCTGCTCGGCGAGCTCGTACTGCGGCCGGTCACCGGTCCCGAAGTCTCCGAGAACGGCAAACTTCAGCGAGTCCTCGCGATTGGGGAGGGCGACAGCGGCAGCCGGTGCGGGAGCTGCTGGCGATTGCCGCGTGAGCGCGAAGGCCGCACTCGCGGCGCCCAGGCGGAGCACGATCGCCATGAGCGCGGCGACAGTTCCGGTGAGGGCGCAACGGCGGCAGAACTTCATGTTCGGCAGAAGGGCTAATCCGGAATGGGGTTGTCGATGATGTCGACGATTGTGTGCGCGTGAACGTCGAGCAGCACGAGCCTGTTGCCGATGAATCGGTATTCGAGCTCGGTCGGCAGCCGGGGCAGGACGTCCAGCACCTGCGGCGGAACGGTCGGCAGCGGAACGCCGTCCGGGAATCGGCCATTGACGCTCAAGCGGATCGGGCCGGGGTTCTCTTCCATGATCACGGCCTTCAGGCTCGCTCCTTCCGGCGCCTTGAAAACGCGGTACAGATTCCGACGGAACAGCGCGCGAATGTTCTTCGTGAACAGATCGCCTTGTCTGGCGTTCGAACGGGCGCGCTGGATGAGGCGCTCCAACGCGCGCTGATGCGCGTCGACCTCTTCGAGTGTGGCATCGCTGGCGAGCGCAGGGAGCTTGCCTTCCAGCTTCCGATGGAGGTCGACGTACTCGTTCACACGCTGGTTGAACTCCACCATCAACCGAGCGTCCTCATTCACCCTCGGTGTTTCCTGTACGGACGCGGCGGCTATGCAGATCGTCATCGCTGCGACCGCGGTGCAGACGCCAATGCCAAGCCGGCCCGATTTCACGTCTCAGCCTCGATAGTTTCCGAACTGGAGTGCGACACCGAAATCATGCTCGCGCAGCAGCCGGATCGCTACCTGCAGGTCGTCCTTCGAGGACGACGAGACGCGGACCTGATCCGCTTGAATCGCTGCCTGAACCTTTTTCAGCTTTCGATCTTTCAGGAACTTCACGATCTCGCGCCCGGCCTCCGCGGGAATCCCCTGCTGCAGGGTGACGATTCGTCTGACGGTGTCGTTGGCCGCTCGTTCGATCTCTCCCGGCTTGAGATTCTTCGTCGGGACGCCGCGTCGCACGAGCCGGCCTTGCAGGACCTCCCAGAGCGCGCTCATCTTGAACTCGTCGTCGGCAGTGAGCGTGATCGTGTTTTCGGTGCGGTTCAGATCGATGGCCGCGCGCGATCCCTTGAAGTCGTAACGCTGCGCCACTTCCTTGCGCGCCTGGTTGACCGCGTTGTCCACTTCCTGCAGATCGACACCGGACGTGATGTCGAAGGACGCCAGATTCGCCATAGGGTGCGACGGTTTTATGTCGATCTCACTTCGGTGTTCGTGATCGAAGTTCGTTCAGTCGGTCGATGTCGATTGTCATCTGATGCGCGGCAACCGGAGTCACCTGCTACGTCGATTCGAGGGTTCTGGTCCGCATCCAGCGGACGCCGCGGCCAATCTTCAGTGATTGCTCGAAGATGGCGCCCACGCGCAGCCCACCGGGAAGGCGATGCCGCGCTACGGCATGGAGCCCCGCCGACGCCATACACCCGCAGTTCGCGCAGTCAGGGTTGCCGCCGAACTGGCAGGGGGAAATCCTGTGCTCGAAATCAGCAGAGATGCAGGTTGTCGTCAGCGCGAACGTGCACTCCTCGGGGCTCGACGGGGGCTTCGAGAACGCGTCGAGCAGGCCTTTCGGCATGCGCAGCTTGGGATATCGGTTGCGAAGGTGCATCAACGCCACGATGGCGCGCTCCCGATCTCGAGGGCGGAGCCGTTCCTCCGACAGCTCGCCGATCTGCGGCGTGTAGAGGCTCACCCAGATCTGGCCGGTGTCGGGATTGTTCGACCAGACGTCGACGAACTCGTCCAGGTATCCATCCCGCTGAACCTGCTGGCGGGTCACCGTGCAGTGCACCGTGATCTGGTGTCCCTTGATATGTTTCAGGATGCGATCGTAGGTCGCGGGTTTGCGCCGCTCGTCGTGCTCCGGCTGGAGCCCGTCAATGGAAACGACGATTTGCAGGCGCCGCACCCGCCTCCACTCGATGGGTATCGGACGAACTGCGCTCGTCACGAGCTGCGTGTAGACGCCGCGATCGGCGAGTCGCGGCAGAATCTCGTTCAGTTCCCTGAAGCGAACGAGCGGCTCGCCGCCGACAATGGAGACGTGAAGCGGGTTGTGTTCGTCGATTAGGCGGAAGAATCGGTCGATCAGCTCCTGACCCTTGAAATCATGGACTTGCCGAAGCGTGACTTCGCCGCCAAGGTGCTCGTCGTTGTAGGCGTAGCAGCCCGGGCATCGCAGCGGGCACTCACGCGTGAGCTCGATCGAGAGCGAAGGAGGGTACCCCGTGAGGATGCGACCCCATGCCGCGAAAATACCTTCCATGCCCGGACTATATCATCGCTCAGCCCTCTCCTTCTCGATCACCGTCTCTGAAGCCGCACGCTGCCGTTGACGGTTTCGAGCTCCAGTGTGCGCCCGCCGCCGCCGATCGTGCCGCTCAACCGACGTGGACTGAATCGGCCCGTCACCGTCAGCGGAAAATCGGTCGAGATCTCACCGTTGACCGTCGTCGCTCGCACGTCTGCGCTCGTATCGCCGGGCAGTGCGAGCGTGATGCTGCCGTTCACCGTGTGAAACGTCAGCCTGTCGTTCCAGGCACTACTCCCGAGTCGGCCGCGAATCGAGCCGTTAACCGTCGACGCGTCGCCGTACGACGATGTCGAGAACGTGGTCGACCCGTTGACGGTCTGCAATTCCAGCGGGCCGGCCAGCGATTCGGCTTCGATGTCGCCGTTCACGGTCTTGCCGACAAACCGCACGCCCGCAGGGACACGTACTCGGAACTTCACCGTGACGTCGTTGTTCTGGACGTTCATTCGGCCTTCTTTTCCGGGCCTGCACTCGTTCGGCCGATCGTCGCTGCGGCTCGGGTAGAGCGCACAGATCGTGACGCCGTCGCCGTGCTGGACGACTTCGATCCGTACGCTCTCAGGATCATTGCGCCGGCCACGCCGGTCGGCGAAGACTTCGACTTCCACCCCCGGCGTTGCCTCGGCGACGATATCGCCGTTCACGCCCTTAATCTCGATCGCGTTCCCCTGGAGAACGGTGCCGTGCCACTCGAACGCCGCGGCCGTGCGCTGGACGAGACGCGGCAGCGAAATCAGTCCTCGCGTCGCACGTGACAGGGCCGCTGCGTCCATCGTGCCTGCAAGGAACAGCAGGACGCCTAGAGCAAACGCAAAGATCAAAGGGCCGGCGACGTGTTGTCGGCGCATCGTTGACTCCAATGGTTGTTGCCAGAGCTCACGAGCTCAACTGCTCTTTTGTCATGCGGTCGGAAGGAGACTGTGTCTCCCGGAGCTTGTTAGACGGGAATCCGCCGGCCACGGTTGCGCTGCAGCGTCGAGTTTGTAACCACATGCGTACGAGCTGTTTACGGCAACAGCCCGGCTTGAAGCGCCCGCTTTGGTGTGGTTCAATTTGGACATCTGTTCATTTGCACCAGCTGTCGAGGCCTTCTCCTCCGGCATGGTGATCGTTTGAAGAGGCATCATGCCCGAGGAGCATACTGCAATCGTGTCGACGATGGGTCGGCGTACCTTTCTGGGATTGGGAATTGCGGCAGCTGCGGGGGCGGTTCTCCCTCAGCGCGTCCGCGCGGCGTCGTTCCCTCCACCAGTCGCTCCCACCCGAGCGCGCCCAGAACGCGCGCCATGGACCCCGGCCCGTGAGCGCGAGCTCGCATTCTTCAACACACACACAGGCGAGCGGCTGACGACGACGTACTGCTGCAACGGCGAATACCAGCCGGACGCGCTCGAGCGCATCAACTTCATCCTGCGCGACTTCAGAGTCAACGAGATCAAGCCAATCGATCCCAAGCTGCTTGATCTGCTGCACGAACTTCGGGCGGCGCTGAGTGTCGATTCGCCCTATCACGTCATTTCCGGGTATCGCTCACCGCAAACGAACGCGATGCTTCGGGCGCGCGGCGGCGCCGACTCGGGCGTCGCATCAGGCAGCATGCACATGGTCGGGAGGGCGATCGACATCCGAGTACCCGGAGTGGAGCTGGATCACCTCAGGGAAGCGGCACGATCGTTGAAGCTCGGTGGCGTGGGTTTCTATCCGTCGTCGAACTTCGTGCATGTTGACACGGGACGCGTCCGCTTCTGGTAACGCGTCCGCCGGCGCCCCATGATCGAGAAGCGGCGCTCGAAGATTCAGGGCTGGGGCGTGTTTGCCACGCAGCCCATCTCGAAGAACACCCGGATCATCGACTACGCGGGAGAGAAGATCACCAACCGCGAGAGCCTCGAGCGCGAAGAGCGCTATTTGAGGCGAGGTCACATCTGGTGCTTCAAGCTGAACCGGCTGTACGTCCGTGATGCCGCCGTCGGCGGGAACATCGCGCGGTACATCAATCATTCGTGCACACCGAATTGCTACACGCAGGTCATCGGCGACACGATTTGGATTCGCGCCGCACGCAACATCAGGAAAGGCGAGGAGCTGACCTACGATTACTCGACGGATGGCGAGGGATCCATCCGGTGCCGCTGCCGCCCCGGATGCACCGTCATGCTGTAGCTCCAGGAGGATCGCTGAAGCACGCTCTCTACCTCCACGGCTTTGCGTCGTCCTCGCGTTCCTCGAAGGCGACGTTCTTCGCGACCAAGCTTGCGGGAGAGGGCGTCGAGCTCCACACGCCGGACTTCAATGAGCCGGATTTTTCAGGGCTGACGGTTACGCGAATGCTCGAGCAAGTGGGGCGAGCGATCCGTTCGCTGCCTCTCGATCCGGTGCCGATGATCGGTTCGAGCCTCGGCGCATTCGTCGCAGTGCAGGCGGCGCTCCAGCATCGGGATCGGATCGGTTGCCTCGTGCTGCTCGCACCCGCGCTCGATTTCTCCGACCATCGCATCCGTGATCTCGGCGACCGCGGGATCGAGGAGTGGCGCCGCACGGGACAACTCAACGTGTTCCACTACGGGTACGGCCGCCTCATGCCGGTCGGATTCGAGCTGTACACCGATCTCGGCCGGTACGACGCGTTCAATGCGAACATCGATGTGCCGGTTCTGGTTTTCCAGGGCCGTCAGGATACCTCTGTCGATCCTGCGTCCGTCGAGCGCTGGGCCTCCACGCGGCCGAACGTCGACCTCCATATGCTCGACGACGATCACCAACTTCTTCAGAGTCTTGAGACGATCTGGGGCTTGACACGCGAGTTTCTCGGGCTGAAGGGCGGCGCGGTCTGAAGACCGCGCCCTCGAATGCCCGTTTCGGCAACGGCGGCTGTAGGGCGGGGCTTTCAAGCCCCGCCTGCAGCGAAGACGTGCTGGCCGAGATCGTGCCAGAAGCTCTAGAACCTAGAATCTAGAGTGATGTGGAATCGTGATCGCTCTAGCTTCTGAATTCTAGAGATTCTGATCGCGTTACGGCCTTATACAGCGACGCCCGTCTTCTGCGGTTCCGGCTGCGGTGCTCCCAGCTTGAACACGTTCGGCGCTGGCGTCTTGATCGCGTTCCTCGTATCCACGATGATGTCGGCCTCGGCAACCATCGCGGCGTAGTCGAATGCCTTGTGATCGGTCACGATCACGACGCAGTCGTACTGGCCGAACGAACCGGTGGACGCGTTCACGCTCTTGATATCGAATCGTCCGGACCACTCGCGTGCGTCGACCTCGCGAACGAACGGATCGGTGTACGACACGTTCGCCCCTTTCGTATGCAGCAGGCCCATGACGTCGAGCGCCGGCGACTCGCGCATGTCGTCGATGTCGCGTTTGTAGGCGACGCCGGCGATCAGAATCCGCGACCCGTTGACGGCCTTCCGCCTCGAGTTGAGCGCCTCGACTACCTTGTCCACGACGTAGTGCGGCATCGAGCCATTGATGTATCCCGCGAGCTCGATGAAGCGCGGATCGAAGCCGCTCTGCTTCGCCTTCCACGAGAGATAGAACGGATCGATCGGGATACAGTGCCCGCCGAGGCCGGGCCCCGGGTAGAACGCCATGAACCCGAACGGCTTCGTCTTCGCGGCATCGACGACCTCCCAGACGTCGATGTTCATGCGGTCGCACATCAGCGCCAACTCGTTCACGAGGCCGATGTTCACCGCACGGAACGTGTTCTCGAGGAGCTTGACCATTTCGGCGACGCGCGTGGAGCTCACCGGCACGATGGTCTCCACTGCGCTCTGGTAGAGCGCGGACGCAAGCGTCAGACACTCCGGCGTCAATCCACCGACGACTTTGGGAACGTTGTGCGTCTGGAACGTCGGGTTGCCAGGGTCGACGCGCTCGGGCGAGAACGAGAGGAAGAAGTCGCGGCCGGCCTTCAAACCGGTTGCTTCGAGGAGCGGTTGCACGACTTCGTCGGTCGTCCCCGGGTACGTCGTCGATTCGAGAGAAATCAGGAGGCCGCCGTGCAGATACTTTGCGATCGATTCCACCGCGGAGACGATGTACGACATATCGGGATCCTTCGTCTTCCGAAGCGGCGTCGGGACACAGATGTTGATCGTGTCGAGCTCCTTGACGATGGCGAAGTCCGTCGTCGCATCGAGCTTGCCGGCCGCGCGCAAAGCCGCGACTTCGCTCGTGGACACATCCGGGATGTACGAGCGACCGGCCGTGATCGCGTCGACCTTCCGGTCGTCGAGATCGATTCCGGTCGTGTGAAAACCGGCCTTCGCGAGCTCCACCGCAAGCGGCAGACCCACATACCCGAGACCGACTACGCCCGCCCGGGCGCGACGCGTCTCGATTTTTTCCCGAAGTGACTCGGCAAGTGCTGACATCGACTACTCCTCGTAAGGCCCGTGGTGCGGTAATTTTGCCACCCTTCTTCAGGGTATCCGAAGACTTGCGAATTCTGAGTTGCGAATTGTGAATCAACCGGGAATCAGACAGATTCGTCCATCCGGACGGATTCCCGCTCGATTCAGATCCGACGACTCACGGCCCAGGCCGTTACACGCCCCCGGCTTCGCGCCGGTGCTGGACCGGTCTGGTTTCGGCGGCGCGGCGAAGAGACTCCACGTCTGCGCCATGAGTGGGGCAGCACGCAGCGCCCAGATCGATTGCCGTCGGATTGGGGAATTCGTAGTGTTCGAGCCGCGTGAGGAGCCGATCGATGACACGCATCGAGCTCGGCAGGTCGGCGTCGAGGAGGACGAGCGACAGGCGGCCGCGCTCGTTTTCGGAGATCAGGTCGGTCTCGCGTACCTCGGGGCTGATCAGCCGCGCAATCTGTCGTACGGCTCTCGCGCGGTCGTCGTCGGACGCCTGATGCAGCGGTTCGATGACGAGCAGTGTGAGGAAATTCTGAGAGCGGACCGCGCGTTTGAGCTCGTTCGTCAACACGAACTCGAACGCTTCCGCCGTGAGGACGCGCGAAGTCTCGTCGATGAAGGGGTCGGCGGTCATCATGATGCTCGATCCAGGTCCGCTTCCTTGATTTTGTAGAGCAGCGCTTTGTAGCTGATCCCAAGTAGCTCCGCCGCGGCGCGGCGATTCCACCGAGTCTGCTGGAGGGTTCTGGCAATCAATTCGCGTTCGGCCTGGCGTGCCGCCTGTCGGGCGATGTCCTTCAGCGATCCACCGGCTGCCTGGGGCACTGGCGCTGCTGCCGTTGGCGGGCCTGCCGCCCGAGCCGCCACGACTGGCGGCGACGGCTGATCCAGAACAGCGGGATGAACACCGGTGCCGTTGACGGCTGGCGGTTTGAGAACCGGAATGACGCTCGACGCGCGGTGCCGATCGGCAATCGCCTGGGAGAGATCGCGACGAACTGGTTCGTCGCTGCCGAGGATCACCATGCGTTTCATCAGATTCTCGAGCTCCCGGACGTTGCCAGGCCACTCGTAGGTGGCAAAGAGCTCCAGCGTGTCGCGCGTCAGCGACACGCGCGGCTTGTTGTAGTGCTCGGAATAGCGACGGAGAAAGTAGTCGGCGAGGTTTGAGATCTCCTCGCGACGCTGCCGCAGCGGCGGCAGCGTGATGCAGACGACGTTCAGCCGGAAGAACAGATCTTCCCGGAAGCGTCCGTCGGTCACAGCCTGTTCGAGGTCGGCGTTCGTCGCCGCGACGATACGAACATCCACGCGCACGTCCTCGCGGCTGCCCAGGCGCGCGAACTCGCCGTCCTGCAGCACTTGAAGCAGCTTCGCCTGGAGCGGCGCCTGGAGCTCGCTGATTTCGTCGAGGAACATCGTCCCGTGATTCGCGAATTCGAACTTGCCGGGACGATGCTGGATGGCACCGGTGAATGCACCGCGTTCGAAGCCGAAAAGCTCCGATTCGAGGAGTTCCGACGGCAGCGCCGCGCAGTTCACCTTCACGAATATGCGATCGCGCCGTGGCGAGACCTCGTGAACGGCACGCGCGACCAACTCCTTCCCGGTGCCGCTCTCGCCCCGAATCAATACGGTCACGTCAGTGTCGGCGACGCGTTCGATCAGATCGCAGACCTCGCGCAGCTTCTCGTTACGCCCGAGGAGCGCCAAGGCCGAGCCGCCCGGCCGATCCCGATTGGGCGCCGTTGAATCCGTGTCGCGCATCAATCACGTTCCGAGACGTGCCTGGCCAGCAGCGGAATGTATCCCGTTGCGGATGAGCAAGGCGAATGCCACCGTGGAAAACATTTCATACAGGTGTGAAACAGTCTGATATCTTCACGGCCGCCGGGAAACAAAAACGGCAGAGGCGACCCGAAGACAGCAGGCAGTTACCCACATGTGCTGCCGCAGTTCACACTCTGCTGATTCCGCACTCCTTGATTTTATTCAGAAGCGTCTTATAGCTGACGCCGAGAAGTTGAGCCGCCTTGCGGCGGTTCCAATGGACCTGTCGCAGCGTCTGCTCGATCGCGGCGCGCTCGGCCTTCATCGCGGCGGCTTTGGCCACCGCTGCCAGCGAGCCGCCGCTCACATCCCGATCGTTCGCATCATCCGACTCAGACGAGTCCGGCTCCGCGGCAAATCCCGTCGGCGTCGTTTCCGCGCCGGCTGCTACCGGCGCGGGAGCGCCCGTGGCGACGGCCACCTGCGCCGGAGTCGCGATGCCTATCGTCACGGCGTTCGCGCGCTGCATGTTGCGTTCGATCTCACGGATGACCAGCTCTTCGTCCTGGAGGATGACCATTCGTTTGATCAGGTTCTCGAGCTCGCGAATGTTGCCAGGCCAATCGTAATGCGCGAAAAGCTGTCGCAGCTCGTCGGAGATCTCGCGCGCCGGCCTGTTGTACTTTCGCGAGAACCTCGCGATGAAGTAGTCGATGAGCGTCGGGATCTCGTCCCGGCGCTCACGAAGCGATGGCACCATGACTTCGATGACTTTGAGCCGATAGTACAGGTCCTCGCGAAAGTCGCCGCTCTGCAGCATCTTCTCCAGGTCGCGGTTCGTTGCCGCGAGCACGCGCACGTCGACCTCGATCCGCTTGTTGCTGCCGAGTTTTGTGAACTCCGCATCCTGAAGGACGTGCAGAAGTTTGGCCTGCAACGCCGGCTTCATTTCTCCGATTTCGTCGAGCAGCAGCGTGCCGCCGTCCGCCTGCTCGAACTTGCCAATGCGCGTCGTCGCGGCTCCGGTGAACGCGCCGCGCTCGTGGCCGAACAACTCGCTCTCAAGGAGCTCGGCCGGCAGGGCTGCGCAATTGACCTTGACGAACGGCTTGTTGCGGCGCGTCGAGCGTTGATGGATGGCCCGCGAGACGAGCTCCTTGCCGACGCCACTCTCGCCGCGAATCAGAACAGTCACGTCGCTGTCGGCAACCTGCTCGATCACCGTCGCGATCGCCCGCATCTGCTCCGTGTTGCCCCACACGGAGCGGTCCTCGTCGTCGCTGAGCTGCTGTCGCAGCTCGCTCAATTCCGAGACGAGGCGCGTCTTCTCGATGGCGTTCTTGATCGCGACATCCAACGCAATTTCACCCAACCCCTCGGGGTCGTCGGGTTTGACGACATAATCCGCAGCGCCGAGACGCACGGCCTCGACGATCGTGGACGCCTGGTTCCGGCCCGACAGCATGATGACTTGCGCGCCCGGTCGGGACGTCTTCAGGGCACGGAGTGTGGCGAGACCATCCAGTCCGGGCATCATGACGTCCAGCAAGACGACATCGGGCGCCTCGGACTGTTTCACGGACGCGAGCAACTCGTCGCCGCGGGTATAGCAGCGTGCTTCGTAGCCACGAGTCGCAAGAAATGTGCGTAGATAGGCAGCAAACGCCGAATCATCATCGACTATGGCGACGTAGGGCTTGTTCATCGATCTCCTGGGACCTCGGCGGTTGGAACTGTCGCTTCAACCCCACGCTGCCAAGGCCTCGCGGCGGGGCTTCGGGAACCGGCCGAGCTTCAGTCACGCCCGGTTCAGCTCGCAACCGACGTTGAGACGAGCCATTGAGCGAGTAGCTATCGCTACACTTTCAGATCTGGGAACCCAATGTATACAAGAGTCGTACCTCATCAAGGCTGCGTCGGTCGGCCCAACTCCAACTTTGGAAAGTGCAATTCTCGTGGTTCTCACCGCGACGTCGCAGTGGAGGTTACCTCAACGGGAGTGCGATGATAGCGCTGGACTTGATGTTATCAGTCGGTGACCAGACGAACCCCTCGTGTGCGCTGAGTACGCGCCGCGCGACGGCAAGGCTCAACCCGCAGCCGCTGCGCCACTCGTCGAACCTGCCGAGCGCCGAGGCGTCGCTCTTCGCGAGCTGCTCGATGTGATCGGCGTCGCCGATGGCAATCCATGAATAGGCGCGTTCTCCGACATCGCGTCGCTGCTCGCGTACGAAGAGCTGGTCGCTGGTGACGAGCTCACGTCTGAGCGCATTGAGAATCGAAGTCAGCGTGGTCTTGAGACGAACGGGATCGCCGAGGATCGACGCGCCGTTAGAGGTCACCGTCACATCGACGGTTATCTCGCGATCCGGCAGCGGCGGCAGATCGGCGACGGTCTCCGTCAGGAGCCCCTTCAAATCGACCGTGCTGCGATTGAAGGTCGCTGTTCCCTCATCGAGGTTCGACAAGTCGCTGATTTCCGCCAGCAGCGCCGAGAGCCGTCCGCACGACTTCTCGGCTTCTTCGAGCAGCCGCCGCTGCTGGTCGGTCAGGGGACCGGCGCGATCCTTCAGCAGCATGCGAATGTAGCCGGCGACCACGGTCATGGGCGTGCGGAACTCGTGGACCGCGAGCGAGAGCAGCCGGTGCCAGCGCGGGTCAACTGGCGGGTTCTGCATGGGTGCATTTTATACGCGGATCACGAGACGCGGATTCGCGCGAATGAACGCGGATCAGTCGGACAGCGCTGGGAAGCAGCTGGCGATGGTCGGGGTTAACGATGGGGAGGGCCGACGGCGCAAGCTCTGGGCCGACCGGGTGGTAAATTGAATCGTGGTCGAAACTCAGCCCAGCCGAGCAGCATCTCAACCAGAGGTCCCGATGTTGATCAGGCGAGCATCGGACATTCGATCGTCCGAAGTCACCAGCGAGAAAGTGTATTTGCGGCGCCGCGAGTTCATGCGTCTGGCCGGCGGTGCCGCCCTGGCAGGCGTCACGATGCCGTTGCTGCTCGCGCGCGAGAACGGTGCGATCGATGGCGACGATGATCCGGCGGCAGGCCAGGCGCCGTTGACGACATTCAAGCCAAAGGTTGTCACAACAGACGAACAACTGAATTCGTACGAAGAGATCACCGGGTACAACAACTTCTACGAGTTCGGCATCGGCAAGGAAGATCCGAAGCGGTACGCGAACCGACTCAAGACGAGCCCCTGGAAAGTGAAGATTGACGGGCTTTGTGAAAAGCCAGCCGAGTACCTGGTCGAAGATCTCATCAAGCCGTTCGAGCTCGAGGAACGGATCTATCGGCTGCGTTGTGTTGAAGCGTGGTCGATGGTGATCCCCTGGATCGGCATTCCGCTGAGCAGCGTCCTCAAGCGAGCGTCGCCGACGTCGAAGGCCGCGTTCGTGGAGTTCACGACACTGCTGCGGCCGACGGAAATGCCGGGTCAGCGTGACTCCGTTCTCGAGTGGCCGTACACCGAGGGACTGCGGATGGACGAGGCGCTGCACCCGCTCACCATCCTCGCAGTCGGGCTGTACGGGAAGACGTTGTTGAACCAGAACGGCGCGCCGATCCGGCTCGTGGTGCCATGGAAGTACGGCTTCAAGAGCATCAAATCGATTGTCAGGATCCGTTTCGTGGAGAAACAGCCAGGGAACTCCTGGGCGATCGCGAACCCCTCCTGGTACGGGTTCTATTCGAACGTGAACCCGAACGTCAGTCCGGTGCGATGGGATCAAAGTCGAGAACGTCGGATCGGCGAATTCTTCCGCCGTCCAACGCTGATGTTCAACGGCTACGGTGATCAGGTCGCGTCGATGTACGCCGGAATGGATTTGAAGAGAAATTACTGAATCAGCAATCGCAATCTGTCCATGGCTCGGCTCTCGAAACTACTCGTGTTCGTTCTCGCGCTGACTCCGGCGCTGTGGCTGCTGCTTCGCGCCCTCACCGGTCGTCTGAGCTTCAATCCGATCGAAGACGTGACGCTCACGACGGGAATCTGGACGCTCCGACTGCTTCTGATCACTCTGGCGATCACGCCCCTTCGTCGGGTCACCGGATGGAATCGATTGATTCAGTACCGCCGGATGCTCGGGCTGTTCGCGTTTTTCTATGCCTCGCTTCACCTCCTCACGTATCTCGTTCTCGATCAAGGCCTGGCCTTTAAACACATCCTGGGCGACATCATCAAGCGTCCGTATATCACCGCGGGGATGACCGCGTTTCTCGCGATGCTGCCGCTGGCGATCACTTCGACAAAGGGATGGATCCGGCGGCTGGGACGCCGATGGCAGATGTTGCACCGGCTGATTTACGTCAGCGGCATTGCCGCGTGCCTGCATTTCATCTGGAAGGTCAAGGTCGTCGTCGGAGAGCCGGTCTACTACGCGGTGCTTCTGGCGGGGCTACTCGGCTTCCGGCTGCTGTGGCGGTTCCGGTCTGCCGCGCCTGTCCGCCATCAGCCGGTCCCCGGACGACGCTTCGGCTTCGAACCATAAGCACCTGGCACCAGGCACCTGGCACCAGGCACCTAAGCCCACCAACCTGCCCATCCCCTTCGTCGATTGCCCGTTCACCCCGATTTGTGCCCTTTTGCCGGATTTGGGCTGCCCCCGACCAACAGAAACGTTATCGTCGACCGTATGCACAAGCCGATTAAGTACGTCGAGAAAGGACTTACCTATTTCGCCCGGGGCGCCTGGACCGCGTTCGACGCGCTCAACAACATCAAGCCCGGCAACACGTTCACGCCGAAGTGGTCGGACCTGCCGATCCAGAAGTCCTGGCAGAAAGTGAAGCCGCCACTCGGCTGGCCGCGCGAAACCGACTCGTTGTGCCCGATCTGCGTGCGCGAAGCGCGCCAGGAAATCGTCGACGGCAAGCGAGATTATCGGATCCTGCTCTCGGAGAAGATCGGCGAAATCAAGGCACAGATCATCGAGCGGAACGGTCAGATTCTGATGGTGAAGGACTGTCCGCAACATGGGCACTTCGAAGACGTCATGGCCATCGATCCGGCGTTTTTCAAGCACCTCGAGGAGTCGTTCCCCGGAAGCGATATCCGCGCGCACAACGACGAGAAGCTGCACAACCACGGCAGCAGCACGATCAAGTACGGCCGCGGCTCGGTGCTGACGATCGACCTGACGAACCGCTGCAACATGATGTGCGACCCGTGCTTCATGGACGCGAACCAGGTGGGGTTCGTCCACGAGCTCCCGTGGGACGACATCAGGATGCTGCTCGATAATGCGATCTCGATCAAGCCACGCCGGCAGATGTCGGTCCAGTTCTCCGGCGGCGAGCCGACGATGTCGCCGTACTTCCTCGACGCGGTGAGCTACGCGAGGCAGGTCGGATACAACAGCGTCCAGGCCGCGACCAACGGCATCGAGTTCGCGAAGAGTCCCGAGTTCGCGAAAGCGGCAGCGGAGGCAGGTCTCCGGTACGCCTACCTGCAGTTCGATGGCATCGGCAACGCCGCCAACTCGCATCGGCTCGTCGGAAACCTGTTCGATGTCAAGCTGCGCGCCATCGAAAACCTCTGGACCGCCGGCGTCGACATCGTGCCCGTCGTGACGATCGTCAACGGCGTGAACAACGAGCAGGTGGGCCGCATCATTCAGTTCGCGCTCGACAACCCGCGGAAGATCAACTTCCTCTCGTTCCAGCCAGTGTCCTTCACCGGACGCGACGAGGAGGTCACACCCGAGCGCCGTGCCGCGCAGCGCTACACGTTGTCGCATCTGGCGCATGACGTGAAGAACCAGATGGGCATTGGAGAGCCAGTGCGCGATTGGTTCCCGATTTCCTTCATGGGTACCTTCACCGATTGGGCCGACCTGGTCCATGGTCCGAGCGCTGAGTGGGGAAACCTGACATGCGGCTGCCACCCGAACTGCGGCGTCGGCATGGCGGTGATGATCGACAAGGAAACGAAGGAGGCCGTGCCCGTGACGGCGTTCCTCCACGCCGATCAGCTCGCGAAGGACCTGCAGCGGGTCAACGACGCCGCGCGCGGCCGCAAACTGTCCGTTGTTGGAATGGCGCTTGCGCTGATGAAGAATTACGACCCGTTCAAGGCGCCGACGCACTTCAAGCTCGCCGATCTGATGAGGAAGTTCGACAAGACCTTCGGCGCGACGAAGAAGGCGCAGTCAGGCGGCTACGGCCGCGTCGACGGCACGCGAACCGAAGCCGACATCGACAAGCGGCGCGCAGACCGCTGGAACTTCCTGTTCATCGCCGGCATGTGGTTCCAGGATCTCTTCAACTACGACTTCCGTCGAACGGAGCGCTGCATCATTCCGTACGCGACCCAGGAAGGAGAGATCTCGTTCTGCGCCTACAACACCGGCATCGGCTGGCGGAACATCATCGAGAAGATGCACATGACGGCGACGCTCACGAAGTGGTACGAGGAACATGGCCGCCACGAGATCTTCGCGGGCGGCAAGCACGTGCAGCTCGCGAGCACGGATCACAGCCTCGTGTTGGATCCCGAAGCCGTTGCCGCGAGCAAGCAGACGGACCTCGACGAGAAGGGCATCGCCAAGACCGCGCGCGAGGAGAAGCTGCGCGCCCGCGCGGAAGCAAAGAAGAAGCAGGCCGAAGACGACCGCATTGCTGCGCTGTACCGCCAGCACGTCCTCAAAGAGCAGCCGACCATCCAGATCCAAGGGTTGCGCGGATCGAAGAAACAGCAGGAAGTGCAGGAAGTGTTGCACAAGCCGACGCTGTAGCCAAAAACCGGTAGCTCGGTGGTCCGGTAGCTCGGAAGAGGGCCGGATTGATCGAGCTACCGAACTACCGAGCTACCGGCAGGGAACTATCCCCCGCTTCCATCTTCTTCCATTGTTCCCGATACTGCGCGACGTTCTCCTTGGTCACTACATCAACGCCTGAGTCGATAATCTGCTTCGCCGGATTCTTGCCGTGCTTGATGTCGTAGAGCAGCTTCACCGGTTCCGATCCCCACCCGAAGTATTTCTGACCGATGAGCACTTCGACCTTGCCGGCTTCGAGGAGATCGAGCGCGGGCTGAATGGTGTCGAACGAGATGACCTTCATCTTCGTCGGGTCGACGCCATCGAGCGCGTTGCGCGTGAAGACGGGCCAGCCGCCGACCGAGATCCATGCGGCCAGATCGGGATAGCGCCGCGAGCCGGTGGCGATGATCTCCGAAGCCCGAACCGTGTCTTCCTTGATGTCGTACGTTTCCACGATTTGAATACCGGGCGCTTTGGCGAGTGCGTCGCGAACGCCTTGTAGGCGGTTCTGCAGGTTCGCGGCGCCGAGGCTCGTGATCAGGGCCACCTTACCTTTCCCGTTCAGACGCTTGATCGCCTCCTCGCCCATGATTGTTCCCGAGGCGTAGTCGTCGACGCCCCAGAACGCCAGCCGCTTCGATTTCGGCGCGTCCGAGTCCCACGTGACGACTGGAATCCCGGAATCGATGGCCCGGTTGATGGTGTCGGTGAGGAAGTCGCCGTTGAGGCACGAAATCGCGATGCCGTCGACGCGCTGAGTGATAAACGACTCCAGGATCTCCTTCTGCTTCAGCTGATCGTTGGAGGCGGGGGCGTTCCACAGGATCTCGACGTTCCCGAGCTCCTTTGCCGCGCGCTCGGCGCCAATCTTCGCGTAGTTGAAGACAGGGAGGTCGAGCGCTTTGGGGATGACGGCGAACCGCAGCTCTCCGACTGCAATGGATTTCTTCGGCGTGCTCGCATTGCCGCCCGTTTCCTGCTTTCCGCCGCATCCGGTCACACCGAGCAACGCGGCTGCGATTGCTACTGCGCAAAAGGGTTTCATGACGCCTCCGTTTTCTTGGCCTTTTCCCTTTTATTCTGTTCGTTTCAGCAACAGCTGATCCATTACCACGATCACGATGACCACGAGGCCGACGATCGCGCGATCGTAGAACGTCGCGCCGGGAATCTGCGGCAGCGCATTTCGCAGCACGCCGAAGATCAGCGTTCCGAGGACTGCGCCCATCACCGACCCACGACCACCCGAAAGGCTCGCGCCCCCCACGACGGCCGACGCGATGATATCCAGTTCGTAGCCCGTTGCGAGGTCGGCCTTCCCCTGGCCCTGCACGACGACGAGGACGATCCCGGCGACAGCGGAGAGGAATCCGCTGATCACATACACCGAGGTCTTCAATTGTCCCACGGCGATGCCGGAGAAGAGCGCCGCAGTCTCGTTGCCTCCGACCGAAAAGACCGCGCGCCCCCACTGGAACTGCTTCATCAGAATCTGGAAGACGACAGCAAGGCCAATCATGATGATGGGCGCGACCCAATCAGCGGGCAGCCCGAGCGGCCGCCAGCCTCCGAGCAGACGGCTCGAGACGTCGTAATAGCGGCCTTCGGTGATGATGAACGCGGCGCCGCGCGTGATCCCCATGACGCCGAGCGTCGCGATGAACGGCGGAAGGCGTACGGCGACGATCAGGATCGAGCTGACGATTCCGGTGACGAGCCCGACGAGCAAACCAGCGGCCATGCTTGCACCGAGCGACCAGCCGCCTTCCACGAACAAGCCCGCGCAGACGACACCTGAGAGCGCGATCACGGCTCCCGGCGCCAGATCGATTCCGCCCGAGATGATCACCACCGCGGCGCCAACGGCCGCAATGCCGTAGATAGACGAATACTTGAGGATCAGCAGCGCATTCGGCACGTTGATGAACGGGTGCGGCCGGTCGCCCTCGGGCCAGAGATACCAGGCGAAGAAGAGAACCTCGAGCGCCAGGATTGCGACGGTGCTGAGCTCCCGCACCTGCCACAGCTTCTTCACGAGGCATCCTCTAAAGCATGAGTGGCGAGGTACATGACGGCTTCCTCCGTCGCCGCCGCGGCCGCGAGTTCGCCCTGAAGTCTGCCGTCGCGCATCACCAGCACGCGATCGGCGATGGCGAGCACTTCGGGCAGATCGCTGGAGACGACCAGGCACGCGAGCCCGCGCGCAGCCTGGCGTCTGATGATCTCGTGAATCTCGAACTTCGCACCGACATCCACGCCCTTCGTCGGTTCATCGAGCAACAGGACGCGCGGATTCGTGTACAGCCACTTGGCGGCGACGACTTTCTGCTGATTTCCGCCGCTCAGGCTGTCCGGCGGCACGTCCTGGCTTGCCGCCTTGATGCGCCAGTCCGCCAGGAGCTTGTCGCTCGCGCGGCGCTCGTCCTGCGCGCGAATCATCGCGCGCCCGTCGATGGTCTGCGCCGGCAGCATCAGATTGTGCCGGAGCGTGAGGTTGAAGAACAATCCCTGGCGTTGCCGCTCTTCGGGGACCAGCGCAACACCGGCGCGCGCCGCCTGTCGCGCCGTGCTGACCCGCACGACCTGGCCTTGCACCCGAATCTCGCCACCGTCCGGTTCGTAGAGCCCGAAGATGGTCTCGAGGAGCTCCGAACGTCCCGAGCCAACCAGCCCGAACAGACCGACGATTTCACCCGACCGGACGGTCAGCGACACATCGCGAAAGCTGGGACGACGGGTCAGGTTTCTGACGTCCAGGGCCACGGGTCGATCGGCCGCCGCAGGACCATGGTCCTGCCGTTCGGGTAGATCGCGTCCGACCATCGCACGGACGATGCGATCCGAGGCAACGTCGGATCGCAGGAACGTGCCGGCGTGCGAGCCGTCGCGCAGCACCGTGATTCGATCGCAGAGCCGGAAGACCTCGGGCAGCCGATGCGACACGTAGACGAGCGTTGTTCCGCCGCGTTTTAGCTTCTGGAGTACCCCGAACAGATGATCGGCTTCGGCATCGGTCAGCGACGTCGTCGGCTCGTCCAGCACGAGGATCCGGCACTCGAACGCGATGGCGCGCGCGACCTGAAGCAGCTGCCGGTACGCCGCAGGCAGCGATTCGGCAAGTGTGTCCGGCTCGATCGGCAGGTGCAGCTCCTCGAGCAGCGCGCGCGTGCGCTGCCGCATCACGCCGTTCCGCAGGCGGCCGTACCGCGTCAGTTCGCGTCCGGCAAAGATGTTGGCGGTCACGGTGAGATTCGGGAACGACAACATCTCCTGGTAGACCATCCCGATGCCGCGCTCCAGCGCCTCGCGCGGACTCTGATGCGCGAGCCGCTCGTCGCGCCAGTACAGCTCGCCGCCGTCGGGACGCACGATGCCTGCGAGGATTTTGAGCAGCGTCGACTTGCCAGCCCCGTTCTCGCCGACGAGCGCGTGTGCCTCCCCTTCGTCAACCGTGAAGCTGACGCCGCGGAGTGCGTTCACCGCGCCGAACGATTTGCGAATGTCTCTGAATTCGAGGCCGGGCATGTCCAACCTAAACCGAGGGGCTTCGCCCCGCCGGACCCCCCATCTCTCCCCACTGCGCACAAAACGCGCAGTGGGGACCCCGGCATCGCCGTCGCTCGCGGGGACCCTGCCCCGCTCCGCTCCGGCGGGCGTGCTGTGGTGCGCCTAGCCCGTTACGCGGCTCATCGCAACGAATACGACATTGTCTTTGCAACCAGCATAACGGCAAAGCAGCGTGCCATCTTACTACGCACGTCATCTGGCGTAAGCGCTTACAGTCTAGGAATCCTGGGACGCGAGATGATAGGCTGCTTTTCGGGCGGCCGTCGCTGGACTTGCCGCAAGGGACCGACAGATTCAAAACGGAGTCGTCGAATGATCACGCTGCGCTGGACCGTCCTCCTTTTGCTCGTGACCGCGTTCTCGAACATCGTTGCCGGCAGCGGCGGGCAAACGCCGCCCTCGGCACGGAAACCAGTCGCGCGGGAGCCGTTTGGCAAGCTGCCGGACGGCCGTGCCGTCGAACGGTTCACGTTGACGAACGCGAACGGCGTCGAAGTGCGCGCGATGAATTACGGCGCCATCATCACGTCGATTCGCGTGCCCGACCGCAATGGGAAGTTCGACGACGTCGCCCTTGGATTCGATTCGCTTGCCGGATACGTCAAAGATCCGCCTCCGCCGTATTTCGGTGCCGTCGTCGGGCGCTACGGCAATCGCATTGCGAAAGGGCAGTTCACGCTCGACGGCAAGACGTACAAGCTGGCGATCAACAACCCGCCGAATCATCTGCACGGCGGCAACAAGGGCTTTGACAAGCTGCTGTGGACCGCCGAGACCATGAAGGATCAGAACGGAGTGGTGTTCTCGTTGAAGAGTCCGGACGGAGATGAAGGGTATCCCGGCACGCTGCAGGCGAGTGTCAGTTACACGCTGACCGATAGGAACGAACTGGTCGTCGAATACCACGCGACCACCGACAAGGCGACGCCGGTGAACCTGACGCAGCACAGTTACTTCAACCTGGCCG
This sequence comes from Acidobacteriota bacterium, assembly GCA_046727175.1. Taxonomy (GTDB): domain Bacteria; phylum Acidobacteriota; class Vicinamibacteria; order Vicinamibacterales; family 2-12-FULL-66-21; genus JBKPCD01. The sequence goes on along the minus strand of JBKPCD010000115.1, from coordinate 25,494 downwards.
GCGACGGCTCGGGCGACATCCTCGGGCACCAGCTGATGCTCAATGCCGATCGCTACACGCCCGTCGACGAAACCCTGATCCCCACCGGTGAGCTCGCGACGGTGGACGGGACACCGTTCGACTTTCGGAAGTCGACGGCGATCGGCGCGCGCATCGCGCAGGACAACGTGCAGCTGAAATACGGCAAGGGATACGATCACAACTACGTGCTGACGCGAAAGGGCGACGGCCTGCAGCTCGCAGCCCGCGTGCTGGAACCCAAGACCGGACGCACCCTGGAGATTACGACGACGGAGCCCGGCGTGCAGTTCTATTCAGGAAATTTTCTTGATGGAACGATCTCCGGAAAATCGGGTCACGTGTACAAGCATCGGAACGGCTTCTGCCTCGAGACGCAGCACTTTCCCGATTCGCCAAACAAGCCGAACTTTCCGTCCTCGATTCTGAAGCCGGGGCAGGAGTATCGAACGAAGACCGTCTTTACGTTCGGTACGGCGCCGGCGGGGCTGCAGGAGGTGATTAGGAGAGAGGAGGAAACACCGTAATCCGAACCCAAGAACCGGGAGGAACCTGTGAACCGTGAACCTCGCGTAGGATACGTTTTTCAACATCCTGCCGCGGTTCACCGCAGCGCGTCTGCTTCCAGCGCTGCGTAGCGCTCCATCATTTCGCGATAAATCGCCGCGTGCTCCTCAATCGGCACGACGTGGCTGCCAGGCACCGGATCGGTGAATCCGGCGACGACGTCGTCCCACGAGACCTGCCGGCCTGCGGCGAGCTGGTCGGCGTGGAATGCCCGCAACGCCGCGCCGAGACACGCCGAATTCCCGCCGGCCATCTGATACACGTCGGCCTCGAACACGTCCGCCATCACTTGCAAAATCTCGCGATTGGCCGACCCGCCACCTGTGGCGTGAATCCGTCGAGGAGGGTCATCCCGCCAGGGCGAGTGGAGTCGCATCGATACCATCTGAGCCTCGATTACGGCGCGGACGTTGGCGGCAGCATCACCGGGGTCGACACCGAGCCGACGAGCGCCGGTTCGGCGCACGGGAGGCGTAATCTCGGGCTCGAACCACGGCAGCAGCACGCCACCGTGATTTCCCGCGGTCGTTGCTCGCAGGGCACTGGAGAACTGCTCCCACGCGAGTCCGTAGTCATCGCGGATGCGCTCGCGGGCAAGCGAGCCATTTCTGAAGCAGACAAGACTCATGTATCCGCCAGTCGGGGAGCCAAAGACGTGTGCCGCCCCGTGGGGCTCGATGCATGGTTCCTCGGTGTAGCCGAAGATCGTGTCGCTCGTGCCGAGCGAGATCCCCACGCGTCCGGGGCCGGCAAGTCCAGCGCCGACGAGCGCGCAAGGGTTGTCGCCCGACCACGCGATCACGCGGGCGGCTGGAAAGCCGTACCGCAGTTGCCAGTACGAGGCGAGCGGCCCTGCAACGGTCCAGGAGCGCTCTATCGGCGGCAGCCGTCGTGCCAGCTCCGGGGCCGTCGCACCGAGCGCTGCGGGCGCCCACGACAGGCTTCGGATGTCCATCAGGTTCATTCCCGATCCGTCACCCGGTTCGAGCGGCGCGTGAGCACCGGCCAGCAGCGACGCCAGAAACGAGCTGACGAGGTGAATGCGATCGGTGACCTTCCACGCGTCCGGTTGACGCAAGTAGAACTTGCGAATTTGCGGCCCAGTGAATCGCTCGTACGCACGCGAACCGGTGAGGCGCGCGAGAGCCTCCGCTCCGCCGACGGCCTGCTCGATGGCATCGCATTCGGCGCGCGTGCTTTCATCCATCCAGACTGGAGAGTCCGGTCTCGAAAAAATACCGCCGACCTGCTCGGCCAAGGCTCGCCTCGGATCGAGGGCGTCCCACGTTTGCGCGGCAGAAGCATTCAGATAGACGCTGCCGTGCTGCTGTCCCGAGCCAGCGATCGCGGCAAGCTGTTGCACGTCGAATCCACCGTGACGCGCGACGTGCGCCATCATCCGGTCGAGCGCGTCCGCCCACATCAACGGGGTTGAGGTGACCTCGAGCTCCGAGGCACTTCTTCTGACGCCGTTCGTCGTCCCGTATTCGGGGAGCTCGCGATCGAACTCGAACGCACGCTCGAAGACGACACGACGGTTGCGGTCGCCAGCCTCGATCACCATCGTGGTGAGACTTTGTGTGCTCGAATCGAAACCAAGGTAGTACGGCATCGCAGATACGGTAACATGACGCGCGAATCGACGAGACGCGGATTCACGCCGATCGACCACGACACGGGACGCGGATTCTCGCGGATGTTCGACACGAGACGCGAATTCTCGCGGATGTTCGACACGAGACGCGGATTCTCGCGGATGTTCGGCACGGGACGCGGATTCTCGCGGATGTTCGGCACGAGACGCAGATTCTCGCGGATGTTCGCAGACATGATGAACGGGATTTTGAGATCCTTCGTGATCTTCGTGATCTTCGTGATCTTCGTGAAGAGGCCGTGGCCCGTGACCAGTGAAGAGCGCCCGAGTCATTGCGCGAGGCGAACATCGATGTTGTCTGTCAGACCGGCCCTGGTCGCGTGTGTTGTAGTCCTGTGCATGACCGTGGCACCGCACGGCCAGACACGAGCCCCGCTCGACCTCAAATCACCGAACGGCGCGATTCAAGTCACGATCGGCGTCCAGGATCGGCTGACGTACTCGGTCGCAGTACGCGGGCGGGAGATCGTTCCGGCATCGCCGATCGCCATGACCCTGCAATCGGGCCAGGTGCTCGGAACAAAACCGGTTGTCAGCAAGACGACGATGCGCGATGGCGATGAGGTACTTCATCCCGTCGTACGCATCAAGCGCGCAGAAGTTAGGAACCGCTTCACGGAGCGGCGGATCGATTTCGAGGGCAATTACTCGTTGCTCGTTCGCGCATCCGACGATGGCGTTGCGTGGCGGTTCGAGACGCGGCAACCGGGCGAGATCAATGTGGTCAGTGAGGAGGCGACGTTCCGGTTCGCAGGCGATCCGGCCGTCTACTTTCCCGAGGATCCGACCTTCATCTCACATCAGGAACGGCCGTACAAGAAGCTGCGCCTCGGCGAGATCAAGGTCGAACAGCATGCGTACGTTCCGGTCCTCGTCGCTCCGACGGAAGGACCCAAGGTGGCGATTACCGAGGCGGATCTCCTCGATTATCCGGGAATGAGCCTCAGCGGCGGCGACGGCGGATCGCTGAAGGGACTCTTCCCGAACTACCCCACAAAGACGCAGATGGAGCGCGACCGCACCGAGCAAGTGGTCGAGCGCGCCAATTACATCGCACGCACGCGCGGAACGCGGTCCTTTCCCTGGCGCGTGCTCGTCATCGTGGAGCGCGACGGCGACCTGCTCGACACCGACATCGTCTACAGGCTCGCGTCGGAGACCGCTCTCAAGGAAACGAGCTGGATTCGTCCCGGCAAGGTAGCCTGGGACTGGTGGAATGCGAACAACGTCTACGGCGTTCCGTTTCGCGCGGGCGTGAACACCGACACCTACCAGCACTACATCGACTTCGCTGCCGACCACGGGATCGAGTACATCATCCTGGACGAAGGCTGGTATCCACTCGGCGATCTCACGAAGGTCGTGCCCGCGATCGATATGGATGCTCTCGCGGCCCATGCAAAGCAGCGCAACGTCGGTTTGATCATGTGGGTCGTGTGGAAGACGTTCGACCTGCAGATGCCGGAGGCGCTGGCTCTGTTCGACAAATGGGGCGTGAAGGGCATCAAGGTGGACTTCATGCAGCGCGAAGACCAGTGGATGGTCAACTTCTACGAGCGCGTCGCGCAGGAGGCGGCCAGGCACCACCTGCTTGTGGACTTCCATGGCGCCTACAAGCCGACCGGGCTCTATCGCACCTACCCGAACGTCCTGACGAGCGAGGGCATCCTCGGGATGGAGCACAGCAAATGGAGCGCGGATGCGACGCCTGACCACGACGTCACGTTCCCGTTCATGCGCATGATGGCCGGTCCGGTCGACTACACGCCGGGCGCGATGATCAACGCAACGAAGGAGGACTTCAAACCAATCTTCAATCGTCCGATGAGCCAGGGTACCCGCTGCCATCAGCTCGCGATGTACGTCGTGTACGAGAGTCCGCTCCAGATGCTCGCGGATTCGCCGTCGAATTACATGCGGGAACCCGAGAGCCTCGCGTTTCTCTCCGCAGTACCGTCGACGTGGGACGAGACACGTGTGCTCGATGCGAAAGTCGGCGAGTACATCCTTACGGCGAGACGGCGCGGCAAGGATTGGTATGTAGGCGGGATGACGAACTGGGCGCCGCGAGATCTGGATGTGGATTTCTCGTTTTTGGGTGCGGGCCGATTCATTGCAGATATCTATCAGGATGGTCCCAACGCCGATCGCGCGGCTGTCGACTACGTGAAGACCCAACGTGAGGCGACATCAACGGACAAACTCCGGATCCACTTGGCACCGGGCGGCGGTTGGGCGGCGAAGGTCGTTGCTCAATAAGAGGCGCCAGGCTGCCCGGCCGTCCGCAATCAGCGGCGGGCGGCAAGGCCGAAGGCCGTCGCGCGAAGCCGGGGTCCCCGACGCGCGTATTTTGCGCGTTGGGGCGCAAGCGCGTAAAGCGCGCGGGGGTGGGGCCCGCGCGCATTGAATGATGCTGGCAGAACGCAAATGACAATCAAGATTCTTCGCTCCAGTGTGTCAGCGGGATGTATCGCGGTCGCCTCGACCCTAGCGCTGCACGGGCAGCCGTCGGATCGTGTCTCGATCCGCATCGACGCGACAGCGGTGAAGGGCCCCCTGACGCCAATCTGGGCCTTCTTCGGGTACGACGAGCCGAACTACACCTACATGAAGCACGGAACGAAGCTCCTGTCCGAGCTCGCCGAGCTGAGTCCCGTCCCCGTGTTCGTGCGCGCGCACAATCTCTTGACAACCGGCGACGGTACGCCGGCGTTGAAGTGGGGATCGACGAACGCCTACACCGAAGACGCCTCAGGTCGTCCCGTGTACGACTGGAAGATAGTCGATCGCATCTTCGACACATACACCCAGCGAAAGATGAAACCGCTCGTCGAGATTGGATTCATGCCGGAAGCGCTGTCGACGAATCCACAGCCCTACCAGCACCAGTTCGCGCCGGGCTCGCAATACGGCACGATTTTCACCGGTTGGGCGTATCCGCCGAACGATTACTCGAAATGGGGAGAGCTCGTCTATCAGTGGGTGCGCCACAGCGTGGACAGGTACGGGCGGAGCGAAGTCGAGAGCTGGTGGTGGGAAGTGTGGAACGAGCCGGACATCGGCTACTGGCGCGGCACGCCGGAGGAATACCGCAAGCTCTATGATTTCGCAGCGGACGGTGTGAAGCGGGCGCTGCCGACGGCACGCGTCGGCGGACCGCACATGACCGGCCCGAACAGCGAACGCACGCAACAGTTGCTCCGCGAGTTCCTGGAGCACTGCGTCCGCGGCACCAATGCGGCCACCGGCAAGATCGGCGCACCACTCGACTACGTCGGCTTCCACGCCAAAGGCGCTCCTCGCGTCGTCGACGGCCACGTGCGCATGGGCATCAGCAACCAGCTGCGGGCGATCTCGAACGGCTTCCAGATCGTCGCGTCGTTTCCCGAGTTGAAGAACACGCCAATCGTCATCGGCGAATCGGATCCGGAAGGCTGCGCCGCGTGCTCGATGAAGACGAACCCCGAGAATGCGTATCGGAACGGCACGATGTACTCGAGCTACACGGCGGCGCAGCTGGCGCGCACGTACGAGCTTGCGGATCTGCACAAGGTAAACCTGTTAGGGGCGGTAACGTGGGCGTTCGAGTTCGAAGGGCAGCCGTACTTCGCCGGGTTCCGCGATCTCGCGACGAATGGCATCGACAAGCCCGTGTTGAACGTCTTTCGGATGCTCGGCCAGATGCGCGGCGATCGTCTCGCCGTCACGAGCACGAGCGCAGCGCCGATTGAGGCCATCCGTGACAACGGCGTTCGCGAACGCCCCGACGTGTATGCGCTGGCATCACGCAGTGGTAAAGACGTGTTCGTGATGGCCTGGAACTACCATGACGATGATCTCCCGGCGCATCCCGCGGAGATCGACCTGACGATAAACGGGATTACCGACGGTCAGCCGACGCTCAGCCACTTCCGAATCGATCAGGATCACAGCAACGCCTACGAGGCCTGGAAGAAGATGGGATCGCCCGAGACCCCCAGCCAGGCGCAGTACACGGCGCTCGAACTCATCGGAAAGCTCCAGCCGCTGAAACAGCCGGAGCGAGTCCGCGTCCAGAACCAGAGTTTCAAGCTGACGTTGTCGCTCCCGAGGCAGGGAGTGTCACTTCTGAAATTGATTTACTGACCACGGTCGGAGGAGACGGAGTGCACGGACAAAGCGTTCGCCGCGGAGACACCGAGCACACGGAGGTTTGTCATTGGGAAGATCCAATGAAATCTCCGAGCTCTCCGTGCGTCGTGGTGAAAGCCTTTTCCGTGCTCTCCGTCTCCTCCGGGCGGCTGTCGCTCACTTCACTCGCCACTCTTGAATCCCAGCCGAGACGTTCGGCTGCATCTTCAACTCCAGCCGCAGCGCGGATGTCGCCACCGGCTTGAACGTCACCGTGTTCCACGCGTCCTTCGCGACGCCGAACGCGCCCTGCGCCTCGACGGGCTTCCACTGGTCGCCGTCCTTGTAGAGCAAACGCCAGGATTGCGGCACGCGCACGCTTCCGCGGCCGGTGTCGTCGAACCAGTAAATCCCGGTCTGTGAAACGGTCGACGGCTTCGCGAATGCCATCTCGACCCATTCCATTTCGCTGCAGGAACGACGCTCCGCGGTCGCGGGAGTCGTCGATGGCGGAGCGCCGCAGCCGTTCGTTGGCCACCAGTCGAAGTACTGCGTCGGATCGTTCGAGGAGGGCGGCTCCTCGCCGTCGATGATGTTGCCGATGTACTTGGTGCTGCGTGAATGCGTGAGCGTGCTCGTCGTCGCGATCGTCGGATAACGCGTGGGTCTGGCTGCCGCGTCGGTCCGCGCGAGCCAGACTGTCATCTGCCCGCGGCCGCGATTGGCCCACGTCGCGTATGGAATGGCGACGAACGGCTGCTCGGTCTTCTGCACGACGCCCTTTTCGTCGTGCGCAAGACCCCTCGCGCGACCCGTAATCACCTGCACGCCTTTCAGGAGGTTCGGCCGGAATTCGGACGACAGTGCGTTCGTGTCGGGCAACACGATGTTGCGAACCTTCCCGTTGGGATTGTCGACCCATTCCGCGGCATAGACGACCGGGCCGCGTTGCAGCCCGACACGGTCGCGGTTGGCCGTCACCTGATCGTTGGCGACGATACGGCGAACCGGCATCGGGAGGTTCAGCTCGATCGCGTCGCCGGCCTTCCAGGTCCGATTTACCGCGACGTACCCTTTGTCGGCGGTGATTGCCACGGGCTCGCCGTTTACCTTCAACGTCGGCGGGTCTGGCGCCTTGTCGAGGAATCGATAGAGGTCGCTCGGCACCGGCGCGTTTCGCGCCCATCCCGGAATGCGGACGTTGACGGCAAACCGACGCGGGCGGTCTGGATTGATCGTCATCCTGACCGTGCCATCCCACGGGTAGCGCGTTTCCTGAAGCACGTTCAGCTTGCCGCTTGGCGTCTCGATATCTGCGGAGCCCCCGGCGTAGAGGTTCACGTAAATCGCGTCGCCACGCTTCGCGTAGATGTAGCCGGGAACCGACGCCATGAAGCGCGTGATGTTCCCGGGACAACATGCGACGCCGAACCACTCGCGCCTGGCGTGTTGGCCGTTCGATTCGAGCGGGTTGTCATAGAAGAACGTCGTCCCGTCGAGCGACACACCGGAGATCAGCCCGTTGTAGAGCGTGCGCTCCATCACGTCGATGTACTTGCCGTCCGCTTCGAGCAGGAAGAGACGATGGTTCCAGTAGTCCATCCCGACCGACGCGCATGTCTCGTTGTACGCGGACATGTTGGGAAGCTCGTAGGGATTGCCGAATCCCTCGTGACCACCCGCCGCGCCGATGCCGCCCGTCAGATAGAGCTTGCTCGTGACGAGATTCGTCCAGATGCGATCGCCTGCGGCTTGCAGCTTCGTGTCTGCTTCCAGCGCGGCCACGTCAGCCATGCCCGCGTACATGTACATCGCGCGGACGGCGTGACCCACGGGCTCGGACTGATCGACGACTCGAGCCTGTGCCTGGTTGTACTCGAGGCCTCGCGGTTCGACGGTTTCCCCTGCGGGCACCGGCTTCGGGCCGCGTTCATCGAGCATGAATTTCGCGAGGTTCAAGTAGTGCTCATTGCCGGTGACGCGGTACATCTTCACGAGACCCATCTCGGTGATCTGATGGCCCGGCCAGATCGTTCTCTTCCCCGGACCGAAGGTCTTCACGAGCAGATCGGCGGCGCGCGTCGCGACCTCCAGGAGCGATTTCTTCCCGGTCGCGAGATGATGCGCAACGGCAGCCTCGAACAGGTGGCCGAGGTTGTAGAGTTCGTGGCTCTCGTTCCGTTCGTTCACCCACCGCTGCGCGCCAGACCATTGATGCGGGTTCTTCGGATCGATCGTTCGAGTCGTGTAGAGATAGCCGTCGGGCTCTTGCGCCGCGGCGATCTTCGCAATCAGGCCGTCGACGTACGCATCGAGTTTCGGATCAGGACTCACGCTGAGCGAGTAAGAGGCCCCTTCGATTACCTTGTAAACATCCGTGTCATCGAAGGGATAGCCGGGCGGGTTCTTGTTCTCGAGCGGCTGACCCTTGAGCGCTTTCGCCGCGCGCACGAACAGGTCGACCCGTCCGGTTCTCTCACACTGCTGAAACGCTGCCGGAATCGATGCCGTCCGGTTCGTCTCGATCCGGGGCGCCCAGAACACGTCCTTCAAATGCACTGACGTGAAGGGCACGGGTTGGACGGGGTAGTCGTGTTTCGGCGTGACTTTGCCCTGAGTCCGACCACTCACAGACAGGCCTCCGATGAGCGCGCTGGTGCACAGGGCAAGAGCTCGTCGTCGCATGAGATGCCTCGTGACAAAAAGGGCGGGCCGCATCGGCGGCCCGCCAGCGAGAATATCGAATCGAACGCGATCAGAACAGATACTTGGCTGCGAGCTGGATGACCCGGAATCCCCCCGCGGAGAGGCCGCCTGTTCCACCCCTGACGCTCGTGACCTTGCCGAAGTTGTGGTCGTTGGTCGCCGTTACCGGATTGTTCAGGTTCACCCAGTTGAACAGGTTGAAGGCCTCGATACGAATCTGGAGCGTTGATGTGCGCGTGCCGCTGATGCCGGGGACCGCGAAGTTCTTGAAGAGCGACAGGTCGACGTTCTTGAACCCCGGTCCGCGGAACGCGTTGCGCGGTTGGTTGGCGAACGTGAGAGCCGCCGGGTTGGTGAAGTCCGCAGCGTTGAACACGCCGTTGAACCAATCATCTTGAGAAGGATTGCCGAGATCCGTTCCATTAGGCGGCTGGTTCACGCGATCGTTGTTGAGGCCGTCGCCGTTGAAGTCGCAGCGCGGCCAGGCCAGGGTGCAGTTGACCGTGAACGGCGCCCCGGACTGGAAGATCCCGATCCCGTTCACCTGCCAGCCGCCGAGGACCGCTTTCATCACGGCGTTCGACGGGGAATACGGGATCTCGGCGACGAAGTTGAACGCGACCTTGTGACGGATGTCGTTGCTCGCGTAGCTGTAGTCGAGCTCGGGGTGCGTGACGTCCATCGAGTTTGCCGGCGTGTCTTTCAGGACCCCGTAGGTGTAGGCGAATTGGAAAGCCCAACCCCTCGAGTACCGCCGCAGCAGCTGCATGTTCACGCCGTTGTAGTTGGTGTCGACGCGACTCTCGTTGAAATCAACTGACGCAAAGCTCGGGTTGAGCCGGTTGCGCACGCCGTCGAGGAGATCGCCGGAGAACCGGTTGTAGTCCTGCGACGTCGGACCGTCCGCGCTCAGGACGTGGCGTCCCGCCGATCCCGTGTAGTTCGCCTCGACGACGAAATTCCACCGCAGCTGCCGCTGCACGCCGGCGAACCAGTTGTAGTACATCGGGCTCTGAATGTCCGGATCGACGACGCGCAGTGCGACGCGGGCGCCTTTGATGCCGCCGTTGGAGTCCAGACCGCGACCGAGCGCAGGGTTCTGCGGGTAGTTCGGCCCGAGCGTGTACAGGATGGGCGGCGCGGTCGCGTCCTGCGCCGACGTCGAGGCCTGCGCAAACTGCGGGGGGTTCAAACGCTCGTCGCTGAACACCGTGTTGTTGACCCGGTTGTACGAGATGCCGCCGCCGCTGCGGAAGACCAGCTTGCCTTCCCCCGAGGGATCCCACGAGATGCCGAAGCGCGGCGCGAAGTTGTTCCAGTCGGTGTCGAACAACTTGTCGACCGTGCCCACCTTCGCCGTCGCGATCTGCTCCTGCCGCGTGCTTCCGGGACCGAGGATGATTCCGTTGAACGGAATTCTGTCCTTCTTCGGGTTGCCGAAGTTGTCGTAGCGCAGCCCCAGATTCAACGTCAGGTTCGGACGGACCTTCCAGTTGTCCTGGAAGAAGAGCGCCCACTCGTTGGTGATGTACTTGCCGTAGGCCGTCGTCGACTGTCCGGTCAACGGATCCACGGCGCGCGTCTCTGTGAACGCCTCGTCATCGATGAAGTCGAGGATGCTCTGGAACGTGTAGTTCGGCCGTTCCCAGTGATGGAGCGTGGCGCCGTCATGTCCGGAGCGCAGCTCGCCTCCGGTCCGGAACGAGTGGCGACCGCGATCGAGCGTCAGCGTGTCCTTGAGCTGGATGTTGTTCTGCGTGAACTCGATGGGATGCCAGAACTCGACGCCGAATCCGGCGACGCCGTTGCCGACGGCGTTGGGGTTGGTGGTGGGCATCGTCGGTGACTCCGGCGTCGGATCCTCGGCGTGGCCGTCCTGACGCAGGTAGCCGAACGTGATCTCGTTCAGCGTCCGGTTCGAGAACATCGTCGTGTGGTTGACGTTGAGGAGTTGATCCTTGAAGGGGTACGGGTGGTTGAACTGCGAGCGAACATAGAGAAACGGCGATTCGCTGCGGGAGAAGTAGTAGGTTGCGCGCAGGCGATCACGGCCGCCGCGCATCACCTGATCGAAGCGGCCGTTGAACTGATCGCCGGTGCGCTCGCCTTCCTGCACGACGTTGATCGTGCCGATGTCGGGAATGCCGTCGGGGACCGTGCTCCACACGTTCGCGCCCGGCAACGGCGCGCCGAGGTCCTGCAGGCCGGTCGTCGGATAGGACGGCGGTGCGAAGTCGCGGAACAGCCGCGCCGCGTTCGAGTTCGGCCGGGTCGCGTTCACGAAGTCGACGAGTTGCTTGGACTCGACCGTCTGCTGGAATGAGCTGGGGTTCAGCTCACGCACTCCTTCGTAGGAGAAGAAGAAGAACGCGTTGTCCCGCTTGATCGGACCGCCGAGGCTGCCGCCGAAGTCGTTCCGGCGGAAGTCGGCTTTTGTCGGCTCGAAGTAGCCTTTCGAGCGAAGGTCCTGGTTCCGGTGGAATTCGAAGACGCTGCCGCTGAACTGATTGGTGCCGCCTTTGGTGATCACGCTGACCGTGGCGCCGGCGTTGCGGCCGTATTCTGCTGACGGGTTGTTGGCGATGACCTGGAACTCCTGCACGGCTTCCACGTTCGGCACGATGATCATCGTGCCGCCCCACGGCCCGTTGTTGATGCTGGCGCCGTCGACCATCGCGTTGTTGCCGGTCTCACGGACGCCGTTGGCGGTCACGCCAAGCCCCTGCTCGGGTACGAGGAAATCGTTGGTGCTCGGAATGCCGTTGATCCCCGGCTGCAGCGCGGCGAGCGACAGGACGTTCCGGCCGACCAGCGGCAGGTCCACGATCTTCTTCTGCTCGACGACCGCCGAGATGTCGGCTTTCTCGGTCTGGATGTCGGGCGCCGTCGCTATCACCTGAACGGATTCTTCGAGCGTGCCCGGCTGCATGCTGAAGTTGACGCCAAGCGTCGCGCCGACCGAGAGGGTCAAATCGGTTTGCGTCGTCGTCTTGAATCCCTGGAGCTCGGCGGCAACCTTGTAGCGGCCAGGATCCAGGCTCGGGACTCGGTAGATGCCTGACTCGTTCGAGACCGTCGTGCGGGTCACTCCAGTGTTGAGGTTCGTCACGGTAATCGTGACGCCAGGCATGACGGCCCTTGTCTGGTCAGTGACCGTGCCCTGGATGGCGCCGAGCTGCTGCTGTGCGGCGGTCGTGGCTGGCAGCCAGCAAAGGGCGATCGCGAAGCCCAACGCCAGCGCGCGATTCCTGGTCATGTTCCTCCTCCATGTCCTGCGTGTCCGCGGGCCTTCCCCTCCGGCCTGCGCGAGCGTCGTCCGGCCTGTTTGGCGATTGACGTACGCCCGCGCCATGCTGTAATCGCTTACATCACATCCTGCGATGCTAACGCGGCGGTTTTCCGGTGACAATAGCGACACCCATTAACGCCGCTTATAGGCTCGGGAACTCGCTGACCATGATCGAATGAAACTGAATTGAATATGGCAGTCACAATCGGTATCGATTACGGGACGAACTCCGTTCGCGCGGTCGTGATCGACTGCGAGGACGGTCGTGTGCTGGGCACGAAGGTGTTCGATTATCCGAGCGGCGAGCAGGGGGTGCTGCTGCACCCGAGAGATCCGCATCTCGCGCGCCAGAATCCCGCGGACTACATCGACGGCCTTCGCGCGTCTGTGACTGGCGCGCTCGCGGCGGCGGCAAGACAGCCAGGCTTCTCACCATCGCGTGTGATTGGCATTGGCGTAGACACCACAGGCTCCACACCGCTGCCGGTCGATGCGTCCGCCCGCCCGCTCGCGTTCGATCCCCGGTGGAAGGACAATCTCGCCGCACACGCCTGGTTATGGAAGGACCACACGTCCGCCGACGAGGCCGCGAGAATCACGGCAATTGCGACGAAGCACGCGCCTCAGTACCTTGCGCCGATCGGCGGCACGTACTCATCGGAATGGTGGTGGTCGAAGATCTGGCACTGCGTCAACGTTGCTCCGGATGTCTTCGACGCGGCAGCGAGCTGGGTCGAGCTCGCGGATTTCATCCCCGCAGTCCTGGCGGATGTCGACAAGCCGAACGACATCGTTCGATGCGTCTGTGCGGCCGGACACAAGGCCATGTATTCCGATACGTGGGGCGGCCTTCCAGACAAGGCGTTCCTGTCCCGACTCGATCCGAAGCTGGCGGCACTCCGCGATCGCCTGTACGACAAGGCCTGGCCGGCAGGCCGTCCCGCCGGCCACCTCTCCAAGCGCTGGGCCGACGAACTCGGATTGCCGGAGGGCATTGCGATCGCCATGGGCGGCTTCGATGCGCACTACGGCGCCGTTGGATCGGGGATCGACGTCGGCACGTTCGTCAAGATCATCGGCACTTCCACCTGCGACTGCGCGATTGCGCCGGTGGACGGCCAGCTCGCCAACATCCCGGGCATCTGTGGGATTGTCAACGGCTCGATCATGCCAGGGTATTTCGGGATCGAGGCAGGGCAGTCGGCGGTCGGCGACATCCTGAAGTGGTGGGTCGAAACAGTCTGCCGCGGCGATGAGTCGCTTCACGCAGAGCTTTCCGAAGAAGCGGCGCGGCTCGCGCCCGGAGAGTCGGGGCTGATCGCGCTCGACTGGAACAACGGCAATCGAACGATCCTCGTCGACCCTCGTCTGACGGGATTGATCGTCGGGCAGACGTTGCATACGACTCGGGCGGAGATTTACCGCGCCCTGATTGAGGCGACCGCGTTCGGCGCCCGCGCGATCATCGAGCGCATCCGCGAGTTCGGCGTCCCGATCGAGCGCGTCGTCTGCTGCGGAGGAATCGCGGAGAAGAACGACCTGTTCATGCAGATCTACGCCGACGTCATCGGTCAACCGATGCTGATCGCCGGCTCTCCGCAGACGCCGGCCCTCGGCGCCGCCGTTTCGGCTGCAGTGACCGCAGGGGAATCCGCTGGCGGATACCCGAGCTGGACCGAGGCCCAGAGACAGATGACGACACTGAAAGAGAAGCGCTTCACGCCGGAGCCGGCGGCGCACAGGGTGTACGACGAGCTGTACGCCATCTATCGCGAGCTGCACGACACGTTCGGCGGGGTCGCAGGATCGCGGGCGGACCTCGGCACGCTGATGAAGCGGCTGCTGGCAATCAAGACCCGCGTGAGATGACTCTCGCCGATCTTCGCCGAATCGTCTACCGGGCAAACATGGATCTCGCCTCGAGCGGCCTGGTCCTGAGCACGTTCGGCAATGTCTCCGCCGTCGATCGATCCGCCGGCGTGTTCGTAATCAAACCGAGCGGGGTTCCGTACGAGAACCTCTCGCCGAAGCACATGGTGCCGGTCTCGCTGGAGACGGGCGAGGTCGTCGACAGTACGCTCCGGCCGTCGTCGGACACGCCCACGCATCTCGAGCTGTATCGCGCGTTCGACGCGTGCGGCGCGATCGTCCACACGCACTCCGAGTTCGCGACGATGTTCGCGCAGGCGCGGACGCCGGTACGCTGCATGGGCACGACACATGCCGACTACTTCAACGGGGACGTACCGGTCACGCGTCCGATGCGCCGCGACGAAGTGGAACACGAGTACGAGAAGAACACCGGTCGCGTGATCGTCGAGACGTTCACCGGGCTCGGGCTCTCGCCGGCGGAAATGCCAGCGGTGCTCGTGGCAAATCACGGTCCGTTCACATGGGGCGCGGACGCGGCGAAGGCGATCGAGCACGCGCAGGTGCTCGAATACGTCGCGAGGATGGACTGGCACGTCAGGCAGATCGCGCCCGAGGCATCGCGCCCGGACGACTTCCTGGTCGAAAAACACTATCGGCGCAAGCACGGGCCGAAGGCGTATTACGGACAGGAAGACAAATTGTGAATGGTGAATTGTGACCGGAACCGCCTCAAGGCTCAGGGCCAAGAGACATCAGCCGAGAGCCTGAACTCTGATGCACCGAGCTGTTCTCTGGGACTTGGACGGCACTCTGGTCGACTCCGAGGAGTATCACTGGCGCGCGTGGCGCGACGTGATGGCTGCCGAAGGTGTGGAGCTCACGTACGAGCAGTTCCTGGCCAGTTTTGGACAGCGGAACGACCGCATTCTACGCGGATGGCTCGGCGACGATGCCGCGCCGGAGAGGATTCGTCAGATCGGCGACGCCAAGGAGGCGGAATACCGGCGGCTGGCCGAGACCGAAGGCGTGGCGCCGCTCGCCGGCGCCGCGGAGTGGGCGCATCGCCTTCACGCCGACGGCTGGCGTCAGGCGATTGCGTCGTCTGCGCCGCGGTTGAACGTCGAGGTCATGTTACGAGCGCTCTCGCTCGACCCTTATTTCGACGCGATTGTTGCGGCTGAAGACGTGACGCGAGGCAAACCCGATCCGCAGGTCTTTCAGCGCGCTGCCGCGCGGCTTGCTGTTCCCGCAGGGCGGTGCATCGTGGTGGAAGATGTGGCTGCCGGAATCGAGGCGGCGCGACGGGCGGGGATGCGATCGATTGGCGTGAGTCGCCAGGCGACGCTCGATGCCGACATCTTCGTTCGATCGCTGGTCGATCTCCCCGACGACGCATTCGTGCGACTGCTGAGCGCGAACCCGAGCCCGAATTCCTGATCCGCGAAAGTCGCGTTCATCCTTGTGTCGTGTCGGATCCCCACGATCCGTGTGAATCAGCGCCTCGGTTTCGTCGTGGATTCCCGCACGATCAGCTTCGTCGCGACCTGATACACATCTCCCTCGAGGCGCTCGCCGCCAATCAATTTGAACAACGCATTGAAGGCGGTGGCGCCTACTTCGGCAGCGGACATGCGGACGCTCGTCAACGGTGGATTCGTGTAGCTCACGAGGGGAATGTCGTCGAAGCCGACGAGCGAGATATCGTCCGGCACACGCAGGCCGGCCGAGTGGATCGCGCTGAGAGCGCCAATTGCCGTCCAGTCATTTGACGACACGACGGCCGTTGGATGTCTCGAGAGGCGGAGCAGCGCGGCCATCGCCTTCTGCCCCCCCTCGGCCGTGTGCGTGCCCTCGCGAATCAGCCGTCGTTCCGGAACGAGATTGTGCCGACGCATGCCATCGAGGAACGCCTGGCGCCGTGTGCGCGCCGAGTGCAAGTCGAGCGGCCCGCTGATGAACGCAATGTGCTTGTGTCCCAGGCCGACGAGGTGTTCGACCGCCTGCAGGACGCCGTTCCCGTAGTCGATCGAGACATGGCTCATACGCGGACCCATTTGTCCGACGTCCATGTAGACGATCGGCACGCCGCGCCGGGACAGCTCGCGTATGAGTCCGAGGTCCATCTCCGACGTCATGATCGCGACGCCGTCCACTTTGCGCTCGAGCATGCGACGAAGGCAGACGGTCATACGGCTCGTCTGGTAATCGGTGCTCGTCAGCAGCAAATCATATTGCTGCTGGATTGCGAGCGACTCGAAGCTGCGAATCAGCTCGGGGAAGAAAGGGTTCGTGATGTCAGAGACGATCAGCCCGAGCAGCCGGCTGCGGCCCGAGACGAGCGCGCGAGCATGGCTGTTCGGGTAGTAATTGAGTTCGGCGACCGCGCGCCAGACCTTGCGCGCCGTCGCGGCTTTCACCGGTCCGCTCTGATTGATCGTGCGCGACACCGTGGCCGTCGACACGCTCGCACGCCGGGCGATTTCGGCGATGTTCATAAAGAAG
Organism: Acidobacteriota bacterium; assembly: GCA_046727175.1. Taxonomy (GTDB): domain Bacteria; phylum Acidobacteriota; class Vicinamibacteria; order Vicinamibacterales; family 2-12-FULL-66-21; genus JBKPCD01. The sequence goes on along the minus strand of JBKPCD010000115.1, from coordinate 8,776 downwards.
AGGTGCTAAGGGTGCTGACGGTGCTGAAGGTGTTGAGCGAGCTGACGCTACTCGACGTCCGAAGGGCGTGCGCGAGCACTTGTGGGTCTTCCGGCACCGTCAGCGCTATCACTTTCAGCATCCCTGGCCCTAACATCTCTAGCACCTTCAGCACCCTCAGCACCTTCAGCACCCTCTTATCCGAACGGCTGATCGATCGATGGACTCTGTTGGGTGAAGAACTTCGGGCCGTCTTCGGTGATGTATAGACAATCCTCGAGGCGGATCCCGAACTCTCCGTAGATGGCGATCATGGGCTCGTCGCTGAAACACATGCCGGGCGCGAGCTTCGTCTTGTTCCCGCGGACGAAGTTTGTCCACTCGTGACCGTCCATCCCGATGCCGTGTCCGGTGCGGTGCGGCAAGCCGGGGACCTTGTAATCGGGGCCGAACCCGGCGTCGGTAATCACCTTGCGCGCGGCCGCATCGACGGACTCGCACGTCGCGCCCACCTGCGCGGCGGTGAACGCAGCGGTCTGCGCGCGTTTCTCCAGATTCCACACATCGATCTGCCGTTGATTCGGCTTTCCGTACACGGTCGTGCGAGTGATGTCGGACGCGTAGTCTTCAACCGAGCACCCGCCGTCGACCAGCACGACGTCGCCCGGCTTGAGACGCTGGGGCTGGATGCTGCCGTGAGGGAAGGCGGAGTACTGGCCGAACTGCGCGCCGGCCGATCCGCCAGGAGCGCCGAGGGCGCTGAACGCGGCACGGACATTGTTGGCGAACTCGAATTGCGTCATCCCTTCGTGGAGCGCTGCGAATGCCGCCTTATAGGCTTCGATCGTGATGTCGTTCGCGCGCTGCATCAACGCAATCTCGGCGGGCGATTTGAACATGCGGCAGCCGGCCGTCACCGGCGTGGCGAGGACGAACTCGATCTGCGGCGCGGCGCGGCGAAGCCCCTCCGGGATGAAGAAGCGGACGCGTTCCTCGACCCCGACTTTACCGGTCGCGACGCCACGGTCCTTCAGGATCCCCGCGACGAGTGCTCCCCAGTCTTCGTCCTCCTGCCAGACGCGAACGTCGTTCGTGAACCTGGTGATCTCGCGCGCCCGCTGCTCCTCGAACCCCGGCGAGATGTACGCCAGCTCGCCCGTTGCCGGAATGACCAGCAGGAACGGCCGCTCGCTGAGACCCCACCGCACGTTGACGTAGTACGACATGCTCGTCCCGGGCTCGAGGACGATCGCGCCCAGGCCATTTTCGGTCATGAGCCGTCGCGCCTTTTCGATCCGCGTGCGCCGCTCGTCGTCCGAGATCGGCACCGCGTGACCGGGGAACGGTTTGAGCGCCCTGATCGAGTCTGGAACCTGAACACCGGTTCCACCTTCACCGCCACGCCGCTCATCGGCTCGTCCGGTCGACGCGATCGTCATCGCCGCGGCAGTGCCTACGAAGGTGCGTCTCGAAATGCGCATTTGTGCTCCTGAACAGAGAGGGGGAGAGATGATACCAGGAGAGCGGGAGACGCGAGAACGGGAGAAAACCAAGATCACAGGAGAAGGGGAGAAAATCGAGACGACGGGAGAAAGGGAAGGGACAAAACAATTTGTCTTCTCCCTTTCTCCCCTACTCTTGTTTTTGGCTTTCTCCCTTTCTCCTGTTAGCCGCGGAGCGGCGCGTTGGTTCCAATGACACTAAAATGCGGGCGTGTCACGAATCACGCTGTCCCTGCTGGCTATCGCTGCGGGTGTCTTCACGGTCAGACAGGCCACGCAGCACTCTTTGCTTCTCAATCCCGAGGCACCCGAGATGAATCGGAGCGCCCCCGACTTCTGCCAAATCGCGCTCGAAACGAACAACGGGCCGATCGTCCTCGAGATGCGCCGCGAATGGTCGCCTCATGGCGCCGACCGTTTCTACAATCTCGTTCGCGCTGGGTTCTACGATGGCGCGCGCTTTTTTCGGATCCGCGCGGGCACGTGGGCGCAGTTCGGCATCAACGGGAACCCCGAGATCGCCAGGATCTGGCGCAATCGGACGATCCCCGACGACCCGCGTGTGCTTTCGAACGAGCGTGGCACGATAGCGTACGCCTTCAAGGATCCCAACAGTCGATCGACGCAGGTCTTCATCAATCTGCGAGACAACCGTGCGACGCACGATGCCGAACCTTTCGTGCCGTTCGCGCGCGTCGTCGAAGGGATGGAGGTCGCCGATTCACTGTTTGCCGGCTACGGGGAGGAGGCCGGCGGTGGGATCCGCGCGGGCAAGCAGGATCCGCTGTTCGAAGGCGGCAACGTGTATCTCCAGCACAGATTCCCCAGGCTCGATTACATCGTCCACGCACGAGTGAAGTGATCGTGCCTGGTGCGTAACGTTATTGCCTCATCACATTTCCTGATTGGTCTTCCGCAACGAACCGGTGTATACCGGCGGTTACCGGCGAAACGAGTCGTCGTGTTCTCGGTCACACCGGTCGTCCCAGGTTTTTCGAACCCGTTCGGCTGAGGCAGAACTGTCGGGCCGCTCGTGGCGTTACCCTGCGTCAGGAGGAGACTATGAACCATCCCCTTCGGCCGCCACTCGCCTCCCTTCTCGTGGTTCTCGTCTGCAGTGTTTCGCCCGCCGCAGCGCAGGTCGCGACCGGAGTCATCGAGGGCGCGGTAAGCGACATCGGTGGCGGTCTGCTGCCCGGTGCCTCCGTGACGCTCTCGGGGGAACGCCTCATTGGAGGCGCACGCACTCAGTCGACCGATGCCGTGGGCGCCTATCGATTCGATCGCCTTCTGCCCGGCACCTACATACTCAAGTTCGAGCTCCAGGGGTTCAAGACAGTCGAGCGCCGCGACGTTGTCATCAGCGCGAGCTTCACGGCGACCGTCAACGTGAAGCTGGAAGTCGGGCAGCTGCAGGAGACGATTACGGTCTCGGGCGCCTCGCCGACCGTGGACGTCAAGTCGAACCTTCAGCAGACCGTCATGAGCCAGGAAATCCTCGAGGGGGTCCCGACCGGACGCGATCCGTGGTCGGTCGCCAAGATCATCCCCGGTGTTCAGGTCAACACCTACGACGTAGGCGGCAATCAGGCCATGCAGCAGAGTGCGCTTCGCGTGCACGGCTCACGTGACGACGACAAGAACTTTGCAATCGATGGCACGACCGTCAACTGGCCCGGGGGCGGCGGCGGTTCGACGATGCTCTATTACGACCAGGGCATGTTTGACGAGGTGAACTACCAGACGTCGGCGATCCCAGCAGAGGTGATGACCGGCGGAATCTACCTGAACATGGTCACCAAGAGCGGCAGCAACCGCTGGCGCGGCGACATGAAGTACTTCTTCGCCGACAAGGACTGGCAGAGCGTCAACGACACCGAGGTCAAGAAACTGGGCCTAGCTGGCGGAATTCCGGTCACCAAGTTGTACGACTTCAACGTGGCCGGAGGCGGGCCGCTCATCCGCGACCGGCTGTGGGTCAATGGCGCCTACCGCAACTGGCGCACGGACAAGCTGACGCTCATCAGGAATCCCGATGGCACGCGCGCGATCGACGACAACCTGATCTGGAACGGGTCCGGAAAGGCGCTGTGGCAGATGACGCGCGATCAGAAGATCGGCTTCTCGTACAACTACAACTGGAAGGAGCGCTTCCATCGTCGTGACACGCCGCCGAACTTCGTCGAGGATCGCGCGTCGCTCTGGCAGACGAATCCGGCGTTCTCGACCCAGGCCAAGTACTCGTTGATCAAGAACACAGTCGTGTTCGAGTCCACCTTCGGAATCATGGATGGGGTGACGAACTACTACTATCAGCCCGAGGTCGGACCAAACGATATCCGTCTCGTCGACAACGCGACGAGCACGGCGTCAGTCGCTGCGCAGCGTCACGAGGAGGCGCCGAATTACCGTTCGCAGTTCGACAACGTGTTCTCCTACACGACTCACGCCTGGGGCGGCGATCATCTGCTCAAGGTCGGAAGCCAGTTCGCGCAGATGGGGATGAACGACCAGTTCTGGGTGAATGGCGATATTTACTACGAGTTCGAGAACGACAAGGCCACGCAGGTGCGGCTGTGGCCGACCCCCACGGCGAACGACAGCAAGATTCGACTGCTCGGATTGTTCGTGCAGGATGCGTGGACGTACAAGCAGCTCACACTCAATCTCGGCGTGCGGTTCGATCACTCGAACGGCTGGATGCCCGCACAGTCCAAACCTGCGGGGACCTATTCCGCTGCACGCGATCTGGCGAAGACGGACGTCTTCAGCGCGAATCGCGGTGTGTGGCGAACGGGACTCGTCTACGATCTGTTCGGGAGCGGACGTACGGCGATCAAGGCGAGCGCCAGCCGGTACGCGGCTCAGATTGGGCTGAATATGGTGCAGCGGGTACACCCATTCCAGTTCCTGTCGGGGACGCGGAGCTGGGATGATCAGAACGGCGATCGGCTTCCCCAGGAGAACGAACTCGGAACGTTCAGTGGATTCCCGGGCCTGACGAGCCGGTACCCCGACTCGAACGGACCGGACTGGCCGTACTCTGACGAGTTCACCGTTGGCGTCGAGCACCAGTTGATGCGCGATTTCCGCGCGGGCGTGATGTATTACCACCGCACGAATCGAAAGGTCATCGGCCAGCGCAACGTTACCGTGCCAACGTCGGCCTACACGGAGCAGACGATCGCCGTGCCCACGCCTCCATCGGGGCCGGGCGGCACGATTACCTTCTATAACCTGAACTCCGCGTTCCAGGGTCAGGCGTTCCAGGACAACGTGTTCGACAATCAGGACCTGCTGGACACGACGTACAACGGCGTGGAAATCACGGCCGCGAAGCGGTTCAGCCAGCGCTGGCAATTGCTGGCGGGCCTGACGCTCGGCCGCAACTTCGGCGGTGTCGCCACCGGCGACTTGAACGATCCGAACAACTCGCTGAACTTCCCGCGAGGCGTGGAAGGGACCGAGTCGAAGTACGCGTTCAGGCTGTCGGGATCGTACATTGCGCCGTACGACATCAATCTGAGCGGAAGCTTCATCCTCAACGACGGCTATCCGTACCAGTCGACATTCAACGTGACGCGCTCGCTCTTCCCGACGTTGACGCGCTCCAGTCAGACGGTGCGCTTGACCGAACGCGGCGACGAGCGCCTGCCGGACGTCGCCATGGTCGATTTCCGCATCTCGCGGACGTTCCGGTTCGGCGCGCGTCGAATCATGCCAATGATCGAGGTGTTCAACCTGGGCAACGCCGACACGATCACCGGCTACAACGCGGCGGTTGGCAGCGCGTACCTGCGTCCGTCGGAAATCCTCTCTCCCCGGATTTTCCGGTTTGGGGTGACGATGGATTTCTAAGGAGACAGGAGACAGGAGATTCTCGATTCTCACACTGACACGACCTCACTGCTGCGAAGTCGTCGGTTTCCGCCCCTGTTTTTGTTTTTCGACCATCGCTGCGACATCCGCTAGCAGCTTCTTCGCGTCGTAGACAATCCCGTCTTTGATCGTGTACTTGATTCCGCCGATCCACTCGGGCTTGCCGGTCTGATCGTTGAGGCGCAGCGCGCCGGTGCCATAGAGCACTTTCAGGTTCTTGAGCGGATTCTGGTCGATGACGATCAGATCGGCGAGGAGGCCGGCGCGCACCACACCGCGATCGATGTCGACGCCGCGCGCTTCGGCAAGCGTCATCGCCGGATTGTAGGTGGCGGCTTGAATCACCTCGAGCGGATGGAACCCGGCTTCCTGCAAGAGCTCGAGTTCGTGGATGTTGCCGAAGCCGTACGTGTTGTAGATGAACGCCGCATCGGCGCTCGCCGTCACGCGGCCACCCATCTTCTTGTAGTCGTTCAGCAGCCGGAACCAGATCTGGTAGAAGTTGCGCCACGCGATCTCGTCCTCCAGCGTCCAGTAATACCAGTAGGACCCGTGATTAGTTCGGCTCGGTGAGTAGAAGTCCATCAACGACGGCAGCGTGTATCGGTTATGCCAGTCCGCATTCCGCATCCGCATCAGATCCCGCCCTGCCGCATACGCGGTCATCGTCGGATCGAACGTTGTTCCGAGTTTCCGGTGTTCTTCGAGATACGTCTTCCACTCGGGGCTGCCTGGCGGATAAATCTTGTCCCAGAGCCTCGCCACCTCTCCGAATCGCATCTGCTCGTTGTCGTTGATCTGGTCGACCGGCCATGGCTGGACGACGTAGTCCTTGAGGAGCGCTTCGAAGTGTCCGTAGAAATGGGTGACAGTCTGTAATCCCAACTTCGCCGCCGTCAGCGCGTTCATCTGTGCGACGCCGGTCTGCTGCAGGTGCGCGGTCGATCCCATCTTGTGCTTTTTGGCTTCATCGAGGAGGGCAGCCATGATGTCGGGGCGCTGCGCACCCAGCTTGAGCCCATCCAGGCCGTTCGCCGCGCCCCAGCGGACCCATTCACGCGCGGATTCGGGCGTGTCGACCGGACCCTTCTCCCAGCCCATGCCCGGACGCTGGTAATTGATGATCCGCGGTGCGACGATTTCGTTCCTGTCGCTGCGCTCCCGTTCGCGAATGGCGAGCGCGTGATCGGTCAGCGGCACGCCGCGCACCGTCGTGATCCCATGCGCGAGCCACAGCTTGAACGGATATTCGATGTCCGGATTTTTCGGCGCACCGCCGCGTGCTCGTGCAGGCTGACGAACCCTGGCATCACGTACATGCCGGCTGCGTCGATTTCGAGATCCGCCTTTTCAGGCGGGCGGTTTGAACGAAGCGGAAGACCCGGCGTGCCCGCGCTCCGGACGCTCTGAATCCTGTTGTTCTCGATGACGATGTCGACGGGGCCTACCGGTGGCGCGCCGGTGCCGTCGATGAGAATCGCGCCGCGGATGACGAGCGTCTTGAACGGGCCGCGTCCTTCGTCAGCGCGGCGATTCGGCGCTGCGTTCAGCGGCTGGCGTTCGCCAGTGGTCTGCGAGGAAGGTCGCGTTGCACTCGACGCCTGTTGCTGCTGTGTCTGAGCGAAGAGCAACGCCGACGAGACAGTGAATACTGCAATCAGTATCGTCCTGTGCATGACAACTCCTTGTCCGGAACCGGGGACTGGGGAGCGAGGGCCGGGCCGGGGACGAGGGAGCCGGATTTCCCGGCAAATGCCGCCATCCGGACCCGCGCAACCGATCGATGACGCCATGCTCCCCGCCTCCGGCCCTTTCATTGCACTGCCCGCAGTTCGAACAAGGAGCCGGTTGCCGCCTGCGGCCGCGGCTGGAATTTCACGGTGATCGTCCTCTTTCCAGTGGTCAGCTGGTCGATCGTGCCCGCGGCAGCGGCGACGAGCGCGGTGACCGCAATCGCGTAAACGCCTTTCAAGAACATCACGCGTGACAGCGTAGTTGCCGGCAACAGCTCTAGCAACTCAGGAGATCTTATCGATCTATCAGCGTCGCTGCCGGTAGCTCGGTAGTTCGGGTGCTCCGTAGCTCGCCTCGTGCCTTTCGCAGCGGATATCAGTTGCGGCTATCGACCCGAGCCACCGAGCGACCAGCTCGCGTTCGCTGTGCAGCCACAATCTACCGAGTTCAGGAGCTTTTTGGGCACAATGTGGCCATGCGCTGCGATGGGTCGAAAGGGTTGTTGTTCCTCTCTGCGATTCTGGTCGCCGTGGGGGTCACGTCGGATGCGAGTCGCGCCACGACGCTTGGAAACGGGCGCATCAGTCTTGTATTCGGCGACCGCGGTCTGACGGCGCTCACCGACGTTCGGATCGGCCGGACGTTTCGCGTCAAGGACGATGGGTTCCGCGTGAGCGTCGATGGGGGCGCGATCGAGAGCACGGCCCTGAAGGATCCTCACCGGCAGGCCGAACGAGAACGCGTGACGTATCGGTGGACCTCGAGCGGATACGAAATCGACGTCGTCTACGAGGTCAAACCGGAATGGCTGTTCGTCAGCAAGCAGATCTTTATTGCAAAGGCGCCCTCGCAGAGTTACCGCGTCAACGAAATCGAGGCGTTCCGCATGCAGCTCACCGAGGAGGTGTCCGACAGCTTCATCCCGAAATCGGCGCGGCCGAATCTCGGAACAGCAGATTCCGGGGTGTGTTTGCGATTCAGCGACAAGCGAGGATTGCTGGCGACCCTGCAGAACCCGTTCCTGCACGTGGAGGTTCAGCGCGATCGGTTCAGCGTTCGATACAGTCCCGAGATCGAGTGGCGCGCGGACTTCGGTCCGTTCACAACGGATCGCGCGCTCGTGTCGCCATACCGGTTGAGCGGCCGCGTGTTGCCAGCGGCAATGGCGCCCGAGTGGAGTGTGCCGCGACGCTACGCGTCAGCGCCGGGGATGGACGAAGCGGAAATCGCGGCGTTTACCGACATCGTCCGCGCGTTCCTCTTGTATCGCCCGACGCAGCCGCTGACCGTGGGGTGGTGCGCAAACGATTACCAGATCGACGTTGCCGACGCGGCCGGACGCGAAGAATACAAGCGTCTTCTCGATCGCGCCGCCGAGCTCGGCTCGCGGTTCGTCCTGTACGCGCCGTCGAACTTCGGCCATCTCCCACCGCGAAGAGAGTGTCGACGACTGAGCTGGGAGCACACGCTGTGGCTCGGCCTCGGCCAGAAGATTCGCACGAATCAGTGGGACATCAAGACGGGTGCGATCCCGCTTTCGGTCCAGGAAATGCTCGACTACGCGCAGGGGAAGAACCTGAAACTGCTCGCCTACGTGTATCCCGTCATGCCGTTTTCGCAGAATCCCGAGTGGCTCGTGACCTCGAAGACCAATGCGGCGCGGCACTATGCGAATCTGGGCA